>JBKDZW010000063.1:0-8130 GCA_047971685.1 Rhodoblastus sp.
CGCAGAGCGACGACCTTGCCCCGCTTGCGCCACTCTTTGCTTTCGGCGCGCCCGATCCTTCCTTGCACATTCCGCTGCGCGGCACGGCGCGCCTGCGTCTCGACGGGCAGGGGCTTGCGCTGCACAAGATCGATGCGGAGGTTTCCGGCGTGCGCGCCAGCGGCGATCTTCAACGCGATTGGGCGGGCGTTATTTCCGGCGGGCTTGCGCTCGAGCGTCTTTCTGCGTCCGATCTTGCAGGTCTCGTGCTTGGCCCTGCGCAACCCGCAGCCAGCGGCGCTGTGTGGCCGAGCCTGAAGTTTGCGCCCTCGCGGTTCGATCCGCCGCAGGCCAATATCGCGCTCGATGTGGCCCATCTCGATCTCGGGGCCGACATTGCCGCGCGCGATGCGCATATGAATCTTGCGCTTGGGCCGGGCGCGCTTGTTGCGCAAGACATGGCGATGGCGCTCGGCAAGGGACGGCTTTCGGGCGAGATTGCGTTGCGGCGCGAGGGTGCAGCCGCCACGTTTCGCGCGCGTCTTTCGGGGCAGGATATCAAGGCGGATGTCCAGCCGTTTTCCGCGCGCGTCGGCGGCGCGCTCGATGTGTCGGGCTCGGGCGGTTCGTCCGCCGAGCTCGTGGCCTCGCTTGCGGGGCAGGGGCGTCTGAGATTTTCCGATACGCGCATTGCGCATGCCGCGCCCGATGCGCTTGTCGCCATTGTCGCGCATGAAGACGCGCCTGCCACAATTGTCGCGCATGAAGATGCGCTCGATGCGCGCGCGTTGGAAAAAAAGCTTGACGATGCCTTCGACAAGGGCGCGCAGGAGCCTGGAAATCTCGAAAGCGAGGCGACGGTCGCCGCCGGAAAACTAACCCTGTCGCCCGCGGAGGCGCGCGCGGGGCAGGCCGATGTCAGCCTTTCCGGTGCGCTCGATCTTCATACCGGCGCGATGGAGGCGCGCGAAACATTGAGCCTTGCCACACCGGAGAACTGGAGTGCGCGCCCGCGCGTCACGCTTGAATGGAACGGCGGCGCGCAGGGTTTTTCCCGCACCATTCATGCGCAGGCCCTGATAGCGGCGTTGGCGGAACGCGCGATTGCGCGCGAGAAAGAGCGCAATGCGGCGCTTGAAGCCGATATTCGCGAGCGCGCCATGTTCAACCGGCGGCTCAGGATGGATCGGCGCAACGCCGAGGAGCGCCGCGCGCTCGAAGACGCAAAACGCCTGATGAACCGGCCTGCCGTGCGTGAAACGCCTCCGGCGCGAAACCGGCCGGCGCCTGCGCGCGGCGAGCCGGCGCGCGACGAAAATGCGGCCGGGCGCAACGCGCGTCCGCGAAGGCCGCCTGCGGCCTTCGCACCGGCTGCGCCGCAGACCGCGCCCGATCCGTCGACGGCCGGGCGCTACTGAAATTCAGAGCATTTCGGCCGAAAATCTCGTGGTCGGCGCGACGATTTCGTCTTGAGCCTGCACCAGCAACAATTCATGGCCGCCTTCGTCGAACGTGCGTTTGAGAATGCCGTAGACTGCGGCGCCTGCGCGCTCAAGCGCCAGTTTCGGCGATTGCGTCTCGATGCAATGGGCAAGGAACAGCGCGGCGATGGCGTCGCCCGCGCCGTTGAAATCCCGGGGGATGCGCGGCGTGCGGATGCGGAAGACGCCCTCGAACGAGGACACGAAGAGATCGACGCAATCATCGGGCGTGTCGGCGAGATGGGCCGATGTCACGAGAACGATGCTGGGCCCGCGCGCATGGACCGCATCGAGCGCAGCGCGAAACGCCTTGACGCCGACGATGGGGGCGCCGGTCACCCATTCAAGCTCGAAATGATTGGGCGTGACGATATCGGCTGCGGCAAGCGCGGGGCCGGCAAAGAATTCCGGTATGCCCTGCTTGACGAAAACACCGGGACCGGCGTCGCCGATCACGGGATCGCAGCAATAAAGCGCGTTCGGGTTTTCCTTTTTCACGCGCTGGACGGCGCGCAGGATCGCTCCGCCCGTTTCGGGCGCTCCCACATAGCCGGAAATAAGTCCGTCGCATTGGGCGAGAACGCCGCGTTCGGCGATGCCCTTGACGCAATCGTCGATCATCGCGGCGTCGAAGGTCTTGCCGCGAAAGCCGCCGTAGCCGGGATGGTTGGAGAATTGCACGGTATGGATGGGCCAGACTTCCACCCCCATGCGCTGGAGCGGAAAGACGGCGGCGGAATTGCCGACATGGCCGTAAGCGACGTGCGACTGGATGGAGAGAATGTTCATGGATTTAATTTCTGCCCGAAAATTCAGACCCGCCATTGCCGGGAGAGAAACGGCCAGGCAATGCGGCGCCAAAAGAAAAACTACTTTTCCGTCGCCGCCGCCTTCTTCGCAAAGCGATCGTCGAAAGTGGCGGAAAGATCGACTTTCGCATCCTTCAGCTCCGGCGTGAATTGCACGAGCATGTCGAAGGCGCTTTTTTGCGCGGCGGCGTCGATCAGGCCAGTCAGCGAATAGGAAGCGCGGGTTGCAGCGAATGCCGCCATGTAGAGCTTCCTGTCGCCGAGCAGGTAATTTTCCGGCACGAGACCGGCGACATCCTCGGGCGTTGCGCTCTTCAGCCATTGCAACGCCTTGTATTCGGCATTGACGATGGCCTGCATCGTGTCGGGATTGGCGTCGATGAAACTTTTCTTCGCATAGATGACGGCGGCCGGGTTCTCGCCGCCAAACAGCGCGCGCGTGCCGGCTTCGGTGCGCGTGTCGGCGACGATCTTTATCTCGCCGGCCTGTTCGAGCATGGCGATGACGGGCTCGAGATGGGAAATGCCGTCGACCTGCTTGTTGCGCACGGCGGCGACCGCAGACGCCGCGCCGCCGACGCCGATCCAGGCGGCGGCGTCAGGCGATATGCCGTTCTTGGCGAGAAAATATCTGGCGAGCATGTTGGTGGACGAGCCCGGCGCGGTGACGCCGATCTTGAGGCCCTTGAGGTCGGCGGGCTTGTCGTATTTCACATCCTTGCGCACGGCGATGACGATGCCGGGATAACGGCCAAGATCAATGGTCGCCCTGATGTCCTGCCCCTTGGCCTGCATGTGGATCGTGTGTTCGTAGGCGCCGGCGACGACATCGACGGAGCCGCCGATCAGGGCTTGCAGGCTTTTGGCGCCGCCTGCGAAATCGATGATTTCGGCGTCGAGCCCCTCGGCCTTGAAATAGCCCTTCCGCTCGGCGACCGTCAGCGGCAGATAATAGAGCAGCGACTTGCCGCCGACGCCGATGACGATTTTCTTCTTTTCGGGCGCGGGCGTCTGCGCGAAAGCCGCCGATGCGGAGAATGCGAGGGCGGCGAAGGCCGAAAACAGCGTACGGACGTTCATGGCGAATCCTCAGGTCTGTTGATGGGGCTGCGGGCGCCAGACCAGCAGCCGGTTTTCGATCGATGTCACCAGCCAGTCGATGGCGATGACGAAGATCGCCAGCACGATCATGCCGGCGAATACGCCGGTCACGTCAAACACGCCTTCGGCCTCGTGAATGAGATAGCCGAGGCCGGCTGCGGCGCCCAGATATTCGCCGACCACTGCGCCGACCAGCGCGAAGCCGACGGAAGCGTGCAGCGAGGAAAAGACCCAGGTAAGCGCGGACGGCCAGTAGACATGGCGCATCAACTGGCGATCGTTCATGCCGAGCATGCGGGCGTTGGCGAGCACGACGGGCGGCGTCTCGCGCATGCCTTGATAGACGTTGAAGAAGACAATGAAAAAGACGAGCGTGACGCCAAGTGCGACCTTCGACCAGATACCGAGCCCGAACCACAGCATGAATATGGGCGCGAGCACCACGCGGGGCAGGGAGTTGGCGGCTTTCAGGAAGGGATCGAAAACCGCCGCGAGCACGGGCTTGCGCGCAAACCAGAAGCCGATGGCCGCGCCGCCGAGCGAGCCGATGACGAAAGCGAGCGCGGTTTCGGTCAGCGTGACCCACAAATGGCGCCACACCAGGCCGCTTGCAAACATTTTCCACACGCGCGCGAGAACGTCCGAAGGCGTGGAGAAGAAGAATTTCGGCATGAGATAATGGCCGGCGATCGGTATGCTGGAGCCGATGTGCCAGATGGCGAGGAGCGCGACGGCGACGCCGGCCTGCCAGGCGAGGAGTTTCGTGCGGGTCATGTCGCGTAACTCATGTGGCGCAACTCATGGAGGCCAGGCCGTCATTGCAATGATCTGCGTTGCTACGATATGCGGGGGCGATAATCTGCGTGGCGATGGTCTGTGGGAATTTCATGCGCCGTCGCCGGCTTGTGCGCGATACGTCCGCAAAACCTCTTCGCGAAGATCGTTCCAGATGGCGCGCTGTATCGTGTGGAATTTCGGGTCGAGCCGGATTTCGTTGATTTCGCGGGGGCGCGGCAGATCGATCTTGTGATCGGCGACGATGCGCGCGGCGGGTCCGGCGGACATGACGACCACGCGGTCGGCGAGCGCAATCGCTTCCTCCAGATCGTGCGTGACGAACAGCACCGCCTTGCGGTCGGCCGACCAGAGGTCGAGCAGAAGGTCGCCCATGAGGGCGCGGGTCTGGGCGTCGAGCGGACCGAAGGGCTCGTCCATCAGCAATATCTGCGGGTCGCGGATCAGCATTTGCGCCAGCGCCACACGTTTGCGCTGCCCGCCGGAAAGCTGGTGGGGATAGCGCGCGCCGAAGGCGGCAAGCCCGACCTTCGCCAGCCAGGCGTCCGCCCGCTCCAGCGCCTCCTTGCGCGCCACGTCTTTGGGCTCCAGCGCCACGGCGACATTGTCGCACGCCGTCTTCCAGGGCATGAGCGCGTCCTGCTGAAAGAGATAGCCGCAAGGCGCCATCACGCCTTCGACCGCCTCGCCGTTCACATATGCTGCGCCGGCTGCGGGCTTCAGGAGGCCGGCCACGACATTGAGCAGCGTGGACTTGCCGCAGCCGGTGGGGCCGACGATGGCGACGAATTCGTTTGCGCCCACCGCGAGATCGACGCCCTCCACCGCGACATAGAGGTTTGCGCCGGCGCCGAAGGCGACGCGGACACGTTCGAGCAGAACGGCGGATTGCGGGGATGCGGCTTGCGGCATGGTCCATACGAGCGACAGGCCCGCACGTTGGCCGATCGGGCGGGCCAGCGCAAGCCGATCGGATGGGCCCGCAAACGCGAGTTTGGCGTTCAGCCGCCGTTCATCGAGCCCGCCATAGACATTGCGCCGTGGTCGGGCGCATGCTTATGGCTGCCGCCGTCCACATTTACGATGGTAGAATTGCGCGCGCTACGCCTGGGGCGCGCGACACAACCTGACCAGGCGTCGAGGAATGCCATGATTGCTCGTAAATTGATCGCCGCGACCCTGTTTGCGGCTCTTTCCGGCGGGGTTGCTTTTGCGCAGGCGCAACAGCCTGCGACGACCAATCCGCTGAAGCCCGCCACGCCGCCGCCGGCGGCCGCCCCGGCAACGCCCGCCAAGCCGGCCGCCGCCCCCGCCAAAGCCGCCGAGCCCGCCAAACCGGCGACGCCTGCCGCCAAGGCGGCCGAGCCCGCCAAGAGCCCCGCCAAGGCGGCCGAGCCCGCCAAGAGTTCTGCAAAGAGCCCTGCCAAGGCTGCCGAGCCCGCAAAGGCCGCTGCTCCCGGCAAGAAGATCGACCTCAATACCGCGACCGCGCAGGAACTGGATGCGCTGCCGCAGATCGGACCGGCGCGCGCCAAGGCGATCCTGGAAGCCCGCGCCAAGGGCAAGTTCAAGAGCTGGGACGATTTCGTGACGCGCAATGTCGTTCCCAGCAATGCCCAAACCGCGATCAAGGATCTCGTGAAGTTCTGATCCGACCAGATTTGATGCATGATGGGCGCGGCCTGACGGTCGCGCCTTTTTTTCGTCTGCGCATGTTTCCGGGGGGAGGGGCAATGAAACCGCAGCTATGGATCGCATGCCTTTCGCTGGCGTTTGCAGGGGCTGCGCAGGCGCAGACCGGCCAGCCGGCGCAGAATGCGCCACAGGCCGCGCGCGCCGCCGGGAAAAAGCCGGAGACGATCAGAGGCGTCATCAGCAAATTTGAATGCGGCGATAATTGCTATTTGACGATCAAGACCGCCAGAGCCGAAAAAACCGGCCTGTGCGAAGCTGCGGCCTGCATCCCCTGGGTCGAAAACCAGACGATGCCGGGCTCGTTCGTCGGCAAGAAGGCGCGCGTGACAACCGGAACCGGCGTACAGCGCGACGGTTCCGGACAGATCACGGGACGGACGGCGGCGTTCAAGACGCTGGATTTCCTGGAATGATTCAGGCGTTCAGCGCGTCCCAGAGCAACCCATGCAGCGCATTCGCCGCGAGTTCGTCGTCACCGGCCTCGGGCAGGGGGACATGTGCGATGATTTTCGTGATCGTGGCCGCCGGACCCTGGCTCAGGATCGCAATGACGTCGGCATAGCGCAGAACGTCGCGCGGATCGTTGGACGCCATAAGGATCGTCAGTCCGTCCTCGCCGGCTGCGCGCGCCAGCGCATCGGCGGTCATGAGGCGGGCGCGGCGGTCCATGGGCGAAAAGGGATCGTCGAGACACAGGACGGCGGGACGCGCAGCAAGAGCGCGGGCGATGACGAGGCGCGCACGATGGCCGCGCGAAAGCCGGAACGGCTCGTGATTGAGATAGGTTTCGAGGCCGAGGGTTTGCAAGAGGGCCGCGGCGCGCTCGTCGGCATCCGCACGGTCCGGCGTGCGCCCTGAGTTTTCATCCTCAGGAGCGCGCAAAGGGCGTAATCCGAAGGATGGTCCGGCATGGTTCTTCCCGCCTGCGCCTCGCATAGCTTGCGCGACGATGGCTTGCGAACTCATGGTTTCGTCGAGCGGCATGGCGTGATGGGCGAAGATGGCCGCGCCTGAACGCTCGACCCTGCCGGCGCTTGGCGCGATCTCGCCGGCGGCGAGCCGCAGCAGCACGGTCTTGCCGGCGCCGGGCGGGGCGACCAGGAACGCCCAGGCGCCCGCCGGCAGGCAAAAGTCGAGATCGTGCAGTACGTTCCTGCCGTCGAGCGTCAGGCCGAGAGAGCGAAAGGCGAGGGTCAAAAGCTGTTTCGTTTCGACAATGTGCAGGAAGGGTTTACGTTAACGTTACGTTAGCAGCCCGCGCGCATCCTCACCAACCGACCGGCCGAAACGCTTGCTCGGGAAGTTCCCATGAAAATTCTGTTGTCCATTTCGTTTGCGGCCGCCCTGTCCGCAGCGCCTCTTTGCGCCGCCAGCGCCCAGTCGCTGCCGGGCGGCGAATTGCTCGGCAAGGCGCAGGCCGCCCATTCGGCCGCAAGCGCTGTGAAAGGCAATCCCGCGCTCTCGGGGGCTGCCCGCGACATGGCGGTGAAGGAAGCGACCGGCTCGATCAAGAACAAGGCCGGCGATTACGCCAAGAACAAAGCGCTGGGTTATGCCGCCAAGAATCCGAAGCTGACGGGCAAGGCGCTCGAGGCCCATTCCAGGCTCGGTCAAGCCTCCAAGCTCAAGGGCATGAAGCCGGGCGACGCCAAATCCATGGCTGTGAACCACGGCAAGGCCAAGGCGAAGGACGCCGCCATGGGCGCGGTGACCAGGACGCTGGGCCAGTAAGCGCCGGAGATCGCGCCAGATAAAACGCGCGCCGCAGAGAGCGGCGCGCGTTCAGGCGTTTCGGCGCCGGCGTCGCCGCCGGCCCGCGGACAAATTCAGTTCTTGTCCTTGTCGACCAGCTTGTTGGCGCCGATCCAGGGCATCATGGCGCGCAATTTCTCGCCGACGGCCTCGATTTCGTGGGCGGCGGCCTTGGCGCGGGTCGCCTTGAACGAGGTCTGGTTGACCTTGTTCTCCAGCATCCAGTCGCGCGTGAACTTGCCGGACTGAATATCGGCGAGAACGCGCTTCATCTCGGCCTTGGTCTGCGAGGTGATGATGCGGGGGCCGGTGACGTATTCGCCGTATTCGGCGGTGTTGGAGATCGAGTAGTTCATGTTGGCGATGCCGCCCTCGTAGATGAGGTCGCCGAGCAGCTTCACCTCGTGCAGGCACTCGAAATAGGCCAGTTCCGGCGCGTAGCCGGCTTCCACCAGCGTCTCGAAGCCGGCGCGGATCAGTTCGACCAGGCCGCCGCACAGCACGACCTGCTCGCCGAA
>JBKDZW010000064.1:0-8054 GCA_047971685.1 Rhodoblastus sp.
AGGAAGACCCGGTGAACGAGATCGGCTTTTCGGCCTACTCGTGGGCGGTGGTTCTGGAACAATTGCTGAAGGATTGCGGCGACGAACTGACGCCGGAAAACATTCTGGCCAAAGCCACCCACATGAAGAACGTGACGGCGCCCGCGCTGATGGACGGCGTGACTTACAACACGACGCCGACGGACTATTCTCCGCTGAAGAAGCTGATCATCCAGCGGTTCGACGGCGAGGGGTGGAAGCCGGTGCAGGCCGTGACGGTGGATTGAGGACAGCGGATCGCGAGCCGTCAAGGCTCGCGATCCCGACCGCAGACGTTTCCGTCGTTGCAAGGAGAGCCCGAAGGGCCTAGGCAAGAATCCCGAAGGGCCTAGGCTGCAATCCCTACGCCGCGCCCGCGCCCGCAAACACCCGCGAGAGCGCGTCGCGCGCATCGTTCTGGATTTCCGCCAGATGCCCGGCCGAGCGGAAACTCTCGGCATAAATCTTGTAGACATCTTCCGTGCCGGACGGCCGCGCGGCGAACCAGCCGTTTTCGGAAACGACCTTCAGCCCGCCGAAATCCGCGCCGTTGCCGGGCGCTTTCGTCAGCTTCGCCGTGATCGTCTCGCCCGCCAGCGTCGTCGCCGCGAACTGATCCGGCGCGAGCTTCTTGAGCACATTCTTCTGCGCAGCGTTTGCCGGCGCGTCGATGCGCGCATAGAAGGGCGCGCCGGTTTCCCGCGTGATCGCGGCGTAATTCTCGCCGGGATCGCGACCCGTGCGCGCGGCGATCTCCGCCGCCAGAAGCCCGAGAATGATCCCGTCCTTGTCGGTCGTCCACACCGCGCCGTCGCGACGCACGAAGGAGGCGCCCGCGCTTTCTTCGCCCACGAATCCGAAATCGCCGCCGATGAGGCCGTCGACGAACCATTTGAAGCCGACCGGCACTTCCACAAGCTTGCGGTTCAGCCGTTGCGCCACGCGGTCGATGACGGACGACGACACCATCGTCTTGCCGATCGCAGCCTTCGCGCTCCAGTCCGGGCGGTAGCGGAACAGATAATCGATCGCGCTCGCCAGATAATGATTGGGGTTCATCAGCCCGCTCGAGCGCGTGACGATGCCGTGGCGGTCGGCGTCCGTATCATTGGCGAAGGCGACATCGAATTTCGACTTGAGGTCGATCAGCTTCGCCATCGCATAGGCAGAGGAGCAATCCATGCGGATTTTTCCGTCCCAGTCGAGCGGCGTGAACCGGAAGGTGGCGTCAACGACATCGTTGACGATTGTCGCATCTATTTTATAGCGCTCGATGATCGGCGCCCAATAGCGCACGGCGGCGCCGCCCAGCGGATCGATGCCGATCTTCACGCCTGCGGCGCGAATGGCCTCCATGTCGAGCACGTTGGCGAGGTCTTCGACATAGGGCGTGACATAATCGCGCCGGCGCACGAACTCGGAAGCGAGCGCCCGCGCGAGACTCACGCGCTTCACGCCCGCAAGCCCGTCCGCCAGCATGGCGTTGGCGTCCTTTTCGATCGCGCCCGTCGCATCGCCGTCGGCCGGCCCGCCATTGGGCGGATTATATTTGAAGCCGCCGTCCCGAGGCGGATTATGCGAGGGCGTGATGACCACGCCATCGGCCAGATGCGCGCTGCGGCCGCGGTTATAGGCAAGGATTGCGTGAGAAACGACCGGCGTCGGCGTATAGCCGTCCTTCTCGTCGACAACGACATGCACGCCGTTGGCGGCGAACACTTCGAGCGCGCTGGCCGCTGCCGGCGCTGAAAGCGCATGCGTGTCCGCCCCCAGAAAGAGAGGCCCGTCGATCCCCTTGCCGCGCCGGTAATTGCAAATCGCCTGCGCGATAGCGAGAATATGGTTCTCGTTGAAAGCCGTATCGAAGGCCGAGCCGCGATGGCCCGATGTGCCGAAGGCGACGCGCTGGGAGGCCTCGGCCGGATCGGGCTTGGCCGTGTAATAGGCGCTCACCAGGCGCGCTATGTCAGTCAGGTTTTTGGGGTCGGCAAGCTGTCCGGCGCGCGGATCTATATTGGCGGCCATGCATGATTCCTTATTCGAGGCTCTCGAAAATCTCCGGCGAGAGGAGCGCAAGCCAGCCATGGATGCAAGTGCGCAAACATCATAAGGCGAACGGAGCGTTATCCGCAGCGAACGCCTTGATCTTATCGTTTCATCGCCGCATAGGCCTGCCGCTTGAAATCGAAGAAGAACGGATTCCAGAAGGCCATATAGCGCTGCGCCATCACCACGCCGGCAAGGTTCCGCGCGGGATTGATGAACCAATGCGTGCCGGCGACCCCGCCCCACTGGAACTCGCCAGAGGCGGCGGGCGGATCGAGCGGTCCGCGCGCAACCGTCACCGAACCGCCGAGACCATAGGCCTTGCCGGGCATGGGGCCGAGCATGGCGAAGCGAATCCATTGCCCCTGCGGCGTCTGCACGCGCATGAATTCGGCTATGGTTTCGGGCTTCAGCAATTGCGGACCGCCGGGCAGAAGCGCACGCACCAGCGCGATCATGTCGGGCATGGTCGTCACCAGCCCGCCGCCGCCCGACTGGCGCGGCTCCGCCTGCATGAAGGCCCCGGGGTAAGGCGCATTCGCCAGCCTGGTCAGACCGGGCTTCATCGGGTCCATGAGATCGGCGCCCTTGTAATAGGCGACGACGCGGTCCTGCTTTTCGGGCGGCGCGAAAAACGCCGTATCGACCATGCCGAGGGGATCGAAGATGCGCGCTTTGAGAAAGTCGCCGAAATTCTGGCCCGAGGCGATTTCCACGAGACGCCCCAGAAGATCGGTCGCAACCGAATATTCCCAGCCCTCGCCCGGATGAAAGACGAGCGGAAGTTCGGCAAGCTGGTCCACCATATCCGCCAGCGGCGTCATCGGATTGAGAACCTTGCGCTCGTTATAGGCTTTGAAGATCGGCGTGCCCGGATCGAAAATGCCGTAGCTCAGGCCAGCTTGATGCGAGAGCAGATGACGCACGGCGATCGAGCGGCGCGCTGGTTCCGTGTCGCCGATATCGGTCGCGCCGGGCCTGAGCACACGCCTGTCGCCAAGCTGCGGCATGAACTTTTCGATTTTGTCGTCGAGACCGATCTTGCCGTCTTCGATCAGCAGCATGATCGCGCAGGACGTCATCAGCTTCGTATTGGAAAAGGCGCGGAAAATATGGTCGAAGCGCAGCGGCGTCTTCGCCTCGCGATCGGAAAAGCCTACCGCCTGCATGTCGACGATGTCGCGCCCCTCGAGCAGCGCCCAGGAAACGCCGGCGAGAATTTCTTCGTCCACATAGCGCTGCATCGCCGCGCGCACGGGCTTGAAATCGTAATCGCTCTTGATGGCGGCATGTTCGTTCACGGCGCATCCTCTCTTGTCGTTGCAGCCAGATTAGAGAGAAAGCGCGCGAACGCAAAAGAGGAAGGCAAAGCGGGCCTCCCTGCGGGCAGCGAGCCGGATGGAGCGCCGCCTGCGCCCTGCAAGCTTGTGCACAATGGCGGCAGCCAATGAGCGACGCGGTTCACCCCCGCCGCGATTGCGCCTTGGCGAGCGCGGCGGCCAGCGCGCCACCGGCGGCGGAGGGACGCTCGGGCTGGCGGGCAAAACGCTCCTGCCCGCGGCTCATCTGGTCGCCCTGCCGTTGCCCCGTCTTGCGGCCGGGCTCGGCGGCGTCATCGAGCCGCATGGTGAGCCCGATACGCTTGCGCGGCGCATCGACATCGACCACCTTCACTTTCACGATATCGCCTGGCTTGGCGACTTCGCGCGGATCTTTCACGAAATTGCGGCTCATTGCCGAGACATGCACCAGCCCGTCCTGATGCACGCCAATGTCCACGAACGCGCCGAAGGCTGCGACATTGGTGACAACCCCTTCCAGAATCATGCCGGGCCGCAGATCGGAAATCGTCTCGACGCCTTCCTTGAAACCGGCCGTCTTGAACGCGGGACGCGGATCGCGCCCCGGCTTTTCCAGTTCCTTGAAAATATCGACGACAGTCGGCAAGCCGAAAGTCGCGTCGATGAAATCGGCCGGCTTCAGCCCGGACAATATCTTCGGATTTCCGACGAGCGTTGCGACATCTGCTCCCGCCTTTTCCGCAATGCGGCGGACGACCGGATAGGCTTCCGGGTGCACGCCGGAACGGTCGAGCGGATCTTCCCCGCCCGATATGCGCAGAAAGCCGGCCGACAATTCAAACGCGCGCGCGCCAAGACGCGGCACTTTCTTCAGCGCCGCGCGATTGCGGAACGAGCCGGCCTCGTTGCGATAGGAGACGATAGATTCGGCAAGGCTCTCGCCCACGCCCGACACCCGCGCGAGCAGCTTGGCGGAAGCCGTATTCACATCGACGCCGACCGCGTTGACGCAATCCTCGACCACGGCGTCGAGCGAGCGATTCAATTTATGTTCGGCGATATCGTGCTGATATTGCCCGACGCCGATCGCCTTGGGCTCCACCTTCACGAGTTCGGCAAGCGGATCCTGGAGGCGCCGCGCGATCGAGACGGCGCCGCGCAGCGTAACGTCCAGTTCCGGCAATTCCTGCGCGGCATAGGCCGACGCCGAATAGACGGACGCCCCCGCCTCCGACACCATCACCTTGGTCGCCTTTATCTCGGGCATGCGCTTCAAAAGATCGGCGGCGAGCCGGTCGGTCTCGCGCGAGGCCGTGCCATTGCCGATGGCGATCAGATCGACCTTGTGACGCACGCACAACGCGGCCAGAGCGGCAAGGCTCTCGTCCCAGCGCCGCTGCGGCTCGTGCGGAAAGATCGCAGTCGTGGCCACGACCTTGCCGGTGGCGTCCACGACAGCAACCTTCACGCCCGTACGAAAACCGGGGTCGAGCCCCATGGTCGCACGGGCGCCGGCGGGCGCCGCCAGCAGCAGGTCGCGCAAATTCGCGCCGAACACGCGCACCGCCTCGTCCTCGGCATGGGTCCACAACCGCAACCGCAAATCGACGGCAAGCTGCATCTCGATTTTGGTGCGCCAGGCCCAGCGCACGCAATCGACGAGCCATTTGTCGCCGGGACGGCCGCGATCGGCCACATTGTTTCTCGCCGCTATCGCCAGTTCATAGACGCCGGGAGCGCGCGAGGCGGGATCGGCTGCGGGATCGGCGATCAGCCGCAGGTCGAGAAATTCCTCGCGCTCGCCGCGCATGACGGCGAGAATTCGGTGCGAGGGCAGCTTGGTCAACGGCTCTGAAAAATCGAAATAATCGGCGAATTTGGCGCCCGCCTGCTCCTTGCCCTCGCGCACTTTGGCGCTCAGCACGCCGCGCTTCCAGAAATCCTCGCGCAACCGACCGATCAATTCGGCGTCCTCGGCAAAGCGTTCCACCAGAATGGCGCGCGCGCCTTCGAGCGCGGCCTCCGGCGTCTCGACGGCCTCCGCCTTCACGAAAGTCCCGGCCTGCTCCCCGGGGTCGCGCTCGGGATGGGCAAGCAGCGCGCCGGCCAGCGGCTCCAGCCCGTTTTCGCGCGCAATCTGCGCCTTGGTGCGGCGTTTGGGCTTGTAGGGAAGATAAATGTCTTCCAGCCGCGCTTTGCTGTCGGCGGAATTGATCTGCGCTTCCAGCGCAGCGTCGAGCTTGCCCTGGGTTTTCACGCTGTCGAGGATGGCCGCGCGCCGCTCTTCCAGCTCCCGCAAATAGCGCAGCCGTTCTTCCAGCGTGCGCAATTGCGTGTCGTCGAGCGCGCCGGTCGCCTCCTTGCGGTAGCGCGCGATGAAGGGAACGGTCGCCCCCCCGTCCAGCAGTTCGACCGCAGCATCCACCTGCCGGTCCGCAACCTGCAATTCCTCGGCGATGCGCTGGCTGATCGATTTCATGGCGTCCGACTCAAAACATTCCTTAGGGGGCAAAGTGGTAGGCCGCCGGAGGCCGCGCGGTCAAAAGCGCCTGTGGACGAATTCAGGCGCGCGAAAAGGCCGCGAAATAACCACGCCTTAACCGCGCCGGGTTAACCCTAACGTCTGTATTGCGTGCCCGTGGAAGCAAATCACATGAATTTCGACGCCTGGATCGCCAAAATGCTCGACGCCCTCAAAGACGAGAGCGGCGGAAAACAGTCCAGGCGCAGGAACGTCAATCCCGTCATGATTTGCGAGATCGGCGCGGACGGACGCCCGCAATCCCCGCCCCGGCAGGTTCTGGCGCCCTTCGCGCCCACGCCGGTTGCGCCAGCTTCCTTCGCGCCCGCGCCGCTTGCCCCTGCCCCCGTCGCCCCCCCGCTGGCGCGCATCGGCGCAATGGCGCCGCCGCCCGGTTTTGCGCCGCCGGCCCCGGCAGTCCCCGCAAGTCCTCAACCGCCGGCCCAACCCGCCGGCGACAGCGGGTTCCAAGTCGCCGCCGGCGACAGTGGGTTCAAAGTCGCCGTCAGGCCGTCCGCCAAGGAAATGGATAAGGGGCAGCGTCCGGGCCTGACCGCCAGGACGGCCACTGGCGACATACGCTATTCCCGCACTTCGGAAGCCGAACTTGCCCGCCGCAAGAACGAATTGCGCCGTCTGGAATCCGAGCGCCGCGCACAGGAGGATGTGGACGCAGCCGCACGCATCGAGCGTCAGACCCGCCAGCCCGGCTGGGTGCGCTTTTCCCGCACGCCCGACCGCAAGCCTGCGCCCGCAACGACAAACGAAACCGCGCCCGAAACTGCGGGCGAAGCCGTCCCGGCCGAAATCGTCGCCATGCTGCCCGCCGAACAGCCCTTGCCCCTGGTCGCGCAGGCGCCGGAGACGACTGGCGATGCGTCCGCCACTGGCGCAGGCAATCTGGCCGCCCGGATCGCGGTTTACGCCGGGCATGAGTGCGCGCCCGAGCACGCCTCTCAGCCCGAGGTCTTGGCCGCCCTGCCCGCCGAGGACGACATCGAGGCGGCGCGCCCGCTCGTCGAAATTCTCATTCCGCGCTCCCCGCACATGGCGCGCACCGAATTTTTTCTCGGCGACAGCGCGCCGCGCGTGGTGATCGAGGAATTCGACGCGCCGGAACTGCGCCTTGCTCCGCCGATGCCGCGCATTCATCCGCGCGTAACCTCCGTACCGCGCAACGAATTGCATCGCCTGGCCGCCCTTCTCGTCTCCAGCGCGATCAGCGACGCCGAGGAAAGCGACGAGGACGCCCGCGCCGTCCGCTTGCACGAGGCTGCCCCGCCGCGCGCGCCGGAAGCCGCCGCCCCCGCAACGCCGGAAGAAAAACGCCGCGTGCGCGTAAAGGCGCACACGCAAGCCGTCTCGACACACACGACGCCGGACGCCCCGACGCCGGCGACGCCCGTCATTGCGCGTTCGGCAGAAGCCGGCTCAGACCGGCATCCTCCGGAAGCAGGGCAATCCATCCGGCAGGCGCCGGAAAATGGCGGATCGCTTCATCGCGACAACGGCGCCGTTTCGCGCGACGACCGCAAGACTTTTCGCGCAAAAGCGCCGCTCGTCGGCGATTACGAAGCCCCCTCGCTCGGTCTTCTGCGCGAGCAGGACGAAAGCGATTTCGCCGAAACGGCGCCGGAAATTCTCGAAGAAAACGCCCGCGAACTCGAAGGGGTTCTGGACGATTTCGGCGTGAAGGGCGAGATCGTCAATGTGCGGCCTGGGCCTGTCGTCACGCTTTATGAGCTTGAGCCTGCGCCTGGCGTGAAATCTTCGCGCGTGATCGGCCTTGCCGACGACATCGCCCGCTCCATGTCGGCGATGTCCGCGCGTGTCGCCGTCGTTCAGGGCCGCAACGCCATCGGCGTCGAACTGCCCAATCAGGATCGCGAAACCGTCTATCTGCGCGAACTCCTGGCCTCGGCCGATTTCGAGGGCTCCAAACATCGCCTCGCCATTGCGCTGGGCAAGACCATCGGCGGCGAACCCGTCATCGTCGATCTCGCGCGCATGCCGCATCTGCTGGTCGCCGGCACCACAGGCTCCGGCAAATCCGTCGCCATCAACACCATGATCCTGTCGCTGCTCTACCGGCTCAAGCCCGAGCAATGCCGCCTCATCATGGTCGATCCCAAAATGCTCGAACTCTCGGTCTACGACGGCATTCCCCA
>JBKDZW010000065.1:0-38764 GCA_047971685.1 Rhodoblastus sp.
ACAGGTCGGTCTCGCATTCTTCCTTGAAATTGGTCTCGATGATGCCGGCGCGGCCGCCGCCGATGGCCGACGCATAGGACAGGCCGAGATCATGGGCGTTGCCGGAGGCGTCCTGATGGATGGCGATCAGGCAGGGCACGCCGCCGCCGCGCTTGTATTCCGAACGCACGGTGTGGCCGGGGCCCTTGGGGGCGACCATGAGGACGTCGAGATCCTTGCGCGGCTCGATCAGATTGAAATGAACGTTCAGGCCGTGCGCGAACAGGAGGGCGGCGCCCTTCTTCATGTTGGGGGCGAGTTCCTCGCGGTAGATGTCGGCCTGGAGTTCGTCGGGCGTCAGCATCATGACGACATCGGCCCATTTTGCGGCCTCCGCCACGGTCATGACCTTGAGGCCCTCGCCTTCGGCTTTCTTGACGGTGGCGGAGCCGGCGCGCAGCGCCACGACCACGTCCTTGACGCCGGAATCGCGCATGTTGAGCACATGGGCATGGCCCTGCGAGCCGTAGCCGACCACGGCCACTTTCTTGCCCTTGATGAGATTGATATCGGCGTCCCTGTCGTAATAAACGCGCATTTTTCGTTCCTTAGTTTCGTTCCTTGCCGGCGGCCCGGTCGGGCGATATTCGTATGCGCGGGTTTTCTAAACGCGGGGGAGCGCGCCGTCAAAGCCCGCGTGAAACAGCTATGAATGGAATTCGGCGGCGGCGCCAGAACCGCCGGACTAGAGGCGCCTATCCTGCCCGTCCGGGGCGAGGCCTCAGATCGGCTTGTTCAGATCGGTTTGGGCCCGCGCGAAATGGCGGCGATTCCGGTGCGGGAGACCTCGACCAGGCCAAGTGGACGCATCAGTTCGAGGAAATCGTCGATCTTGCTGGTTGCGCCGGTCAGTTCAAAAATGAAGCTCTCGATCGTCGCATCGATCACTTTTGCGCGAAAAGCTTCGGCGAGGCGGAGCGCCTCGACGCGCGCCTCGCCCGTGCCGCGCACCTTGACCATGGCGAGTTCGCGCTCGATGGCGCGGCGCGAAAGCGAGAGGTCGATGACCTTGTGGATCGGCACGATGCGTTCGAGCTGATGGGAGATCTGCTCGATCACCTCTGGCGTGCCGGTCGTGACGATGGTGATGCGCGACAGATGCTCGCCATGGGCGACTTCGGCGACGGTCAAGCTTTCGATATTGTAGCCGCGGCCCGAAAACAGGCCGACGACGCGGGCGAGCACGCCGGGTTCGTTGTCTACGAGCACGGACAGGGTGTGGCTTTCGATGTTCGACTTGCCGATGGCCGAGGAATAGGGGGAGGGCGGGGCGGCGGGAGCGGGGATTGCGGCGTTCATGGACGTTCCTGAGAGTTTCGATCGGGTTGGCGCGACAGGCGATTACGCAGCAACCGCCTGTCGCGCGGGTCTGAAATCGCGTTGCGGTTTCAGACGAGCATTTTTCCCTTGTCGTCGATGACGGAGCCGATGTCCTCGACCGCATCGGGCAGGATCATGTCGTTGTGCGCCTTGCCCGAGGGGATCATGGGCAGGCAGTTTTCGGTCTTGTCGACGAGGCAGTCGAAGATGACGACGCCGGGATGGTCGATCATTTCCTTGATCGCGCCGTCGAGTTTCGCCGGGTCCGAGCAGCGGATGCCTTTTGCGCCATAGGCTTCGGCGAGCTTGACGAAATCGGGCAGCGCCTCCGAATAGCTCTGCGAATAGCGCCCGCCGTGCAGCAGTTCCTGCCACTGGCGCACCATGCCCATATATTCGTTGTTGAGGATGAAGACCTTCACGGGCGCGCGGAATTGCGTCGCCGTCGACATCTCCTGAATGTTCATCAGGATCGAGGCTTCGCCGGATTTGTCGATGACGAGCGCGTCCGGATGCGCCATCTGCGCGCCGATGGCGGCCGGCAGGCCATAACCCATGGTGCCGAGGCCGCCGGAAGTCATCAGGCGGTTGGGCTCGTTGAAGTGGAAATGCTGGGCCGCCCACATCTGATGCTGGCCGACTTCCGTCGTGATGTAGGTTTTGCGGCCTTTGGTCAGTTCGTAGAGCCGCTGGATCGCATATTGCGGCTTGATCGTTTCGGCGGACCTGGCTAAGGCGAGCGACTTGCGGGCGCGCCATTTGTCGATCTGCTTCCACCACGACGCGAGCGTGGCCTTTTCGGCCTGCATGGATTGCGAGCGCCACAAGGTCACCATGTCCTCGAGCACATGCGCGCAATCGCCGACGATGCCCAGATCGACCTTCACGTTCTTGTTGATCGAGGAGGGGTCGATGTCGATGTGGATTTTCTTCGAGCCCGGCGAGAAGGCGTCGAGGCGGCCGGTGATGCGGTCGTCGAAACGCGCGCCTATCGCGATCATCAGATCGCAATCGTGCATGGCGTTGTTGGCCTCGTAAGTGCCGTGCATGCCGAGCATGCCGAGCCATTGCGGATCGGGCGCGGGATAGGCGCCGAGGCCCATCAGGGTCGAGGTGATGGGAAAGCCGGTGAGCTTGACCAGTTCGCGCAACAGGGTCGAGGCCGCAGGACCGGAATTGACGACGCCGTCGCCGGTATAGAACACCGGCTTCCTGGCCGCCGCCATCATGGCGATCGCCTGCCGTATCCTGGCGTGATCGCCCTTGAGTTGCGGACGATAGGTCTTGTGCTGGATGGCGCGCGGGAAATCGTATGCGCCGGTGGCGAATTGCACGTCCTTCGGCACGTCGATGACGACCGGGCCGGGGCGCCCGCTGGAGGCGACGTAAAAGGCCTCGTGCAGAATGCGCGGCAGATCCTCGATCCGCTTCACGAGATAATTGTGTTTCGTGCAATGGCGGGTGATGCCGACCGTGTCGCATTCCTGAAAGGCGTCGGAGCCGATCAGATGGGTCGGCACCTGACCGGAAATGCAGACCAGCGGAATGGAATCGAGCAGCGCGTCGGTCAGCGCCGTCACTGCATTGGTGGCGCCGGGGCCGGAGGTCACCAGGAGCACGCCGACCTTGCCGGTGGAGCGCGCATAGCCTTCGGCTGCATGGCCTGCGCCCTGCTCGTGGCGGACGAGCACATGGCGCACCTTGTTCTGGTGGAACAGCGCGTCGTAGATCGGCAGAACCGCGCCGCCGGGATAGCCGAAAATGGTGTCCACGCCCTGGTCTTTCAGGGCTTCCACGATCATTTCGGCGCCGGTCATCTGTCTCGACATGGCCTTCTCCTGGGATGCGGTTCTTCTGGGATGCGGTTCTTTTGACGGAATTACGGACAATAAAAAAGGCCCCGTCAGGGACCTCGGAATGAGCGCCATCGGCGGAACTGCGGGGTCAGTCCCGCTCCGTCTCAGGCGCTCGCGATACGATAAGGGTCTTGCGCATAATGCTGCCGATGCGTTGGTTATTGGATTTGGTAGCGGATGGGCGGCGCGGGGTCAAGGGGCGCTGGGTCAAGGGGCGCGGAGGCGCCGACGCCGAGGGCTTTGGGATGCCCGTTGGCGATTTTCCCGCGCTCCCGGTTTGCGTTTGTCGTGGCCGTTCAGCCGGGATAGCCGTGGCGCGTCTTCGAGGCGGCCAGCAGGCGCATGGCCTCGCCGTCCTGGCCGGACGAGCAGGCGGCGGATGCGCCGGAAATTTCGCTGTCGATCTGCTTGTAGACGCTTTCGTTGACATTGCCGGTGGCGCGATCGTTGGCGATGACCGCGCGATAACGGGCGATTGCGCCCGAACAGCCCGCGCCATCGGGCAGTTTGAAGCCCTGCGGCGTCAGCGGCGATCTCGCGCCCTGAGCTTGCGAGGCCTGTGCCTGAACCTGCGGCGCAGGTCTCGAATTGCAGGCGGAAAGCGCAAAAAGGACCGCCGTGGCGGCGCAGATGGGAGTCAGGCGAGGGAACATGCGGGGGCTCCAGAGCAGGCGTCAGAATTCACCTCCGCGCGCCTTCCGGTCAAGCCGGTTCGGGCGTTTTCCCGCAATCGGGAGACGCCCGGATTTTGCTCAGGGCTTCCTGTCGGCGTCGCCCAATAGTTTGGCTATGGGTTCGCCGATCTTGAACACGCCGTTGACGCGGGCGACCAGCGTGTCGTCGGCGTAGATCAGGCCTTGCGCGAAAACGAGATTGCGGGTGACGCGCAAAATGTCGGTGCGGCTGTTGAGCCAGGCGCCGAGCGGCGCAGGCGCCAGAAAATCGACCGCCATGGAGACCGTCGGCAGGAAGTTGCGGCCGACCTTGGGATGGCGATGCGCGGCCATGGGCAGCATCATGTCGGCGAAGGTCATCAGCCAGCCGCCGTGGCCGACATTGCGCGGGTTGCAATGACGCTCCTCGATGCGCATGCCCAGTTGAAAGCCGCCGGGGCCGTCATCGCGATAGAAGAGCGGGCCGTTATGGTCGATGTAGCCGCCACGCAGATCGAACAGGCTCCAGCCCTCGGGCGGCGGATTGCTGGGGATATTTTGCTTTGAAGTCATTTTCGTCCGTTTTTCTTGTCCGACATATTTTGCATGGGCGCAGCAGGATCGGCAAGCGTTTAGCCGGCGCAACTTTCGGCTTGCTGCGGCGCTTTTCCGACTTGCAGGGACGATTGGCCTGCGCTATCCCTGTATGGCTGGCCCTGTCGAGGGCCTCGAGCGAGGGCGTTGTGGCGACTTTTGCCGCACATCGGATGAACGACAGAGCGGGCGCGATTGCGCCGGCGTTCGTTCGCGCGCGCCTTCTCCTTGCCGGCCTGCTTCTTCTTAGCCGCCCCTGAGCGCCGGCTGGGCTTTGCCTGGGCGCTGAGGGGATGAGCTTTATTCAACCCGCCGGGCGCCAGATATCCTGAAAAATTGCGTCCGCTTGCGATCCGAAATTCGATTCGAGGACCGATAGCATGACCGCTGCAACCGAAACCGGCTCCAACAAGGACCGTGTGATTGTATTCGACACCACTTTGCGCGACGGCGAGCAATGCCCCGGCGCGACCATGACTTTCGACGAAAAGCTGGAAGTTGCCGAATTGCTCGACGAAATGGGCGTCGACATCATCGAGGCGGGCTTTCCGGCGGCCTCCGACGGCGATTTCGAATCCGTGGCCGAGATCGCGCGCCGCGCCGAGCGCGCGGTCATCTGCGGCCTGTCGCGCACGGGACTGGCCGACATCGACCGTTGCGGCGCTGCAATCAAGCCCGCCAAGCGCGGCCGCATCCACACCTTCATCTCGACCTCGCCCCTGCACATGTCGGTCAAGCTCGGCATGAGCCCGGAAGAAGTGCTGCAAGCGAGCATCGACGCAGTCACCCGTGCGCGAAAATGGACCGACGACGTGGAATGGTCGGCGGAAGACGCAACCCGTTCCGAGATCGACTATCTGTGCCGCCTCGTCGAGGCCGCGATCAAGGCGGGCGCCACCACGATCAACCTGCCCGACACCGTGGGGTACACGACGCCG
This sequence comes from Rhodoblastus sp., assembly GCA_047971685.1. Lineage (GTDB taxonomy): Bacteria > Pseudomonadota > Alphaproteobacteria > Rhizobiales > Beijerinckiaceae > JAJXWB01. The sequence continues at coordinate 5,401 of JBKDZW010000065.1, forward strand.
CAGGAATATCAGGCCATGTTCGAGACGGTGCGTGCGCGCGTGCCGAATTCCGACAAGGCGGTCTTCTCGGTTCATTGCCACAACGATCTCGGCATGGCGGTCGCCAATTCCCTGGCGGGCGTGGCGGGCGGCGCGCGACAGATCGAATGCACGATCAACGGCATTGGCGAGCGCGCCGGCAACGCCGCGCTCGAGGAGGTCGTGATGGCGATCCGCACGCGCGCCGACGCGATGCCCTTCGACATGGGCATCGAGACCAACATGCTGAACCGGGTCTCGAAACTGGTGTCGGCGGTCACGTCCTTTCCGGTGCAGTACAACAAGGCGATTGTCGGCCGGAACGCTGTTGCGCATGAAAGCGGCATCCATCAGCACGGCATGCTGAAGAGTTCGCTGACCTACGAGATCATGACGCCGGAATCGGTCGGCGTGTCCAAGACATCGCTGGTCATGGGCAAGCATTCGGGCCGCGCCGCCTTCCGCGAAAAGCTGAAGGAGATGGGCTATGAACTCGGCGAGAATGCGTTGAACGACGCCTTCCGTCGCTTCAAGGATTTGGCTGACCGCAAGAAGATCGTCTACGACGAGGATATTGCAGCCCTGGTCGACGACGAGATCGTGACCGCCAACGATCGCATCAGGGTCGCTGCTCTGACGGTGATCGCGGGGACGGCGGGACCGCAATCGGCGGCGCTGACGCTCGACATCGACGGTGCGAAGCACACGCATCAGGCGACTGGCAACGGTCCTGTCGATGCGATCTTCAACGCGATCGGCGCGCTGGTGCCGCATCAGGCCAATCTGGAGCTCTATCAGGTGCATGCGGTGACCGGCGGGACGGACGCGCAAGCCGAAGTCTCTGTGCGCCTGTCCGAAGACGGCCGCGAGGCGACCGGCAAGGGCGCCGATCCCGATACGCTGGTGGCGTCAGCGCGCGCCTACATCGCGGCCCTGAACAAACTCGCCGTCAATCGCGGGCGCGAAAAGGCGCAGGGCGCTGGCGCAGGCTGAGGCCGGCGCAGAAAGCCGCGTCGACGGCTCTGTACGGGGGCCGCCATGTGCGGTCCTTTTCCTCTCGCGGGGCCGCCATGCGCGGCCCCTTTTTGTCTTGTATGGCCCGGTTTTGCGAAGCTTGCGACGTGAGAAACATAAGACGGAGCGCGGCCTTATGCGAAAAATGCGAGCGGCGGGCTGGACAGAGCCAAAGGCGTTTGCTATTTCGCCGCCTCCGGTTGCAGCCGGTCGATGGGCGCATAGCTCAGTTGGTAGAGCAGCTGACTCTTAATCAGCGGGTCCTAGGTTCGAGCCCTAGTGCGCCCACCATCGACCAGATTTCATATTGAAATAATTGATGTTTTTGTTCTGAGGCCCGCACCTGACATATGGGTGCGGGAATAGACGTTCACCGTTTGGACAGTTTCGCCATGCCATCTCGCGCCAGCAGGGCGCGATCGGCGTCGCGGATATAAATCGCCGCCGTCGCGTCGTTCGACCAGCCGTAGATCGCTCGAAGCTGCGCCTGCGTCGCGCCATTCTCGGCCGCGCGGCGCGCGCCAGCCTTGCGCAGTCCATGCGCCGATCCAGGAACGCCAGCGACACGGCAAGCGTCACTGAACCAGTTGCCGAAGGATTCTTTGGTCATAGGCTTGCCGGACTTCGAGGAGACGATGAAGGCAAGATCGCCAGTCGGCGTCGCGTCAATTGCACGCTGTAGTTCAGGCAAGATCGGAAGGACCAGCGGCGTGCTCGTCTTGGCTGTTCGAACCCAGATTGAACCGTCACGGATATGTTGACGACCAAGGCCCGCCGCATCGCCGCGCCGCAGGCCGGAATAGAGAAAGATCGCCAGCGCCAGCCGCTCGCGCGTTCCGAGATTCCAGCGCCTTTCAAATTTCTCGATCTCGCCTTCGGTCCAGGCGTGAAATCCGGTAGTTCGGACCTTCGGCATGGCAACGCCGATCGTCGGGTCGCGCTCGATATGTCCGGCCTGCGTGGCCCATCGGAACAGGCCACGGCTTTGGCCCGCGTTTCACTGGCTCATCTCTCAATGCCGACCGGAGCGCATCATTGGCGAGCAGGTTGCACGCAAGGATGGGCTTGGCTGGCTCGATCTTGTTCAATCTGACCTGGACGGAGCGGGTTACGCCAGCCGGGCGGTCGATATCTGCTCTGCGGGCGTCACGGTGGAATGGCAAGAAAGCCAGAGCGGCGAATGGTTACAACGGGCCATACGTGATTGCGCAAATCCAATCATCGAACGGCGCCTGCGCGATTTTGCCGATTGGGCTGGCGCAGGAAATCTCGGCGATGGAGGGGGCATATCAGGCAGCGGCTGTATTGGGTGGCCGAGCCCGATGGGACAGGACGGGTCAAGAGGAAGTCTTCCGCCGAGGCCGCAGGATACCGGTGTCCCATTGTCGCAGATGGTCGCATTTACGAACTGGCCGACGCCGAAAGCCTCGGACGGACAGGGCGGGCGCACGACGGAGACGACGGGCGGCGGGAACGCGCATCTGGACAGGGACGCGAGGCTGGCGAACTGGCAAGCGTCGGCGTCGCCCTGGGCGACGCCGACCAGCCGGGATTGGAAAGACGGCGCCTGCCAGAACGCCGACGTGCCGACGAATGCTCTGTTGGGTCGACAGGCGATCCTCGCTGGCCCGATGCGACTGACGGCGGGCGGCAAAATGCTGACTGGATCGGATGCACGGATGGCGTCTGGCGGCCAGTTGAACCCGGCTCATTCTCGCTGGCTCATGGGTCTGCCTTCCGAGTGGGATCGGGCGGCCCCTACGAAAACAAAAGCCGCCCGAAAATCCTCAGGGGCTACGGCAACGCGATCGACGCGCGTCTCGCGACGATCTTCATCCGAGCCTTGCTCGACGACGACATAGCCGCCTGATCGACCGGCTTTGCAGTTCAAAAATCGCAACAGAAGGAGCATTCATATGGCGATTTCCATCAAATCTCTCAAGCGCGTGTGTGCCAACAGCGCGGCTCGCGTCCTGATCTATGGTCCGGCCGGTATCGGCAAGACTACGCTCGCGTCTGAATTTCCCGACCCCGTGTTTCTACAGGTCGCTTGGGCGAAGATCGTGGACCATGCCGACAAGAACGGCGCAAACGTCCCGCTCAACGAATATTTTGCGGCACATCCGGAGAACATGCTTGGCGATTTCGGCGCCTTCGGATCGATGTACCGCGCCGATGACGCCGCGCTCGTGGCCCGTCTCGATCAGGACACGGCCAAATTGCTCGCCGACGCCATAAAGCGCCTGCCTGAAAATGTGATCGAAGGCGCGCGCGCTGAAGTGAAGCCTGAGCCGATTCCGGTCGTCCAATCGTCGCGCGCCTTCCATACCGGCGCCAATGCCATCGAACGTATCATCGCTCGTCCTCGCTTCGACGGCCCCGTAGAACGTGGCGGTCGCTATGTCCTGGTCGATGACGTTTCGGTCATGGGCGGGACGCTTGCCGAATTGGCTCATCACATTCGAGCGAATGGTGGGGAAGTCGTTGGTTCCGTTCTCCTTGTCAATGCTGCTCGTTCCGGTAAAATGATGGCTGAAAAAGCGCGTATTCGTGCGGTCGAAAGGAGGTTCGGAGATGCAATCAGACAAGAGCTTGGCGTCGAACCTTCCGCCCTTACCGGACCAGAAGCTGGCTATCTCCTCAACTTTCGAGATATTGACGCCCTCCGAAATCGAATCGCTGCGGCAAAAGGCGAAAGAAGCGAGCGACTACGGGCGCAAGGTGTTCAGAAAGAAGACAGAAGCAACGGAGTAAAACCTCGCTTCTCGATCGCCGAAACGGAAGTGTAATGAAGATACTTCGCCGTCCGTCGGCGCCCTCAATACAGCCAGTTGATAGCCAGGCATACCGCGAATCCAACCACGATGTTCATCGGCACCCCGATCTTCACGAAGTCCATGAAACGGTAATTTGCCGCACCATAGACGAGCGTATTCGTCTGGTAGCCTATGGGTGTAGCAAAGCTGGCGCTTGCGCCGAACATAACCGCAACGACAAGGGGTCGGGGATCGATTCCAAGCGCGCTGGCGAGGCCGATCACAATCGGAGTCATGATTACCGCAACCGCATTGTTGGTAACGGCCTCGGTCAGGAAGCTGGTCACTGCATAGACGGCAACCAGGAGAGCTAGCGGCGACATGGCGGCGAGAACCGGTTGCAGGTTCGTGACGATGAGATTGACAGTTCCGGCGTTCTCAAGCCCTCTGCCAAACGCAAGCATGCCGAAGATCAGCACGAGCGTGTTCCCGTCGATCGAACCCCATGCTTCCTCAGGCTCGATGCATCGCAACAGGAGCACGACGCCGATCCCGGCCAGCGCCAGCGCCTCGATAGGCCAGCCCAATGCCGCCGCCAGAACAACCACCCCGGCAAGTGTGGCTATTGCTGCGGGGGCCTTGGTCCGACGAAACGCGCGAACCGGCGCTTCGCTTACATCGGCCAGCTCGACATTGCCCTGCAACGCCTGTGCGGCATCGCTACCTGCCGCAATCAGCAGCCGGTCGCCTGCACGCACGCGTACATTGGCGAGATCGGGGCCGGCCAGGTGGCGAGGTCTGGCAAGCCCGAGCACACGGACCTTGAGGCGAGATAGCAGCGGGATATCGGCGAGCCGGCGGCCGATAACCGGGTGCGACGGCGAGATGACCGCCTGAACCAATCGGAGATCTTCCGGTCTTTCTGCGCCGGCGGTAGCTACTCCTCCGCCCACGCCCATCAATCCCGTCTTGAAGTCATGGGCTTCAGCCAGCGACGCCAGTTCCGCAGGGCTTGCCGCGACGACCAGTTGGTCCCCGCCCTTGAGCGTCCACTTTTCAAAACCACGGCGTTCGACGCCACGTCCGCGCTGAATACCTAGCAAGCGCAATCCCGGCCGCCGGAACAGAGCAATGTCGCCAATCTGTCGGCCTGCGAGGGCGCTCTCCGGGACGAGCGAAAGGTGAGAGAGAAACGCATCGCTTTCGCCCTGCTCGTCGAGAGCGTGCGCTGCACGGTCGGGCAACAGGAATTTTCCTGTGAGCGCGAGCAGCGCCAGTCCGGCAGCGGCAGCACAAAGGCCGACCGCGGTTATCTCGAAAATCCCGAAGGCTTTGAGGCCCTGCTGCTGAGCAACGCCATCGACCAGCAGATTGGTCGAAGTGCCGATCAGGGTGAGAGTGCCGCCAAGGATCGAGATATAGGAAATCGGGATGAGCAGCCGGGTGGCCGACACGCCCAGCACCTTTGCAAGACGCTGCACGATCGGGATGATGACGATCACGACGGGGGTGTTGTTCATGAAGGCGGAGGCGGCCATCGTTCCGCCGCCGATTTCCGCCATCGCGAGACGCGGTTTGCTCAGGGTTCGCCGGATAACCCAGCCCGATATTTCCTCCAGCGCGCCCGTACGGAGCAGAGCGCCTGTCAGCACAAACATGGCGGCGATCGTGATGGGGGCAGGGTTGCTGAAGACACCGAGAAGCTCGCCCGGCGGCAGGAACCCGAATGCCATCATGAGCAGGCCGCCTATCACGGCGATGACCACCGGCGGCCGCCGCTCGAGCGCAAATGCCACGAAAATGCCGGCAAGCAGAATCAGGCCAATATAGGGTCCAAAGCTGGTCATGAATGATTCGAAATCCAATTGCATGCTTTAGTTTGTCCATCGTCAGATCATTTGGCGCAACTCGCGGCGTAGATTAGCGGAGTGTAAGCCTCGTCCGGGGGATGTTAGGCGGCGAGCTTGAGGTGCTGCAAGCGCCTATATTCGTTTATCTTTCGTTTGATCCTTTCACGTTTCTGGATGACGTCTGGGCCCCTGCCGAAGTATGGAGTTGGAGTTGCTCCGCTTCGGTGGACGGTTTGCGGATCAGGACGGCTTGATCAGCGCATTGCGTGTCCTTTCGTATTCGATTGGCGCGAGATAGCCCAGCGCCGGTGGCGGCGTGAGGGGTTGTAAAAGCCCTCGATGAACTGGAAGACGGCCATGCGGGCCTCGGTGTGCGACCGGAATCGATGGCGGTCGATCAGTTCGCATTCGAGCGTGGCCGCCGCTATGATATGGATGCGCTGAATGTCGATTGGACCTAGGCCGGCGGCGGGTTGCGCCGGCCATCGCTTTTCATGACCATCTGGCGCAGCTTCTTCCGTTCTTCGAAATCGGCGGTGACATCGCGCATTATCGCCGCGATCGCCGCCAGCGCGCCCGTCCCGTCGTGAAGCGGCAGGATGGAGAACTGCACCGATATGCGCCCTCCATCCTTTCGGAGGGCAGGTACCGACAGCAGGTCACCGGCGCCATATTTTGTTTTACCGCTGCGCATGGTCTCGTGATAGCCTGCCCAATGGCGGCTGCGCAGGCGCTCCGGCGTAATGATGTCGAGGCTTTGGCCCAGTGCTTCTTTCTGCGAGAAGCCGAAGATCCGCTCGGCCCCGGCATTCCAGAAGGCGATCAGCCCGTCGCGGTCGGACACGACAAGGGCATCGGGCAATCCGTCCAGAATCTTTCCCGCCAGTTCGTCATGAGTCATGCCGGTTTCCCCTTTCCAGTTCTGGCGCCCCCGCGCAAATCGGCCGAAGCCGACATCTATCGGATCATCATGGCCGTTCTGCGGACGATAGAGGCGCGCCGGGTCGATCTTTTGGCGGCGGCGGCAGGCGCCAGAGCCGAACTTTTCCACGACCGCATCGATCTCGGTTCCGTTCTGCGATCCATTAGCGATCTGACCGGCCCGCTGATCGAGGCCGCGCGTTCCGACCGCAGTTGAGCGTTTTCGTTGCCCTATCGAGCTTCCCGATTGCAGATCGCGCAAGTCCGCGATCTCGATTTCCGTCGCGCCGGCTTTGGCAAGTCGCGTTGCCGCCGTTCCGCGAAGATCGTGAAACATAACGCCGCCGATGCCTGCCTTTTCGCAAGTCTTGCGCCACGACGCCCGAAATACGTGAAAGCAGTTCCAACGATACAGTGCGATCGGTTCGTTACGCGGAACGATCCATCTGGTCGCCGGCAACCTGACGCGAACCCCGTCAACCTCAATATAGATCGTGTTTGAATTTCATTTTTGCCGATGAAGGAAGGCAATCTTCTTCATAACGGCTGACAGCGCTGTGAAAACGCGGCCGTCTGTGCTTTGGCTCGTATTTATCCAGGCTCAAGGGGATATCGCGCCAGATGCGCCGTCCGCCGCCTGATTGCAGCTATTGCAATGAAACTCGTCACGGGTGGCAAACTGACTGGATATCCATGACAGGGATTTGAGCCGGTATCGAGACCCGGACGGAAGCCTCCGCGTATTGCATTGCGCCCTGCTTGTGAATGGAAAGATTCAGGAGGGCGAATGCTGGACGCATGACGCACCGTCAAGCCGAACATTCCATTTTCCATAATTATCGCAATAATTTAGTTAGGGTTATCGTAGATGGTTCCAGACAGCGGGACCGAGATGTGTTCCGGTTGTTTCCATTGCTGTCGGGGACAGCGAATGACGATGAAAAATATGCTTGCGCGGATCGTCGGTCTTCTGGATGTGCCGAAAGGCAATCCGGATCTGCTCAAGGCGCAATATCGCGCGCTTTCGCGGCAGATGCCGCTGATGTATCTGATCCTGCTGACCAACACATGGATTGTTTCCGTTACGCATTGGGCGGTCGCGCCCTTATGGCTGATATTCTGGATTCCGCTTCTGCTCACATTGGTCTGCGGATTGCGCCTGGTGAACTGGTGGAAATCGCGCCTTGACAAGCCAACGCCGGAACTGGCGCTCGTCGCTCTCAGGCGTGTGAACCATCTGGCCTTCATCTTCGCGTTCTGCTTCACGGCCTGGGCGCTTGCCCTGCTGCCCTATGGCGACGCCAACATGCGATCGCATCTGGCGTTCTATATGGCCATGACAATGATCTCGAGCATCTTCAGCCTGGTGCAATTGCGGCTGGCGGCGTTGATCGTGACCGTCATAGTCAACGCCGCGTTCATTCTTTTCATAATGACCATGGGAGAACCCACTCTCATTGCGTCAACGATCAATACCGTTCTCGTGTCTGTCGGCATGCTGGTGATCTTGTCCATCAACCAGCGCGATTTCGCGCGCATGGTGAATGCGCAGACCAAGGCCCGCCGCAAGGAGGAGGCGCAAGGCCGGTTGCTGCGGATGATCGACGACATGCCGGTCGCCGTGATGACGGTCGACCCGAAGACGCTCTGCATCACCTACACGAATGAAACGTCGACCAATCTTATTCGTAAAATCGAGCATCTGCTGCCGATAAATGCCGACGATCTGCTGGGCACGTCAATCGACGTCTTTCACCGGCATCCCGAGCATCAGCGGCGAATTCTGGCAGATCACAGGAATCTGCCGCACAACGCCCGCATCAGGGTCGGGCCGGAGGTTCTCGACCTGAAGGTTTCGGCTGTGATGTCCGATGACGGCGCCTATATCTTCCCCATGCTGACCTGGGCCCTTGTCACCAAGGAAGTCGAGGCAGAAAACCGCATTCTCCAACTGGCCCATTACGATACGCTGACAGGATTGCCCAATCGCACCACTTTTTACGAGGAAATGTCGTCAGAACTGGCGAAGCCCGGCAATCAGATGGGCCTGTTTTATATCGACGTCGATGGCTTCAAGCTTATCAACGATACGAGGGGGCACGCCGCCGGCGATGTATTGCTGTGTCAGGTGAGCGAGCGCCTGCGCGCGACATGCAACGGTCCGGGCGTCAGGATAGGCCGGCTTGGCGGCGATGAATTCGCTGCGCTTGTTCCGTATAGCAACGTGAATTCGGCCATTGCCCTGGCCAATGAAATCATCCGGGTCCTAAGCGCGCCATATGATCTTGAATATGATCGAAGCATCAAGTTCGGCGCATCCGTGGGGATCGCGCTTGCGCCCGAACACGGGGACACCGCCGATACGCTGTTTGCCCGCGCCGATCTTGCGCTTTACACGGCCAAGGCCGCTGGCAAAGGGCAGGCGCAAGTCTTTACGCGCGACATGGAGAACCGGATTCGGGAACGCAGGGATCTGGAAAAGGATTTGCGCGCGGCGATCGAAAACAAGGACGGTCTTTTCGTTTTCTATCAGCCGATCGTCGACGCGGAAACCGGCCGGATCACAGCGCGCGAGGCGCTCGTGCGCTGGCGCCACCCGCACAAGGGCTGGGTTTCGCCGGCTGAATTCATTCCGATCGCCGAGCAGAGCGGTCTGATCGATCAGATCGGCGAGTTCGTGCTGGATCAGGCGTGCCGGGACGCCATGGAACGCGAAGACGGCGCGCGCGTGGCTGTCAACATTTCAGCGACCCAACTTGGCAAAGGCGTTATCGCCCAGACCATATTGTCCGCTTTGGCCAGATCGGGACTGTCTCCAGGCCGGCTGGAAATCGAGGTGACGGAAACTGCCATCGTCGACGCCGAGACGGCGGCCATCGACGATCTTCGCCGGCTGCGCGACATGGGAGTGCGGGTCGCGCTCGACGATTTCGGCACCGGATATTCCTCCCTCTCCCATCTGCGCCTGTTCCCGTTCGACAAGATCAAGATCGACAGGTCGTTCGTGAAGGAAGCGGTCGATCGGGACGAAAGCGCCGCCGTGGTCAAGGCGGTCGCCGATCTCGGCAGAAGGCTCGGCGTCACGACTGTCGCCGAAGGCGTCGAAACGCAGGAGCAGCTCGCGCGGATGCGCGAGGAAGGATGCGCCGAAATTCAGGGCTATCTGTTCGGCAAGCCGGAGCCCAATGCGCGGGATGCGCCAATCATCGCGCGATTGAACGGGGATATGCGCCGGACCGCCTGATCCGGCCCGGGCCTTTCGAGGCGCGCCGCCGCAGGGATCATGCAGCCTTCGTCATGGGGCGCGCGCGGCCTCGATGCGGGCTGCGTTCGTCACGTCTTATTGCCTTTGTCGCAACAGATAACCCATTCCGCTTTTCGTGCAGTACAGCGAACGGGGCGCTCTCTTGCCTTGACCGGAATTGAGCGACGATCCGGGATCGCGGTTCTCGCGCAACGGCTGCGAAGCCGCCGGTTTTGCCGACCTTGAGGTAAGGGGCGGCATTGTCTGGGCCGAATTTGTTCATCGAATTTTGCAGGCGACATTTGCGCCATGGAGAATGCCTCTTTCATCTCCCGCTGCTATGTTTGCATCGGGCGGCTGGCGGCGGCCGGAACTGGCGGATTGATCGAAAGTGCGGACAAAATGACTGGAATGAGCGTTTCCGAGGCGGTCGCGCGCCGCATGTCCGTCCGGGCGTTCCTGCCCGATCCCGTGCCGGGCGCGATCGTTGCCGAAATTCTCGAAAAAGCCGCGCGCGCGCCGAGCGGCGGCAATTTGCAACCCTGGCGCGTGCATGCGCTGACCGGCGCGCCGCTGGCCGATCTTTTGGCGCAAGTGAAAAGCTGCGGCCCCGATGTTGCGCCAGGCTATGAAATCTATCCGCAAAATCTCTGGGAGCCTTACCGGACGCGCCGCTTTTCCAACGGCGAGCAACTCTATGCCGCCATATCCGTCGCGCGCGAAGACAAGGCCGGCAGGCTGAAGCAGCTTGCGCGCAACGCCGAGTTCTTCGGCGCGCCGGTCGGCATATTCATTCTCGTCGATCGGAAGATGGGGCCGCCGCAATGGTCCGATCTCGGCATGTACATCCAGACGCTGATGCTCCTGGCCGTCGAACGCGGTCTTGCGACATGCCCGCAGGAATATTGGGCTGTATACGCCAAGACCGTCGAGCGCTTTCTCGGCGCGCCGGACGACCAGATGCTGTTTTGCGGCGTGGCGCTCGGGTTTTGCGACGAAACTGCGCCCATCAACGCAATGCGGACGGACCGCGCGCCTGCGCAGGAATGGATGACGACGGCGGGATTCTAGCCATCGCCTTCCGCATCCCTGACGACGCATTTTCGACGGAAAACGAGCCCACGAAGGCCGCCGTAGGCGTCGATGCGCGGGCGCCTGCTCCCGCAGAGCGTCGTTTCTCTCTCCGCCGGATGCGCACAAGTCATTGCTTTATTCGCGCAAGGCGCGATATTTGCGACTTCTTGGGCGCACCAGAAAATCCTGGACGAACCAGAGATATCGCCGTCGGAAAGGCCACTACGGCGGGGCGCCAAGGCAGGCGTAGAGATTCTGCGCGCTCTCCTATGCTTGTCGAGCGCGCGGCGTTCTGTATTTAATATGCATATGCAAATAAAATATGACGTTGAGCAGCGCTTTTTCGGTCCAATCCAACTTAGTCGAAATTGATTGCCTGAAAGTTTCGCATTGCGATATATCAACGCGGGATACTTTTGTCTGGATTACCAATCCGCCGCCCCGAACCTATGTTTATCTATGCGCAGATTGACAGAAATCGTTTGTCGAACACTAATTTTCGGTCCGTGAGTTTCTTGGAGGACGATATGTCGCAACCTCAACAAAACCCTGTATTTGCGCCCTACGAATACTGGCGTGATGCGCTCGAGCGTTCCATCCTGTTTATGGATATCCTACGCGAGCGCGGAAATATCTATGACGAGCAGATACGCAGGGTTGCGCCGAATGTATTGAATTTCGACGCGGAACTCGTGTGCGACGGACGTACGCTCGATACGCCGGTCAATTATGCGCTGGTGCGGATCAAGCCGCCGGAGGACGTCACGATCGATCCGGCCAAGCGGCCCTTCATCGTGTTCGATCCGCGCGCCGGCCATGGTCCGGGCATTGGCGGCATGAAACACGACAGCGAAATCGGCGTGGCGCTGAAAGCCGGGCATGCCTGTTATTTCGTCGGCTTTCTGCCCGATCCCATGCCCGGCCAGACGATCGAGGACGTTTGCCGCGCAGAAGCGCATTTCGTGACGCTGGTCGTCGACATGCATAAGGAAGCCGACGGCAAACCGGTCCTGATCGGCAATTGTCAGGCCGGCTGGCAGATCATGATTATGGCGGCGCTGAAGCCCGAATTGCCGGGGCCGATCATTCTGGCCGGCGCGCCTTTGTCCTATTGGGCGGGCGTGCGGGGCAAGAACCCCATGCGCTATCTCGGCGGCCTGCTTGGCGGCAGTTGGCTGACTACATTTGCCGGCGATGTCGGCAATGGCGAGTTCGACGGAGCTTCGCTGGTCGCCAATTTCGAATCCAACAATCCCGCCAACACCTGGTGGACGAAGCCCTATAATGTTTACTCAAAGGTGGACACCGAAGGGCCGCGTTTCCTCGAATTCGAGAAATGGTGGGGCAATCCGGTCGTTCTCGGCGCCGACGAAATGCAGTTCATCGTCGACGAATTGTTCGTCGGCAACAAGCTGACGGCCGGAAAAATCCGCACGAAAGACGGACAGCGCGTGGACCTGCGCAAAATTCGCTCGCCCATCGTCGTGTTCTGTTCCTTCGGCGACAATATCACCCCGCCGCAGCAGGCGCTCGACTGGGTGCTCGATCTCTACGACAGCGTCGACGATATCGTCGCCAACGGACAGACCATCATCTATACGCTGCATCAGAGCATCGGGCATCTGGGCATATTCGTGTCGGGCGGCGTGGCGACCAAACAGCATCAGGAATTCACGCTCAACATGAACATGATCGATACGATGCCTCCGGGCCTCTACGAATTCGTGCTGAGCGGCCGCGACAAGGATACGGCGAATCCCGATCTCGTTTCTGGCGATTATGTCGCGCGCATCGAACCCAGAACGCTCGACGACATCAGGGCGCTCGGCGGCAACGACGAGATCGACGAACGCAAGTTCGAGACGGTGTCGCGCGTCTCCGAGATCACCCAGGGGCTCTACGCCACATTCGCCAGCCCGGTCGTGAAGGCGATGATCTCGCCGGCGAGCGCGAAATTCATACGTGAAATCCATCCCAACCGCATAAGGTTCGGCGCGTTCTCCGATCACAATCCCCTGATGGCCCCGGTGAAGGGGCTCGCCGAGAAGGTGCGCGCGGACCGTCATCCCGTGAGCGCCAACAATCCGCTGCTGGCTGGCGAGAAATTGATGTCCGACTGGATCGAAAACAATTGGAAGATGTTCGCCGATGCGCGCGATGCGATGTCGGAGGCGATCTTCCATGCAGCCTACGGTTCGTTGGCGCTGCAAGCCGCCGTCGGCCTGAAGGGCGCGCACGCCTCCGACGACCGCCGGATCGAACGCGATCTCTCGCATGCCGAGACCCATGCGGTGAACGAAGAGAATTTCGAGCATGGCGGCCTTCTGGAAGCGAGTCTGCGCGCGCTTATGTATGTGCTGCGCGGCGACACCATCGACGAGCGCCAGTTCAACAAAATGACGGTTTTGCGCGACCATGCTCCGCAGAACGAGCGCATCTCCTTGTCGGAATTCAAGTCGATTATCCGGCGCGAGAGCGCATTGTTGCGGGCCGACGCCGTCAGGGCCATGGCCGCAATACCCGCCATGCTGCCCGACGATCCCAGCCGCCGCGGCAAGGTCGCCGAGACGATCGTCGACATCGTCATGGCCGGCGATCCCGACGACGAAGTGCGCGGGCGTCTTGAAGAGGTCAGGCGCATGTTTGCGCCCGAAGAAACGACAACAAAGAAGGCGCGTCGCGCATGAAGCCGGTTGATCAAAGCCACGAACGGGAAAAATACAGACGCCTGATTGAAAAGGCGACGGCTGCAAGCGCAATCAGCGTTGCGGTCGTCCATCCTTGCGACGAGGTTTCGTTGGGGGGCGCGCTGGAAGCGGCGCGCCTTGGTCTGATCAAGCCAATTCTGGTTGGCCCGCAGGCGCGAATCCGCGAAACAGCCGCTCAAACAGGCGTCGACATTTCCGGCGTCGATATCCGCGACGCGCCGCATTCTCACGCTGCCGCCGAAATTGCGGTGGAGATGGTGCGCAAGGGCGAGGTCGAGGCGATCATGAAGGGCAGCCTTCATACCGACGAAGTAATGAGCGCCGTCGTTTCGCGCGAGCGCGGCATTCGCACGGAGCGGCGTATCAGCCATTGCTTCATCATGGATGTGCCCTCGCACGCCGACGTCCTGATTATCACGGATGCTGCGGTCAACATCGCGCCGTCTCTGAAAGCAAAGGTCGATATCGTGCGGAACGCGATCGATCTGGCGCATGCCCTGGAAACGAAGGAAGTGCGCGTTGCGATCCTCTCGGCGATGGAAACGGTCAATCCCGATGTGCCCTCAACATTGGAGGCGGCCGCCCTCTGCAAGATGGCCGATCGCGGACAGATCGCCGGCGCGCTCGTGGATGGGCCGCTGGCGCTCGACAATGCGATCAGCCCGGAAGCGGTCGCGCTGAAGAAGATCGTTTCGCCGGTGGCCGGGCGTGCAAACGTGCTGATGGTTCCCGATCTCGAGGCCGGCAACATGCTCGCCAAAAGCCTGTCGTTTCTGGCCGGGGCCGACAGCGCGGGCATCGTGCTCGGCGCGAAAGTTCCGATCATTCTGACGAGCCGGGCGGATTCGCGGGAAGCAAGGCTTGCCTCCTGCGCGGTCGCCAATCTGTATGCCGCCGTCCGGCGCCGGCAGGCCGCGCAAACCCTTCGCTGAGGCGCAACCGCGCCAATTCTTCGCTGAGGCGCAACCGCGCCAATTCTTCGCTGAGGCGCAGCCGCGCCAATTTTTCGTTGAGGCGCAGCCGCGCCAATGCAATCGCATTAATGCAATCGAGAAAGGCAGAGGTTTTGTATGTCGTGCGTGACAGTCATCAATGCTGGCTCATCGAGCATCAAGCTTGCAATCTTCGCAAAGGAAGCAAATCCAGCGCTGCTTGCGCGCGGGCATGTCGACGGTCTCGGCGCAGAGCCGCGTCTGCGGCTGTCCGACGGCGCGGGAAATTTTATTCTGGAGCAAAAATGCGAACCCGGACTGACGCACGAGCAGGCCACGCAGATGCTGACCAAGCTTGCAACGGAACGCTTGCCGGACCGGGTGAAAATCGTGGCGGTCGGCCATCGCGTGGTTCATGGCGGCCCGCAATATTCGGCGCCGATGCGGGTGACGGCGGCGCTCCTGCGCGAGCTTGAAGCCTTCGTCCCGCTTGCGCCGCTCCACCAGCCGCATAATCTCGCTCCGATCCGGGCAATTGAATCTCTTTGGCCCGATCTGCCGCAGGTCGTGTGTTTCGACACCGCCTTTCATCGGGCGCAGCCGGCGGTTGCGCAAACGTACGCCATTCCGCGCAAATATACGCAGGAGGGTGTGCGTTGTTACGGATTTCACGGCATATCCTATGAATTCGTCGCCGCGCGACTTGCGGAAATCGCGCCCGATGTCGCGCGCAAGCGCGTTATCATCGCCCATCTGGGCAGTGGCGCGAGCCTATGCGCGATCTGCGATGGGGCGAGCGTTGCAAGTTCGATGGGCTTTACCGCGCTCGACGGGCTGGTGATGGGTACGCGCTGCGGCGCGCTCGATCCCGGCGTCATTCTGCATCTGATGCGTCATTACGAACTGGATGTGAACGAGGTCGAGGATCTGCTCTACAAGAAGTGCGGACTTATCGGCGTTTCCGAAATCTCGTCCGACATGCGCGCCTTGCGCGTCTCCGACGATGCCCGTGCGCGTGAAGCGATCGACCTGTTCGTCTATCGTATCCGGCGCCAGATCGGTTCGCTGGTGGCCGCGCTCGGCGGGCTCGACGCGCTCGTCTTTACCGCCGGCATTGGCGAAAACGATGCAGCTACACGCCGCGAAGTAGCGGCGGGCTGCGCCTGGCTCGGGATCGAGATCGACGAGGCCAGGAACAACGCATCCGATATGGGCGCAGGCCTCGAGATCAGCGCGCAAGGCGCCAGTGCGCGCACTTTCGTGATTCCGACGAACGAAGAACTTCGCATCGCGCTCGCAACAGGCGCGCTGATATCGAACCCTTGAGCAAAATCGCAAATCCCGGAGACAGAAGATGAAAGAGGAAAAAAAGACCGCCGCCAGCCCGGCGCCCGAACACGACCTGTTGATGTCGGTCGACGAACTCAAGGCCTATGTCGATCAGGTCGAGCAGGCCAAGGCGAAGGAATCGCTTTCCGCCTACAATGAAGCGCACAAGGCGCAACAGGAATTATTGAAGAAGCTGCGCTCGGAGGAGCCTATTCCCGAGGAAATGGTCCGTAGTTTTCTCAGCCGTCTGAAATCGGTGGCGACTTCAGGCGAGACGGAGATTTTGGTCGGGCGCTTTCCCAGCGAATTGTGCACGGACCACGGCCGCGCGATCAATCAGTCGGAAGAGGGCTGGCCGGACACTTTGCTGGGCCGCCCGCGGGTCGCCTACAATTTCTGGAAGGAAAAGCTGCAACCCCTCGGCTATCATCTGAGGGTGCTGATCGTCGACTGGCCGAACGGCCTGCCCGGCGACATAGGCATGTATCTCTCGTGGAAGTGAACCGGAGATAAGGGCTGAAGGCGAGGGCGTCCTGTCGCCTGCCGGCTGAAGTCCGGCGGGCGGCGATATGCATGAAGGGGGCGCAAGGCGCCCCCCTTTTTTAATCGATGATGTGATAGCCGCCGTCGATATAAATGATGTCGCCGGTAATCGCTTGCGCTGCGTCGAGGGCGAGCAGCGCGGTCGCCATGCCGACCTCGTCGATGTTGACGAGGGTGCGCGTCGGCGCCTTGTTGCGCGCTTTTTCCAGCAGCGCATCGAATTCGGGAATGCCCGATGCTGCGCGCGTGGCGAGCGGGCCGGGCGATATGGCGTTGACCCTTATGCCCTTGGGGCCGAGTTCGGCTGCTACATAGCGAACGGTGGCCTCCAGCGCCGCCTTCGCCACGCCCATGATGTTGTAGTTTTCGACAACCATCTGGGAGCCGAAATAACTCATGGTGAAAAGCGAACCGCCGTTTTTCATGAGCGGCTCGGCCAGATGCGCCGTGCGGATGAACGACCAGCAGGAGACGTCCATCGTCATGAGGAAGCCGGCTTTCTCGACGTCCACGACACGGCCGCCCAGCGCTTCCTTGGGCGAGAAGGCGATGGAATGGAGAACGAAGTCGAGTTCGCCCCATTCCTCGGTGACTTTCTGAAACACCGCCTCCAATTCGCCGTCTTTCAGAACGTCGAGCGGCAGCAGCATCGACGCATTGATTTGCTGCGCCAGCGGCTCGACGAATTTTTTCGACTTGTCGTTGAGATAGGTAATGGCGAGATCCGCGCCAAGCGCGTGAAAGGCTTTGGCGGAACCCCAGGCAATCGAATGTTCGTTGGCGATGCCGATTACAAGGCCTTTTTTGCCCTTGAGCAAATTCGCAGCCTTTGAAATAATATCAGACATGATCTCTCCAGTGATTAATTCTTTATAGAAATAAATATTTCTACTGTGCGTAACATAATCCCTGATCTGCATCAATAAAAACTCATAATTATTTCGACCATACATAAATGCAGGAAGCGGTTACGCTTTTGTCGTACAGGGCCGTCGGCTGGCGGGGACGGCGAAAACAGAAAATTTCATTCCAGCCTGTCGGGCCTGGCCGAACTAATCGCAGGAGCGTCCGGCATTGACGGCGCAGGGCCAGGGCATGGCCCGCGATGAGGCGGCGGCGCAATCGCGTCAAGGACTTGTACGCGGAGAAAACTTGCACGCGGGAAAAAACTTGCGCGCGGGAGAAAATTCGCGACATTGCGCGACTCATGGCCCCTTCGCGCGGCCATCGGTCGTTTTTGCCGAAGGCGATGGAGACCAGCGACGAAGGTCGTGGTTTCCTTCGTCTTCGGAATTGCTCATTCCCTGATGGGAACAGAAGGATCGCACAATGTCCCTGCTTGAGACCTATCGCGCCCATGTCGCCGACCGCGCCGCGCTCGGCATTCCGCCCCTGCCGCTCAGCGCCAAGCAGACCGAGGGCCTTGTTGCGCTCCTGCGCGACCCGCCCAAGGGCGAGGAGGCCTATCTGGTCGACCTCCTGACCCATCGCGTGCCGGCCGGCGTCGACGATGCGGCGCGGATCAAGGCCGGCTTTCTGGACGCCGTGGCCAAGGGCGTTGAAAAGAATGCGCTGGTTTCCCGCAAGCTCGCCACGGAATTGCTGGCGACCATGCTCGGCGGCTTCAACATCAAGCCGCTGATCGCGCTGCTCGAAGACAAGGAGGTCGGTGAAACGGCGGCGGACGGTCTGAAAAAGACCCTGCTGATGTTTGACTATTTCCACGATGTGAAGGAGCTGGCCGACAAGGGCGTCGCCACGGCCAAGGCCGTCGTCCAGTCCTGGGCGGACGCCGAATGGTTCACATCGCGCCCCGAGGTGCCGAAGTCTCTGACCCTGACCGTGTTCAAGGTGTCGGGCGAGACCAACACGGACGATCTTTCGCCCGCGCCCGACGCCTCCACGCGCCCCGATATTCCCTTGCATGCGCTCGCCATGCTGAAAAACCCGCGTCCTGGCGTCGAGCCGGACGAGAAGGGCGCGCGCGGGCCGGTCAAGCAGATCGAAAAGCTGATCGCCAAGGGCCATCCCGTCGCCTATGTCGGCGATGTCGTCGGCACCGGCTCCTCACGCAAATCGGCCACCAATTCGGTGCTGTGGTTCACGGGGCAGGACATTCCCTATGTGCCCAACAAGCGCTTCGGCGGCGTGTGCCTGGGCTCCAAGATCGCGCCGATCTTCTACAACACGATGGAGGACGCCGGCGCGCTGCCGATCGAGCTCGACGTGTCGCAGATGGAGATGGGCGATGTGATCGAACTGCGCCCCTATGACGGCAAGGCCCTGAAAAACGGCGCCGTGATCGCCGAATTCAAGGTGAAGTCGGATGTCATCTTCGACGAAGTGCGCGCGGGCGGCCGCATTCCGCTCATCATCGGCCGCAGCCTGACCGCGCGCGCGCGCGACGCGCTGGGGCTTGCGGCCTCCGATCTGTTCCGTCAGCCGGCGCAGCCCAAGGACACCGGCAAGGGCTTCACGCTTGCCCAGAAAATGGTCGGGCGCGCATGCGGGCTGCCCGAGGGCAAGGGCATTCGCCCCGGGACTTATTGCGAGCCGAAGATGACGACCGTGGGCTCGCAGGACACGACCGGGCCGATGACGCGCGACGAGTTGAAGGATCTCGCGTGCCTGGGCTTCTCGGCCGATCTCGTCATGCAATCCTTCTGCCATACGGCGGCCTATCCCAAGCTCGTCGACGTGCAGACGCATCACGAATTGCCGACCTTCATTTCCAATCGCGGCGGCATTTCGCTGCGTCCTGGCGACGGCGTGATCCATTCCTGGCTCAACCGCCTGCTGATGCCCGATACGGTGGGCACGGGCGGCGACAGCCACACGCGCTTTCCTATCGGCATTTCGTTTCCTGCGGGGTCGGGGCTCGTCGCCTTTGCGGCCGCGACCGGCGTGATGCCGCTCGACATGCCGGAATCCGTGCTGGTGCGCTTCAAGGGCAAGATGCAGCCGGGCGTGACCTTGCGCGATCTCGTCAACGCCATTCCCTATGCGGCGTTGAAAACGGGCGATCTGACCGTCGAGAAGAAGGGCAAGAAGAACGTCTTCAATGGCCGCATTCTCGAAATCGAGGGTCTGCCCGATCTCAAGGTCGAGCAGGCGTTCGAGCTTTCGGATGCGTCGGCCGAACGTTCGGCTGCGGCCTGCACGGTGCGGCTCAACAAGGAGCCGATCATCGAATACATGCGCTCCAATATCGTGCTGATGAAATGGATGATCGCCAACGGCTATCAGGACCAGCGTTCGCTGGAGCGACGCATTGCGGCGATGGAGGCCTGGATCGCCAAGCCGCAATTGCTCCAGCCGGACGCCGACGCCGAATACGCCGCCGTGTTCGAGATCGATCTCGCCGACATCAAGGAGCCGCTGCTTGCCTGCCCGAACGATCCCGACGACGTGAAGACGCTGTCGGATGTCGCAGGCGACAAGATCGACGAGGTCTTCATCGGCTCGTGCATGACCAATATCGGCCATTTCCGCGCTGCGGGTAAAATTCTGGCGGGAAAATCCGACATTCCGACGCGCCTGTGGATTGCGCCGCCGACCAAGATGGATGCGCATATCCTGACCGAGGAGGGCTATTACGCCACGCTCGGCAAATCCGGCGCGCGCATGGAAATGCCGGGCTGTTCGCTGTGCATGGGCAATCAGGCGCAGATCCGCAAAGGTTCGACGGCGCTGTCGACGTCCACGCGCAACTTCCCCAACCGTCTTGGCCTCGACACACGCGTTTATTTGTCGTCGGCCGAACTTGCCGCTGTCGGCGCGCTGCTCGGCAAGATACCGACACGGGAAGAATATATGGCGGCTGTCGGCGGCCTCTCGGGCAAGACGGAAGAAGTCTACCGCTACATGAATTTCGACCAGATACCGGAATTCGTGGAAGCGGCGGAGAAAGTTCCGGCCTGATTCCGATCGAATTGACGCAAATGAAAATCGCCCCGCTGCGGATTGCGGCGGGGCGATTTTTTATGCGCTCTCCGAGATGAGGCTCGATTGCGCAATCATGGCACGACGGCGGTCGCCTCGATCTCCAGTTTCGCGCGATCCTCCACGAGCGCTGCGACCTGCACGAGCGACATGGCGGGATAGACGGGGCCAAGAACCTTGCGATAGATCGCGCCGATTTCGGGCAGGCGGGAGAGATAGTCCTGCTTGTCCGTCACATACCAGGTCATGCGCGCGATATGTTCCGGTTTTGCGCCGCCGGCGGTCAGGACTGCGACGATGTTTTTCAGCGCCTGCTCGGTCTGGGCGACGAAATCGTCGCTGTCGAATTGTTCTTTTTCGTTCCAGCCGATCTGGCCGGCGACGAACAGGGTCGCGCCCTGCGCGAGAACGCCGTTGGCGTAGCCCTTGGGGCGTGGCCAGCCCTCGGGTTGAACCGCTTTATGCATGAAAGCTCCTATTGTCTTGCTTGCGCGCGCAGTACGAAGCGCTGGATTTTTCCGGTCGATGTCTTGGGCAGGGCCTCGACGAAGGTGATCGCGCGTGGGTATTTGTAAGGCGCGAGCGTCGCCTTCACATGCTCCTGCAAGGCTGTCGCGAGTTCGGGCGAAGGCGTTTCGCCCGGCCGCAGCACGATATAGGCGGCGACGATCTCGCCGCGTTCGGCATCGGGCGCGCCGACGACGCCGCATTCGGCGACGGCGGGATGGGCGAGCAGGGCGGCTTCTATTTCCGGCCCGCCGATGTTGTAGCCCGACGAGATAATCATGTCGTCGGCGCGCGCGACGAAACGATAGAGGCCGTTTTCGTCGCAGGTGAAGGTGTCGCCGGTGAGGTTCCAGCCGTCGCGTACGTATCCGGTCTGTCGCTCGTCGGCCAGATAGCGGCAGCCGGTGGGGCCGCGTACCGCCCGACGGCCCGGCGCGCCGGGTGGCAGATCGTTCATGTCGTCATCGACGATGCGCGCCTCATAACCCGTCACCGGCCAGCCGGTGACGCCGCCCTGCGTCTTGCCGATGCGGTTGACGATGAAGACATGGATCATTTCTGTCGATCCCATGCAATCGAGAATTTCGATGCCGGTGCGCGCCACCCAATCGTCGTAGACGGGTTTGGGCAGGGTTTCGCCGGCGGAGACCGCCAGACGCAGGGAGGAAAAATCCGCGCCGTCCTTCAAGGCGCCGAGCAGCACGCGATAGGCGGTCGGCGCGGTGAACACGACGGTTGCGCGATAGGCGTCGATATATTTGACGAGATTGGGCGGGGTCGCCGTCTCGATCAGCGTCGCGGTCGCGCCGAAACGCAGCGGAAAGACGGCGAGGCCGCCGAGCCCGAAGGTGAAGGCGAGCGGCGGCGATCCCACCACCACGTCCTTGGGCGTGATTTGCAGGACTTCGCGTGCGAAACCATCGGCCATCATGAGAATGTCGCGGTGAAAATGCATCGTCGCCTTGGGCTTGCCTGTCGTGCCAGAGGTGAAGGCGAGAAGGGCCACGTCGTCGCGGCCCGTCTTGACGGCATCGAAGCGCGTGGATTTGTGCAGGGCTGCGCGGTCGAGTTCGGCCTCGTGATTGGCGCTGCCGTCGAAATGGACGATGCGCTTGAGGAACTTGCTCGATGCGGCCGCCGTCTCCAGTTCTTCCGCAAGACGGGAATCGACGAGCGCGAGCGAAATTTCCGCCTTGTCGATGACCTGTGTGAGTTCGCCCGCGCGCAGCATCGGCATGGTGTTGACGACGACAGCGCCGGCCTTGGTGGCGGCAAGCCATGCAGCGACCATTGCGGGATTGTTGCCGGAGCGTACGAGCACGCGGTTGCCCGGCTTCACGCCGAAATCCTCGACCAGCGCATGCGCCAGCCTGTTGGTCCAGTCGGAGAGTTCCTTGTAGGTGCGCACACGGCCATTGCCGATCAGCGCGATGTGGTCGCCAAACCCCTGTTCGACCAGACGGTCGCTCAGTTCGACGCCGGCGTTGAGCCAGTCCGGATATTGAAACTCCGGCCGCTCCATCAGGAAGTCCGGCCATTGTTCGCGCGGCGGCAGATTGTCTCGCGTGAAACTATCCATGTGGCCGGTGGGGCCGAGCGTTGCGCCCCGTCTCGGGCTGGCTGCGGTCATGTCGCCTCCCGTTCCTCTCCTGATGCCTTCCGGTTGTCCGGATCTGCTTGTTATCGTTCCATCAAACCATGAAACGGCGATTTGCCCTACTTGATCGATAACGGGCGTCTTGCTCGCTTTTGCCGGTTCTCTTGAAGGCGGGCGACTCTAACCGGCCATCACCTCGCCGCCGGCGATGGGGATTGCCTGTCCCGTTACCGAATGGGCCGAAGGAGACGCGATCCAGAGAGCTGCGTCCGCGATTTCCTGCGGGTCGACGAGGCGCCCTTGCGGATTGTTGCGCGCGAGATCTTTTCGCGCGTCTTCCGCCGTGCGGCCCGTTTTTGCGACGATGGCCTCGACCGAGCGTTGCACGAGCGGCGTCTCGGTAAAGCCCGGACAAAGCGCGTTGACCGTAATCCCGGTGCGCGCGAGTTCGAGGGCGAGCGCGCGCGTGAGGCCGATGACGCCATGCTTGGCCGCGCAATAGGCGGCGACATAGCCATAGCCCTTGAGTCCGGCGGTCGAGGCGATGTTGACGATGCGCGCGCCCGCGCCATGTTTGCGCAGGTCGGGCAGAACTGCCTGCGTCACCAGAAAGACGCCGGTCAGATCGACCCCGATCGTATGCGCCCACATCGCCTGATCGATCTTGTCGAAAGGCGCGCTCGGCGCATCGCCGGCGTTGTTGACGAGAATGTCGACAGGTCCGAATTTTTGCCGCGCCTTGTCAAGCCCGCGCGAAATGGCGTTGGCGTCGGTTACGTCGAAATCGGCAAGGACGAGGGATTTTTGCGCGGGCAATTCGCGCGCTGTTTCCTCCAGGGGCGCATGCCTGCGTCCGGCAAGCGAGATTTTGGCGCCGCGCGCTGCGAAGGCGCGGGCGATGACTGCGCCGATGCCGGAGCCGGCGCCTGTCACCAGAACGTGGCGACCCGAAAAATCCAGATCCTTCATGCGAGATTCATCATTCGTGATTCGTCATTCGTGATGGGCGATGTCTTGTCCGGGCTTTGCGTCATGCCTGCGCTGCGGCCCGTTGCAGGGTCGTTTCCAGTTGCGCTTTTCCGGAAGCGTATTGTTTCGGCCAGGCGAAATCGCCGACGCCGAGCTTTGCCGCCTCGTGCAGAAGCCAGGCGGGATCGGCCAGATGCGGGCGGGCGAGCGCGCAGAGATCGGCGCGGCCTGCGCCGACGATCGAATTGGCCTGATCGAGTTCGGTAATCGCGCCAACCGCCATGGTGGCGATGCCGACCTCGTTGCGGATTTTGTCCGAGAACGGCGTCTGGAACATGCGGCCATAGACGGGATGCTGGTCCTTGACCACCTGCCCGGCGGAGCAGTCGATGACATCGGCGCCGGCTTCCTTGAACATTTTTGCAAAGATCGCGGCGTCGTCGGGACTGTTGCCGGCCTCGTGCCAGTCCGTGCAGGACAGGCGCACGGACATCGGCCGGTCCGCAGGCCAGACCTCGCGCATCGCGCGGAAAACCTCGAGCGGAAATTTCGCGCGGCCCCCGTGATCGCCGCCGTAAGCGTCGGTGCGCTTGTTGGTGAGCGGCGACAGGAAGCACGACAGGAGATAGCCGTGCGCGCAATGCAGTTCGAGCCAATCGGCCCCGGCGGTTGCGGCGCGGCGCGTGGCCTGCACGAAATTTTCGCGCACGAGGTCCATGTCGGCGCGGTCCATCGCCTTGGGGGTCTGGCCGTGCGGCAGATAGGGCAGGGCGGAGGCGGAAAGCAGAGGCCAGCCGCCATCTGCAAGAGGCTCGTCCATTCCCTCCCAGGCGCGGCGCGTTGCGCCCTTGCGGCCGGCATGGCCGAGCTGGACGCCAAATTTAGCCGGGGTTTCGCGATGGATGAAATCTGCGATGCGCCTGAAGCCGGCCGCCTGCTCGTCATTCCACAGGCCAAGGCAGCCGGGCGTGATGCGCGCGTCGGCCGACGGCGCCGTCATTTCCGCGAAGACGAGCGCAGCGCCGCCTTGCGCGCGGGCGCCCAGATGGATCAGGTGAAAATCGGCGGGCGCGCCGTCCTCGGCCGAATACATGGCCATCGGCGAGACGACGATGCGGTTTGCAAGCGTCACGCCGCGCGCCGAAAACGGCGTCAGCGCCGGCGGCAGGGATTGGTTCGGCGCATGCGCCTTCTGCGCGAAATTACGCTCGAAACCTTCAAGCCAGGCGGCGTCGCGCAGGCGCAGATTTTCGTGGCTGATGCGCTGCGAGCGCGTGAGCATGGAATACATGAACTGCTCGGGTTCGAGCTGGTCGGCGTAACGCGCGCCGACAACCTCGAACCATTCCATTGCGTTTCTTGCAGCATTCTGGATGCGGGCGACGTCTATGCGGCGAATGTCCTCGTAGGCTGTCAGCACCTTCGGAATATCGGCCTTCGTATGGCCGATGCGCTCGAACTGGCGGGCAAGCTCGATGCCGTCGTCGATGGCGAGCTTCGTGCCGGAGCCGATGGCGAAATGCGCGGTGTGGGCGGCGTCGCCCATTAGCACCACATGGCTCTTGCCGTTGAAATGGCTCCAGCGGTCGCAGATCAGGCGGTTGAAATTGAGCCAGGCGGAACCGCGCAGATGACGCGCATTGGTCATCAGCGGCGCGCCCTCGAGGGTTCCCGCAAACAGCTTTTCGCAGAAGGCGATGGATTCGTCCTGGCTTGCCTTGTCGAGCCCGTGCGCGAGAAAGGTTTCTTCCGTGGTTTCGACGATGAAGGTCGAGGTCGTGTCGTCGAAGCGGTAGATATGGGCCTGGAACCAGCCGTGCGCGGTGCGCTGGAAATCGAAGGTGAAGGCGTCGTAGAGCCTGGTGGTGCCAAACCAGATGTAGCGGTTGGGGCGCACCTGAAGATCGGGCTTGAAAGCGTCGATGTAGCGGTCGCGGATGCGCGAATTCACGCCATCGGATGCGATGATGAGATCGGCGTCGGGAAATTCGAGATCGGAGGAAACGTCGCGCTCGAACACGAGTTCGACGCCGAGCGCCTCGCAGCGCGCCTGTAGAATATTGAGCAATTTCTTGCGGCCGATGCCGACGAAGCCGTGGCCGGTCGTGCGCTGGCGCGCGCCCTTGAACAGAAGCTCGATGTCGTCCCAGTGATTGAAGGCGACCTCGATTTCGCTCGCGGTCTCCGCGTCCCATGCGCGCATGGAATCGAGCGTGAGATCGGAAAAGACGACGCCCCAGCCGAATGTGTCGTAGGGCCGGTTGCGCTCGACCACCGTGACCGAATGTTCGGGCCGCAGCTTCTTCATCAGCAGGCCGAAATAGAGGCCCGCCGGCCCGCCACCGATGCAAACGATCCGCATGGCCGTCTCCGATCTGGTTGGTTGCTCTGGCTCAAATTATTTCAAACATAAAATATCTAGACTTGAATTTGATTGTCAAGACGAGCGGGGCATGGTGCAAGGAACGATGAGCTTATCTCCCACGCAAGCCGGCGCGGCGCTGGCCGAGCCCGATCTCGAGGCCGCCGCGCGCGGCGGCAAGGCGGAACTGCGGCTGTGGCTGCGGCTCCTGTCCACCAGCAATCTTATCGGCGGCCGGATTCGCAGGCATTTGCGGACGAAATTCGACATAACCCTGCCGAGCTTCGATCTGATGGCGCAGCTTGATCGCGAGCCCCGGGGCTTGCGGCTCAGCGAATTGTCGCGGCGCATGATGGTCACGAACGGCAATCTGACCGGCATTGTCGAGCGACTGGCGCAGGAAGGGCTTGTGCTGCGCGAAAACGATCCTGCCGACCGGCGGGCCTTCATTGTGCGCCTGTCCAGGACGGGCAAGACGAAGTTTGCGGCCTATGCGAAAGAAAACGAGCGGCTCGTGCTGTCGCTGTTCGATGGGGTTGCGCCGGAGACCGTGCAGGCGCTGATGGATAATCTGGCCGAACTCAAGGCCTCCGCCGGCCGGGGCGGGGGCAAGGGTTTGACCTGACGCGCGCAACGCGCCATGCAGGGCCACCTTCTTCATTCCGCGAGGCCCCATGCCATTGCCGCCCCCCGCCGCCCGCCGTCACATCCACAGCCGCACCGTGCAATGCGAAGGTTTTTTGCGCGAGGACGGTCTTTGGGAGGTCGAGGCGGCGCTGCTCGACGTCAAGCCGTTTGCGCACCAGGATTTTGAACGCGGGCCACGCACGCCTGCCGATCCCGTCCACAAGATGTCGATCAGGCTCACCGTCGACGACCGTCTGAGCGTCGTCGCGGCGACGGCCGCCATGGAGGATGTGCCCTACGCAACCTGCTACGACGTTCCGCCGCGCGTGGAGGCGCTGGTTGGTCTCAAGCTCGGCGGTGGCTGGCGGGCGGCCGTGCGCGAACGCCTCGACAAGCGCGCGTTCTGCACGCACATCAACGAATTGATCGGGCCTGCGATCACCACGCTGTTTCAGGCCATGTCCTCGCACGAAGTCCGCGAAAGCCTCAAAAACAAGCCGGGTTTCGTTGCGCAAAAACCGTTTTTCGTGGACGGGTGCTGGTCCTGGCGCGCGGACGGACCGACGATGAAAAAATATTTTCCGCAATATGCGAAGGATGCGGTCAAGGGGTAGGGCGGATTTTTGAAAGCGCACCCGAAGCCGGCAACAGCCGGCTTTTGCATAAAGTGCGCCCGAAGCCGGCAACAGCCGGCTTTTGCATAAAGCGTGCCCGAAGCCGGCAACAGCCGGCTTTTGCATAAAGCGTCCCCGAAGCCGGCAACAGCCGGCTTCGGTGAGAGGGCAGGGTTGCCGTATCGGCGAAAAATTACGCCGCGCGTTCAAAAATCGCCGCGATGCCCTGACCGCCGCCGATGCACATGGTCTCGATGCCGTATTTGAGATCGCGCTTTTTCATCTCGTACATGAGATTGGCAAGGATACGCACGCCGGTCGCTCCGATGGGGTGGCCGAGCGAAATGCCGGAGCCGTTGACGTTGAGGATGTCGCGGCGGGAATCGTCGTCCGACCAGCCCCAGCCCTTGAGCACGGCGAGCACCTGACTGGCGAAGGCCTCGTTGAGTTCGACGAGATCGATGTCTTTCCACGAAAAGCCCGTGCGCGCGAAAAGGCGTTCGACGGCGGGCACGGGGCCGATGCCCATGCGCGCGGGATCGCAGCCGGCGGCGGCCCAGCCGACGAAATAACCCATGGGCTCGAGACCGAGTTCGGCGAGCTTGTCCTCGGCGACGACGAGGCAGGCGGCGGCGGCGTCGTTCTGCTGGCTGGCGTTGCCGGCCGTCACCACGCCGCCTTTTTCGATGGCGCGCAAGGCGCCAAGCGATTCCATGGTCGCGTCGGCGCGATAGCCTTCGTCATGGTCGAAGATTTTCGGATCGCCCTTGCGCTGGGGCACCGCCACTTTCACGAGTTCTTCGGCGAAGCGGTTTTCCTTCCAGGCCTGCGTTGCGCGCTGGTGGCTTTTGACCGCGTAGGCGTCGCAGGCTTCGCGGCTGATCTGGTAATCGCGCGCAAGATTTTCGGCCGTTTCGATCATGCCGGAGATAACGCCGAAGCGGGAAATCGGCTGGCTCATCACGCGGCCCCGCGTGAGACGGTCGTGCATGGTGACGGAGCCGGAACGCGCGCCGTTGCGCATGTCGGTCGTATAATATTCGACGTTGCTCATGCTCTCGACGCCGCCGGCGACGACCACGTCCGCAGCGCCGGTCTGCACCATCATGGCCGCGTCGATCACGGCCTGAAGGCCGGAGCCGCAACGACGGTCGAGCTGGTAGCCGGGCACGGTGATCGGCAGATCGGCGGCGAGCGCCGACCAGCGCGCGATGCACGGCGCCTCGCCATTGCCGTAGCCTTGCGCGTAAACGACATCGTCGATGCGCTCGGGGTCGATTTTGGTGCGCGCGATCAGTTCCTTCAACACGACCGCGCCGAGATCGCCGGCGGCCATGGAGGCCAGCGAGCCCTGGAATTTGCCTACCGCCGTGCGGATCGGCGAAACGATGGCGGCGCGGCGCAGGCCGTTGGTCTTCTGGCCGGATTTCTGGCCCATGACGATACTCCTTGGTGGCGCTCTCTATGCGCAGATGTCGGATACGTCGCTTCCCGGCGCCTGTCCATGCGTTCTCGTTCGAGCGCGCTTGCGGCGACCGCATGACGCGGATCCCCGGCAAACTGGCAGAGCGCGGGCTTCGGGTAAAGCTCGCGCTGCGCAATGCTCCCCTTCCGCCTGTGTGCGGCGCGCAGGCGAAGGCGAACAGACGAAGACGAGCAGACGAAGACGAGCTTGGCAAGCGGCGCGCGATGGGGTCTTTTAGGCGCCGATCAAGGGAGGATGCGATTGCCCGCGCCAAAGCCGGAGCCGTTCCGCATAGCGATACCGCAGGCGACGCTCGACGATCTTCGCGCACGGCTGGGGCGGGTCCGGTTTCCGGACGAACCGCCCGGGCCGGCGTGGAGCACTGGATCGAGCCTTGCCTATATGCGCGACCTCGCAGCCTTCTGGCGCGACCGGTATGACTGGCGCGCGCACGAGGCCGCGCTGAACGCCTTTCCGCAATTCAAGGTCGAGATCGAGGGGCTTGGCGTTCATTTCATCCATGTGGAAGGCAAAGGGCCAAAGCCCATGCCGCTGCTGCTGTCGCATGGCTGGCCGGGCTCGATTGTCGAGTTCCAGCGCATCATTCCGATGCTGAGCGATCCTGCGGCATTCGGCGGCGATCCCGCAGACGCCTTCAGCGTGGTCGCGCCATCCCTGCCGGGCTATGGCTTCTCGTTCTCCGAGGGGCAGAAGCGCGTCGGTCTCGAAGGTATCGCCGACATGTTCGCGGTTCTGATGCGCGACATTCTGGGTTACCGGAAATTCGGCGCGCAGGGCGGCGACTGGGGCTCGGTCATCACCACCTTGCTCGCCTACAAGCATGCGCCGCTGCTGACCGGCTTTCACGTCAACATGCTGATTGCGGGACGCGACCCGGGCGCGGTTGCCAATCCGACGCCGGAGGAGACCGCCTATTTCAAGGCGCTCGGGCAATTTGCGCAGGAGGAAACGGGTTATCAATGGATTCAGGGCACGAGGCCGCAGACGCTTGCCTATGGCCTGACGGATTCGCCCCTGGGACTGGCGGCGTGGATCGCCGAAAAGTTTCGCGCCTGGAGCGATTGCGACGGGGCGATCGAAAATGCGATTTCGCGCGAGGCCATGCTGACCAACATCACGCTCTATTGGGCGACCGGCGCCATAGGCTCGTCGTTCTGGCCTTATTACGACCGCCGCCACAGCCCATGGCCGATCCCGCACGGCCACAGGATTGCGGCGCCGTTCGGCTATGCGGAATTTCCGCGCGAGATCATGCGCCCGCCGCGCTCGCTGGCGGAAAAACAATATGATATCCGCCGCTGGAGCGTGATGAAAAAGGGCGGCCATTTCGCCGCGCTCGAACAACCGGAATTGCTTGCGCACGAGATACGCGAATTTTTCCGGCCGTTGAGATGAAGCAAGCTGCAACTCTCCATTAGCATTGAAAGAGGAAACATATGGGACCGCTAAAGGGCGTGCGCGTCGTCGATCTCAGTCAGGTGATATCGGGGCCGTTGGCGACGACCTGGCTTGCCGATCAGGGCGCCGAAGTCATCAAGATCGAGGACGCCAAGGGCGATCCCTCGCGTCTCGTCGGGCCGCGCAAGGATGATATGAGCGCGCTCTATTTCGCGGTCAATCGCGGCAAGCATGGCGTCGTCGCCGATCTCAAGAAAGAAGACGACCGGGCAAAAGTCTGGGCCGAGATCGAGAAGGCCGATGTGCTCGTGCAGAATTTTCGTCCCGGCGTCGCCGAGCGGCTGGGTTTTGGTTATGAGGCGGTTGCAGCGCGCAATCCGCGCCTCGTCTATTGCTCGATTTCGGGCTTCGGCGCCAATGGCCCGCGCGCAAAGTCGCGGGCTTACGATTCCGTGGTGCAGGCGCTGGCCGGGTTTGCGGCCTGTCAGGCAGGCCCTTCGGGCGAGCCCGAACTGGTGCGCTCCTACGTTTGCGACAAGGTGACGGCGCTGATCGCCGCGCAAGCCATTACCGCCGCGCTGGTTGCGCGCGCAACGACGGGCAAGGGGCAGCATGTCGAAGTGTCCATGTTCGACGTGGCGATCGCCTTCAACTGGCCCGAGGGCATGTGGAACCAGGCCTTTATCGACAATCCGCCGGAGCCCGCGCCGGAGGTCTCCACCAGCTATCGGCTATGGGCGACGCGCGACGGCCATGTGTCCTTGTCCTCGCTCCAGCAGGTGGAGTTCGAGGCGCTCTGCCGCGCGATCGATGCGCCGGAAGTGCTGCGCGATCCGCGTTTTGCCACGGCCACATTGCGCATGGCCAATCGCATCGCTTATCGCGAGACGCTCGAGAGCAGGGTGGCAAGCTTTACCACCGCAGAACTCGATGCGCGGCTTGCGCAGGAGGATGCGCCGGGCGGGCGCGTCAACCTGCGCGAGGATCTGCTGGCCGATCCGCAGGCGCTGTCGAACGGCAATTTTATCGAGATCGACGCCGCTGACCTTGGTCGCGTGCGCACGGCGCGCCATCCCGCGCGCTTCGGTTCGACGCCGGTCGATCCGCGCCCGCGCGCCGCGCCGCGCCTGCGCAAATAGGGCGATGCGGCGATCCATCTCCGCATGTTCCGCGAAGTCCGCCGGATGGATTGCTTCGCTGCCGGGCGAAAGCGCCTTGAAGCGATTTTCGCCGGGCCGCCGTCGCCTGTCCGCTCACCCTTTGCCGAGCAGCGCCTTCAGCTTTTCCAGCGCGCGATCCGGCTTTTCCTGATAGCCGATCACTGTCGAGAAACTGCCGTCCTTGCGCATGAGATAGACGAAGGCGGAATGGTCCATCGTGTAATCGCCGTTTTCGAGCGGCGTCTTGCGGTAATAGACGCGAAACGCCTTTGCGGCCGTCGCGATTTCTTCCGGAGAGCCGGTGAGCGCGACAACGTAGGGCGCAAAAGATGCGACGTAATCGCGCATGGCCGCCGGCGTGTCTCGTTCGGGATCGACGGTGACGAAATAGATTTTGAAATCTTTCGCCGCATCGCCGAGTTTGCCCATCAGCGCGGTCATGTCGGCCATGGTGGTCGGGCAGACTTCCGGGCAATGGGTGAAGCCGAAGAAGATGGCGTAAGGTTTGCCCTTCAATGCGGCGTTGTCGATGACCTGGCCGTCCGGCGTCTTCAGCCGGAAGGGGCCGCCGATCGAGGGCTGCTGCGGGCCGCCCGAGCCGAAATATATAAAGCCCGCAAAGGCCGCCACCGCGATTGCGGAGGCGATCCAGAGATAAAGCGCGATCTTTTTCACTCTACGCTCTTTTCACTCCACGCTCGCTTGTCTGCGCATCTGTCGAACCAGAGCCCCGGGAGCCTCTCGGCGCGCGTTCTCAAGCTGAAAGATTTCGCGACTTTCCAAGGCCTTTTAATGACCCCCGTCAATGTTGCTTGTGGCTGGAATGGCCCCCGTGATCGGAGGGCTTGCCGGCTCCTGCGGCCTCGACCTTGAATTCCACGGGCGCCGCGCCCGCTTTCTCGAAGGTCAACACGCCCTTGAAGCTTTCGCCGGCCTTGAGCGGCTTCTTCAGCCCCATGAACATGATGTGATAGCCGCCGGGCTTCAGCTCCACGCTCTTGCCGGCGGGAATTTCGACGCCCTGGACGGGCCGCAT
The DNA here is from genome assembly GCA_047971685.1 of Rhodoblastus sp. GTDB lineage: Bacteria > Pseudomonadota > Alphaproteobacteria > Rhizobiales > Beijerinckiaceae > JAJXWB01. The sequence continues at coordinate 37,488 of JBKDZW010000065.1, forward strand.
TTTCATGACGCCGTTGTCCATGGTCATTTCGTGGATTTCGACCTTGCCCGCGACGTCGGGGGCGCTCGCCGAGATCAGCTTGTCGGGCGCAGCGCCGCTGTTCTTCAAGGTGACATAGCCCGCGCCGACGGACGCGCCGGCGGGCGTGGCGCGCGACCAGGGGCGATCTATCGCGATGTCTGCCGCGTGCGCTGCGCCTGTCAGCGCCGAGACTGCGAGAAAAAGGCAGGGCAGGGTGGTTTTGATAAGGACGTTCATGGCGGCTCCTGAATGACGAATTGCCGATTTTGCGCATGGCGCACGATATTAAGCGGGGACAGACCAGACTCCTGTGCGCCTGTCAAACGATCGGCGCGCAGGATTCGCTACACTCCTGAATTCTGATATGTGGAGTTTATATTTGGCATGTGGCGCAATCAGTTGCGTTGCATGGACATGATGTCGCGCCTATCCTTCGCGGCGGCGGGCGTTGTCCGCCAGGGTTTTTCGCGTCAAGGGGGAGGCCATGAAGGTCACCATCGATATCGATTGTACGCCGCTGGAGGCGCGCCAGTTTCTTGGTCTGCCCGACGTTCAGCCCATGCAGGAAGCGGTCATGGCGCAGTTGGAGAGCCGACTGGTTCGTGAAATAGAACATTTTACGGCGGAAAAGCTGCTGGAGACCTGGGCGCCGCTGATGAGCGCCAATCGCGAATTGCTCGGCACGTTCTTCTCCGCAATGGCCAAGCAGGCGGGTTCGCCTGCCGCCAAAACCAAGACAAAGTAAGCGGTGCGACCCGGCATGATCTCAGCAATCCATCACATCGCGCTGGCGACGCCCGACATCGACCGGGCGGCAAGCGAATATACGCGGCTGTTCAACCGGCCGCCCGATGGCGCTATCGCCGGCCGTGGCGCAAGACAGGTCTGGTTTTCGACCTCCAACATCCGTTTTGCGCTGGTTGCGCCCGATGGCGCGGGCGATATGGGCGACAGGGTCCGCGCGCGTCTTGCGGAGGCGGGCGAGGGGCTGTGGTCGATCCGCTTTTGCGTCGACCAGCTCGAAAAGGCCGCGCAATTGTTCGAGCGACGCGGGCTCGCGCCGGGCGCAGAATATGCGCTGCCGGTGGAGGCAGGCGGGGCGGCGGCCGAATTGCGGGCGCAAGACCTGCATGGGGCGGCCGATCTCGGCGTGGCGACGACGCTCGTCGCAGCCCAGCGCCCGGCGCCGCTTGCAGCGTCCGCCGCTGGCGTCGGCGGGCTCGATCATGTCGTCATCCGCACTGCCGATCCCGAGC
>JBKDZW010000066.1:0-16275 GCA_047971685.1 Rhodoblastus sp.
CCTTGCGCGGTCACTTCGATCACATCGCCGGGCACGAGAAATTTCGGCGGATCGAAACGCGCGCCCGCCCCTGTCGGCGTGCCCGTGACGATCACGTCGCCGGGGATCAGCGTCGTGAATGTCGAGATATAGGAGATCAGATAGCGGAAGCCGAAAATCATGCGGCTGGTGCGGTCGTCCTGACGCACTTCGCCGTTGACCCGCGTGGTCAGGCGAATATCGGCGATCTGGCTTTCGTCGACATAAGGCACGATCCAGGGGCCGAGCGCGCCCGAATTATCGAAATTCTTGCCTTGCGTGACGTTGAACTTGGCGTGGCGCACCCAGTCGCGCACCGTGCCCTCGTTGCACAGGCTCAGGGCGGCGATGTGATCGAGCGCGTCGCGCTCGGCGATATGGCGGCCTCCCCGGCCGACGACGATGACGATTTCGCCCTCGTAATCGAGCTGCGCGGACGCAGCCGGGCGCACCAGCGAGGCGCCATGGCCGACGAAGGAGCGCGGAAAGCGGATGAACATGGAGGGATATTTTGGCGCGGCCTGCCCGTCTTTGTATTCCTCGTTGCGGTCGGGATAATTGACGCCGATGCAGATGATCTTTTCGGGCTGCGGGATCGGCGGCAGAAGTTCGATATGGGCGAGCGGGTGGTCGGCCTCGGCCTTGGCGCCGGCCTCGCAGAGTTCACGCAAAGCCCCCTCGGCGATCGCTTCGCGCAAGGTGGGCCAGAGATGGCCGTAACGGGCCGACAGTTCCACGACGCCATCCTCGCGCACCAGCCCATAGGCGGGCGCGCGCCCCGGAAGATGGAAGGTCGCGAGCTTGGGATGGTTGGCCATGGCGCGCTCCAATAAACTATATAACATGTAAAATATTGCCCGGCGGGGGTCAAACGCCTGTAGCGTCCGGCGCCGTCTTCGCGAGCAAGCCGATGGCTCACAAGTTCATATAGACGGGGGCTCCGCAATAATTTAACGTGTTAATCGACTAGACGGCGGCGGTCGGACTTGATCGAGCGCAGTCTCAGCAAATAGGCTGTCTGCAACAAGAGCGCACAAGCGCCGGAACCATAGGCCTAACGGCCACACGAGGGAACGCTGGAGCGGACGCTTTGCGCGTCGAAACATCCGCCCCAAACAACGATAACGAGCAATCTGCCCGGCTTTTGCCGCGTTCGTCGAAAGCCGGCCGCTCTTTAAGGAGGAGGGAAGCGATGAGGAAAACTCTGGCGGCGACGACCTGTCTTGCCGTGCTTGGTCTTGCCGCATTTGGTCTTGCGACGGGACTGGCGAGCGGACCCGCAGGCGCACAGGACAAACAAATCAATCTCAAGATTTCCTTCTGGGTTCCGGCGCAGCATCCGCTGGTGCCGGCCACCAAGATCTGGGCCGAATCCATCGAGAAAGCTTCCGGCGGCACGATCAAGGCGACGCTCTTTCCCTCCGAGCAGCTCGGCAAGGCCTTCGACCATTACGACATGGCGCGCGACGGCATAGCCGACATCACCTACGTCAACCCCGGCTATCAGCCGGGCCGTTTCCCCATCATCTCGCTCGGCCAGGTTCCCTTCATCTTCGGCGACGGCCGCAAGGGCACGGAAGCCTTCGACACCTGGTATCGCAAATACGCCGCCAAGGAGATGAAGGACACGAAATATTGCTTCGGCTTCATCCACGATCCCGGCGCCATTCATTCGCGCGACAAGAAGGTGATGGCGCCCGAAGACATCAGCGGCATGAAGATCCGTCCCGCGCAATCGACCATCGGACAGATGGTGAAAATGCTCGGCGGCGCCAATGTGCAGGCATCCGCGCCGGAATCGCGCGACGCGCTGGAGCGCGGCGTGGCCGACGCCATCACCTTCCCCTGGGGGTCGATCTTCCTGTTCGGCATCGACAAGGTGACCAAATATCATATGGACGTGCCGCTCTATACGACCGTCTTCACCTATTCGATGAACAAGTCGCTCTACGATTCCATGTCGGCGGCGCAGAAGAAGGTGATCGACGATCATTGCACCACCGAATGGGCGGTCAAGGTCGCCGGCCCCTGGGCCGATTTCGAATCCGCGGGACGCGAAAAGATGAAGAAAACTGCGGGGCACGAGGTCTACAAGATTTCCGACGCGCAACTCGCCGCCTGGCGCAAGGTCGTGACGCCGCTGGAAAAAGACTGGGCCGAAGGCGTGAAGAAAGCCGGCGGCGACGCCGACGCGATCAAGAAAGACCTCGAGGACGCCGTCAAGAAATTTGGCGCAGGCCTCTGATCCGCCTGCCCGCGCGCCCGGAGACGGCGTTTGCGCCACCCTCCGGGCGTGAGGGCTTCTTAATCCGAGACGCGGGCGCAAGCCTGCGTCTGCGGGGATCGTCGCAACAGGCCAGCCGGGCGTCTCATGACACGCAATCTGATGGATCGGTTTATCGACGGGATCGAATGGATCGCGGCGGTTTTCGTCGGCATCGTCGCCGCCGACATCTTCATCTCGGTCCTTTTGCGCAAATTCTTTGCGTTATCGATTCCCGACAGTTACGACTTCGGCCGCCTGCTGCTCGGCATCCTCATTTTCTGGGGCATTGCGGCGACGAGCTATCGCGGCACGCATATCACCGTCGACCTCCTCTACTCGTCCTGCGGGCCGCGCGCGCAGCGCATCATCGACGTGTTCGCCACATCGGTCCTTCTGTTTGTCGTAACCGTGCAGACCTACACATTGTTCGACAAGGTGTGGCAGACGCGGCTCGACAATGTGCTGACCTACGATCTCAACCTGCCGACATGGCCCTTCTTCGCCTTCGCCTGGGCAGGCGACGTTTCCGCCGTCATTCTCATCGCCATCAGAACCTACCGGCTCATCTTCCATCCCGAGGAGATGGAACGCGGCCATCCCGTCGAAAATCAAGAAACCGTCAAATCGTGATCCGCTCATGAATCCCGATCTCATCGCACTGGGCGGCTTCGTCCTTCTGTTCGTTCTCATGCTGTTGCGCGTGCCTGTCGGCATGGCCATGGGGCTCGTCGGCGTCGGCGGTTATGCGCTGCTGGTTGGCGGCGCGCCCGCGCTGAAACTCATCGGCCAGACGTCCATGCGCACGGTGACCGATTACACGTTCGGCGTGATACCTATGTTCCTGCTGATGGGCGCCTTCGTGTCCACATCGGGCATCAGCCGCGAATTGTTCCGCGCCGCCAACACTTTTCTCGGCCATCGCAAGGGCGGCCTCGGCATAGCAACCATTGCCGCCTGCGGCGGTTTTGCCGCAATCTCGGGCTCGTCGGTGGCGACGGCGGCTACATTCTCCACCGTCGCCTATCCGGAAATGCGCCGCTACGGCTATCCGCAGAGTTTTGCGACCGGCGTGATCGCGGCCGGCGGCACGCTCGGCGCCATGCTGCCGCCTTCGACGGTGCTGGCCGTTTACGGCATCATCACGCAACAGGATATCGGCAAGCTGTTTGTCGCGGGCGTTCTGCCGGGCCTTCTGGCGATCTGCATGCACATGCTCACCATCTCCGTCATCGCCCGCGCGAAACCCGATTTTCTGCCCGTGGCGCCGCGCGCGACGTGGGGCGAGCGGTTCGATGCGGTGAAAAACGTCTGGGCGCCGGTCGCACTCTTCATCTTTGTCATCGGCGGTCTTTACGGCGGCCTGTTCACGCCCACCGAGGCCGGCGGCATGGGCGCGGGCGGCGCCTTCATTATCGGCGTCTTGCGCGGGCGGCTTTCGCGCGAGGGCATTCGCTCGTCCCTGCTGCAAGCGACGCGCACGGCGGCGGCCGTGTTCACGGTGCTGATCGGCGCGCTGCTGTTCGGCTATTTCCTGACCATCACGCAGACGCCCCAGAAGGTCACGGAATTTCTGACCTCGCTCGGCCTCGGGCGCTACGGCGTGCTTCTTCTCATCATGCTCATGTATCTCGTCCTCGGCTGTCTGATGGACGCCATGGCGATGATTATCCTGACCGTGCCGATCATCTTTCCCGTGGTCACGCATCTGGGGTTCGACCCGATCTGGTTTGGCGTCATCATCGTCATGACGGTCGAACTCGGCCTCATTCATCCGCCTGTCGGCATGAATGTCTTCGTCATCAAGAGCGTGATCCCGGAAGTCTCGTTCTCGACCATCTTCAAGGGGGTCATTCCCTTCATCTGCGCCGATCTCGTGCGTCTCGCCATTCTCATCGCCTTCCCGGTCATCGCGCTCTATCTGCCATCGCGCATGTGAGGCGACTGGACGCAGCGGCCGCGACGCGCCATATCAGGAGCCTGGAAGCAAAGCGCCCAAAAGAAAGGCGCCCAAGAGCGAGGAACGCATGAGCGAAGTCGTCGACAATGCCGCCAGAAACCGTTTCGAGCTTGCCGTCGATGGCGAAATCGCGATCCTCGAATACCGGATTACCGGCGACACGATCGCCTTCACCCATACCGAGACCCCCGAGGCCATGCAGGGCCAGGGCATTGCGAGCCGCCTCGTCCACGACGCGCTGACGAACGCGAAGGCGCGCGGCCTCAAAATTGCGCCGCGCTGTTCCTTCGTCGTCGATTATGTCGCCCGGCATCCCGAGTTCAAATCGTAAATTCCTGTTATGTCGCAGGACGGAGCGGCTATTCTCGCAATTGTCGTTGCGACGATTTTCGGCGTGCTGGCCCGTCCCTTCCGCCTGCCCGAATATGTCTTTGCGAGCGCGGGCGCGCTTGCTCTGGTCGCCTTCGGCCTGCTGCCGCCAGCGCTTGCCTGGGCGGCCGTCGTCAGCGGCTATGACGTCTATCTCTTTCTGTTCGGCATGATGCTGCTGGCGGAGGTCGCGCGGCAGGAAGGATTGTTCGTCTGGATCGCCGGCCATGCCGCGCATGCCGCGAAAGGCTCGGCGCGCCGCCTGTTTGCGCTGATCTATGGCGTCGGCGTTCTCGTTACCGTCTTTCTGTCCAACGATGCGACCGCCGTCGTGCTCACGCCCGCCGTTTATGCCGTGGCGCGCGCAGCGCGGGTGGAGCCCCTGCCCTATCTCTATATCTGCGCCTTCATCGCCAATGCCGCGAGCTTCGTGCTGCCGATCTCCAATCCCGCCAATCTCGTGGTCTATGGCGGCGCGCCGCCGTCGCTTCGGATATGGATTGCGACCTTCGCAGCGCCTTCGTTCGCCGCCATTGCCGCCACCTATGTCGTGCTGCGCTGGACGCAGCGGCGCGCGCTCGCCCTCCCGCTTGCCGCCGCCCCGGCGGTCGAGCCGCTGTCGGCGGCAGGCGTTGCAGCCGCCCTTTCCCTCGCGTTGGGCGCGCTCGTCCTGCTTGGCGCTTCGGCGTCGGGCGCCCATCTCGGCACGCCCACGCTTGCCTGCGGGATCGCCGCCATGATTGCGACCTCGGCAATTGCGCGCCGCTCGCCCATGCCGGCCCTCAAGCATGTCGCCTGGGGCGTGGCGCCCCTGGTGGCGGGATTGTTCGTGCTGGTGGCAGGGCTCGAACATGTCGGCGCCATCGACGTCATCGCAGACCGGCTCAAGGGCTCCGCGCAGGCTTTGCAAGGGGAGACGGCCTTCCGGGCGGGGATTGCCGCCGGCGTCGCCGCAAATATCGTCAACAATCTGCCGCTCGGCCTTCTGGCGGGCGCGGCGGGCGCAGCCGCGCAGGCCTCCGACAAGACGATGGCCGGCCTTCTGATCGGCGTCGATCTCGGACCCAATCTCTCGGTGACGGGATCTCTGGCCACTTTGCTCTGGCTGATCGCCGTGCGCCGCGAAGGCGCCGAAATCGGCGGCCTCCGCTTTCTCGCGCTCGGCGCGCTGGTGACGCCGCCCGCGCTTTTGCTGTCGCTGGCGGCGCTGATGCTGGTTTGATCCGTTTCCTACATCATGCCGAGCGTGCGCGGCAGCCAGAGCGAGAGCCCCGGCCAATAGGTGACGAGCACCAGGAAGACCAGCATGGTCAGCAGCCACGGCCAGACCGCGATCGTCAGTTCCGTGATGCCCATCTTGGTGATGCCCGAGGCGACGTAGAGATTGAGGCCGACCGGCGGGTGGCACATGCCGACCTCCATGTTGACCACGATCAGAATGCCGAAATGCACGGGATCGATGCCGAGCTTGACCGCCATCGGAAACAGGATGGGCGCCATGATGAGCACGATCGAGGACGGCTCCATCACATTGCCGGCCAGCAACAGCAGCACGTTCACCACCAGCAGGAAGGTGATCCAGTTGAAGCCGGAATCGCTGATCCAGGCCGCCATCGCCTGCGGGATCTGCTCCGATGTCATCAGGAACGAGAACAGCACCGCATTGGTGATGATATAGAGCAGCATCGCGCTCATGTTGGCGGAAGACAGAAGCGTCTTCGGCACGTCGGCAAGGCTCATGTCCTTGTAAACGAAGACCGCGATGAAGAAGGAATAGACCGCGCTCATCGCGGCGGCTTCCGTGGGCGTGAAAAGCCCTGTGTAAATGCCGCCGATGACGATGACGATCAGCGCCAGGCCCCAGAAGCTTTCGCGGAAGGTGCGCCAGCATTCGGCCATGGGCGCGCGCGGCTGGCGCGGATAATTGTTCTTCCAGGCGCGGTAGAAGGTGGTGGCGCCGAGAAAGGCCGCCAGCATCATGCCTGGGAAGACGCCGGCCACGAACAATTGCCCGACGGAAGCCGACGACACCGCCTGCCCATCGGGCCCATGCACCACCATGCCCGAGGTCGCCACGGCATACATGACCATGACGATGGAGGGCGGGATGAGAATGCCGAGCGCGCCCGACGTGGTGATGACGCCGGCGCCGAAGCGGCTCGGAAAGCCCTGCTTGACCATGGCGGGCAGCAGGATGGAGCCGATGGCGACGACGGTCGCCGGGCTGGAGCCGGAAACCGCGGCAAACAGGGCGCAGGCCATGACGCCGGCAAGGCCGAGGCCACCATGCCAATGGCCGACCATGGCGGTGGCGAAATTGATCATGCGGCGCGCCACGCCGCCGTGGGTGAGAAAATTGCCGGCCAATATGAAGAACGGGATCGCCATGATCTCGAACTTCTCGATGCCCGTGAACAGTTTCAGCGCGACCGAATCCATGGGGACCGTGGTCAGCGTGAACAGAAAGGTCATCACCGTGAGGCCGAGCGCGATCGAAATCGGCATGCCCGTCAGCATCAAGGCGACAAGCAGCGCGAAGATCATGCCGACGCGGAAGGCGTCGCCGATCGGCAGAAGCCCGAATTTCGCGGCAAAGCAGGCAAGCGCCAGAAGGATCGGCGCGCCGACGACCAGAAGGCCGCCGCGCATGGAGCCCGACGCCGGCGGCAGGCCGCCGGGCATGGAACCAGACGCCGGCGGCAGGCCGCCGGACGAGGTTTGCATCGCCCCGCTCATCTGGCGTCTCCCGATTCAAGAATGCCCGGCCCCGTCGGCAGATCGTCGGGCAGGCCCTCGACATGGCCGTGATCGTGATGCGGCAAATCCCCGGTTTTCGAGAACGACCAGGCGACCTGAAGGAAGCGGAAACACATGAGATAGGATCCGAGGGGAACCGCGAGATAGATCAGCCACATCGGCCATTCGAGATCGGCCGACACCTGATCGGTGTGCCCGATGTGCCAGACGAAACGCGCGCCGAGCGAGCCGACGATGAGCGTGAAAAAGGCGCCCGACAGCAGAGCGAACAAGACCGCCATATGACGCGAGGCCGGATTGAGCCGGTTGACCGCGACATCGACGCCGACATGGATGCCGGTGCGCACGCCATAGGCGGCGCCGAATTTCGCCATCCACACGAACATGTAGATGCACAATTCCTGCGCCCAGGTGAGGTTGAAACCGCGCAGATACGAAAAGACGCTGCGGCCGGCGACAAACAGCCAGTCCATGCCGTGTTCCTTGCCCCAGCGGGCAAGGTCGATCGAAGCGGACAGCGAATAGCGGTGCACGACAGCGACGAAAATGACGACGGTGGCCAGCCCCATGAGGGTGGCGATGATGATTTCCTCGAGCCTGTCGAGAATGCGCAAGAACACGTGCCCCTCCCAGGATTTCGCGACGCAGCGACTGCAACGCCGTTCCCGCTCTCGCGCAAGACGACGAAACGTTCGCCGCCCCGGTCGCGCGCCGTCTTGCTTCGCCGCCTTTCCGTGTGGACCGTTGGATGGTCTCTTTTCGGCTTCGGCCGCTCCGTCTGTCGGAAAAGCGATGCGCTTTGACTATGCCAAAACGCATCGCCCGTTTGGCGACGAACAATTTGTCCGGCTTTTGTCGTTTCCGTCAAAAGCCGGATTGTTTCAGTCGCCGCCGACTTCCTTCTCGACCTTGCCGAGCAGATCCTTGCCGATGCGGCCGGACATTTCCTTCCAGACGGGCTTGGAGGCGTCGCGCCATTTCTTCAGGTCGGCAGGCGTCGGCTTGTAGAATTCGATCTTGCCGCTCGCCTTCATCGCGGCCAGCGCCTCGTCGTTTTCCTGCTGCGAAATGCCGTTGGAATAGGCTGTGGCCTCCGCCATCGCCTTTTCAAGCTGACCCCTGATGTCGGCGGGCAGGCCGTCCCAGAATTTCTTGTTCACGATCACCGCATAGCCGATGTAGCCATGGTTGGTGAGCGCGCCGTATTTCTGCACCTCGTGCATTTTCTGGGTGTACATGTTGGAGGGCGTGTTTTCCTGTCCGTCGATCACGCCCGTTTGCAGCCCCTGATAGACCTCGGAAAAGGCCATGACCTGCGGCACGGCGCCATAGGCCTGCATCTGCGCTTCCAGCACCTTCGAGGACTGGATGCGGATCTTGAGGCCGAGCAGGTCGTCCGGCGTCTTGATCGGACGGTTGGCGGAGAAAATCTTGAAACCATTGTCCCAATAGGCAAGGCCGACGATCCCCTTGGATTCCAGACTTTTCAGCATGCCCTTGCCGATCGGCCCGTCCTGGATTTTCTTCAAGGCGCCGACGCTGGTGAAAAGGAAGGGCAGGTCGAAGACCTCGAATTCCTTGGCGCCGAGCGGTCCGAACTTGGCCAGCGAAGGCGCGAGCATCTGCACGGAGCCGAGCTGCAACGCCTCGACTTCTTCCTTGTCCTTGTAGAGCTGCGAATTCGGATAGATTTCGATCTTCACCTTGCCGTTCGTGTATTTCTCGCCCAGTTCCTTGAACTTCTCGGCGCCCTTGCCCTTCGGCGTATTGGGGGCGACGACATGGCTGAATTTCAGAACGATCGGCTCTTGCGCAAACGCCGGCGCGACAACGCCAAAGCCGCCCATAGCAAGTCCTGCCGCACAGGCGGCGGCTATCAAACGACGCATCCTTCTCTCCCTGGGTGTGTCAGGACGAACCTTACAGCATTTTTTACTGGAGGGAATGCGGTATGTTAACAGGCGCAGGCGGCCCGGATCGGCCGTTGTATTTCCGTTACGCCGCGCCTGATTTTCCTGCTCTTTTCAGATCGTCACGCCGGCCGGCACCTTCTGGTCTTTCATCGCCTGTTCCTGCACTTCGAGCGCGCGGATAAAGGCCGGCCGCTGCTTGAGCCTTGCCCAATAAGCCCGCACATTCGGCCCGAAATCGGCTTCAAGCCCAAGAACTTCGGCCAGCATCAGGGCATAGCCCACCGCTATGTCGGCGACGGTGAAACGGCCGGCGACCAGATATTCGCCTGCCCCTGTCGCATCCTCGACAATGCGCAGGCGGCCCAGAAACCATTTCTTGTAATCCTGGGCCACTTGCGGCGCGCGGCGCTCCGGCGGCTCAAGGATGGAGTAACGCAGGACCAGCGTCTGCGGGAAGGTGAGGGTTGCGTCCGACATATAGAGCCAGTTGAGCCAACGCCCGTAATCGGGATCATCCATATCGACCGCCAGCGGCGAGGGGCCGTGCTTCGTCGCCAGATAGTGACAGATGCCGGCCGATTCCGTCATGCGCATATCGTCGTCGAACAGGGTCGGGATGGTGCCGAGCGGATTGATGGACAGATAATCCTTGGCGAAGACGCGCGGCGGAAAGGGCAGCATGACCAGCTTGTAGGAAAGCCCCATTTCCTCGAGCGCCCACAAGGGACGAAAGGAACGGGCGCTGGTGCAATGATAAAGCGTGAGCATGTGTCTTCCTGACTGGACTTCGATCTGACGCGGAGATTTTCCGCAGATTGTCCGCAGGATAACGAGGCAGACCCCCGATGGTCCAGCCTTACAGTCCCAGTTGCGCGTGCACGAAATCTTCGCGCGCATCCAGTTCCGCAGTTGCGCCGTCGAATACGACTTCGCCCTTGACGAGAATGACGTGGCGCCGGCACAGTTTTTTCAGATCGTCGAGATTTTTGTCGACCACGACGATGGCGACGCCGCGCGCAGCGATCAGGCCGAGAATGCGCCAGATGTCGTCGCGCACCATGGGCGCGAGCCCCTCGGTCGCCTCGTCCACCAACAGGAGCGTGGGATTGCTCATCAGCGCGCGGCCGATGGTCAGCATCTGCTGCTCGCCGCCCGACAATTGATTGCCCCAGTTTTTCCGCCGTTCATGCAGGCGCGGAAACAGATCGTAGATTGCCTCGCGCGTCCAGTCGCACCGGCCGTCAGGCCCTGCGCGCTCCGCGAAAACAAGATTTTCCTCGACCGAGAGATTGGGGAAAATGCCGCGGCCCTCCGGCACGAAACCGACGCCGGCGCGCGCGACGGCGCTTGGGCGCCACCCCCTTACATCGGCGCCGCCAAAGCGGATTTCGCCACCGCGCGCGGGCGTCAGCCCCATGAGCGTGCGCAAAAGCGTCGTCTTGCCCATGCCGTTGCGGCCGAGCAGGCTGACGGTTTCGCCCGCCTCGACATGGAAATCGACGCCGCGCAAAATATGGCTTGCGCCATAAAAGGCGTCGATCCTGCGCGCTTCGAGCAGAGGCGCGATCTTCATATCGAGCCCCCTTTTGCCCCGCCATCGCCGCTTGCGGGCGCTTCGTCCCCGGACGCATGGCCGCCGAGATAGGCGGCAATCGCCTCCTTGTTGCGGCGGACCTCGTCTGGCGCGCCATGCGCGATCAGGCGGCCGAGCGCGAGCACGGTCAGCGTATCGGCGACGGCGAAAACGGCGTCCATGTCGTGCTCGATCAGGATGATGGTGTGATTGGCCTTGAGCTGGCGCAGGAGTTCGACGACGCGGCCCGTCTCCTCCGCGCCCATGCCGGCAAGCGGCTCGTCGAGGATGAGAATGCTGCCGCCGCCGGCAATCAGCATGGCGATTTCAAGCTGGCGCTGCTCGCCGGTGGACATGGCCTTGCCGATCGCGTCGGCGCGATCGGCAAGGCCGACGACGCAAAGCGCATGGGCGACGCGCGCGCGCTCATCGGCCTTGCCTGCGCCTTCGGTCAGGCGGAACACGGAAGGGTTTTGCGCCTGCGCGGCGATCGCCACATTTTCCTCCACCGTGAAGGCGCCGAAAATATTGGTGCGCTGATACGAGCGCCCGACCCCGCGCCGCGCGAGGCGATGAGCGGGCCAGCCCGCGATATTTTTGCCATCGACCAGGATCTGGCCCGCCGAAGGCTTGAGCGCGCCCGACAGGAGATTGGTGAAGGTGGTCTTGCCGGCGCCATTGGGGCCGATGATGGCGTGAATGAGATCGGGCGCGAAATCGGCCGTCACCTCGTCGACCGCGCGCAAGCCGCCGAAGGAGCGCGAGAGTCCGCGCGTCGCCAGCGTATGCGCTTTACGTTTTTCTGCTGGCGGAGCTTTACGTTTTTCTGCTGGCGGAGCCTGACCCGGCGTTGGCGTATCGGTTGTTGCGTGCGGTTTGCTGCTTAAAAAGCCCGCCAGACCCTCGGGCGACAGCAGCACGGCGATGACAAGCGTCGCCCCCGTTCCGAGACGCCAATGGTCGGCCACCCAGGGACCGACGAGGCTCGCCGTCTTCAAGGTTTCTTCCAGGCAGGCATAGGCGAGCACGCCGAGAATGGGGCCAAACAATGTGCCCGCGCCGCCCAGCACCGCCATCATGATGGCAAGCCCCGACTGGTGCCAGGAAAAGAGGTCCGGCGTGACGAAGCCGTCGATGCAGGCAAAGAGCGCGCCTGCAAGGCCGGCGACGGCGCCGGCGACGACAAAGGCTGCGAGCTTGAATTTATAGGCGTTGTAGCCGAGCGCGGTCAGCCGCGTTTCGTTCGACTTCAGCCCTTGCAGGATGCGGCCGAAAGGCGTGCGCGCCAATGCAGACAGCAGGAGTGTGGCTGCGACCAGAAGCGCGAGGCAGACGTAATAGAAGCTCGTGCGGTCGTCGAAGTCGATCAGGGTTTTCGCGCCGAAGACGAGATCGGGCTTGATGTTGATATAGGCGCCGTCGGACCCCTTGGCGATGTCGGTGTCGTGGAACAGCGAGAACATCATCTGCGCGGCGGCCAGCGTCACCATGATGAAATAAAAACCGCGCGTCTTGCAGACGAACAGACCGATGAAGAACGCGCAAACCGCCGCGCCAAGCACGCCGGCGCCGAGCGCGACAAAGACATTAGCGGGCGCGGATTCCGGCGAAACGAAATAGACGGCATAGGCGCCGACGCCGAAAAAAGCGGCATGGCCGAAACTGACGAGGCCGGCAAGGCCCAGAATGAAATCGAGGCTGACGACGAAGATGGCGGTTATGACGAGGCGCGTCGCGAATTTCAGCCCATAGGCGCCGACATAGGCCGGCAGCGCGAGAAACAGCGCGCCCAGAAGGGCAAGCACGATCAAAGCGCGAAAAGACGGCGCCTTCAGCACGTCACGACCTCCCGAACAGGCCGTTGGGCCGCAGCACCAGCACGAGCGCCATCAGCGCATAGATGAGAACGGAGGAGAATTTCGGCACGAAGACCTTGCCGAAAGCGTCCGCAAGCCCGATCAGCAGCGAACCGAGAAACGCGCCGCGGATCGAGCCGATGCCGCCGATGACGACGACGACGAAGGAAATGATCAGCACACGCTCGCCGATTCCGGGATAGGCGCTCTCGACGGGCGCCGCCAATATGCCGGCGGCGGCCGCAAGCGCTGCGCCCGCCGCAAACACCACGCGAAACAGGATGCGCGAATCGAAACCCAGCGCCTCGACCATTTCCGGATTGGATTCGGCTGCGCGAATCAGACGGCCTACGCGCGTCTTCTGAATGACGAACATCATCGCGAGCGCCAGCACGAGGCAGATCGCCATAAGCGCGATGCGATAGACGGGATAGCCAAGCGTCTGGGTCAGCGAGATCGACGAGGAGAGATAGCCGGGCATGGGAATCGATTTGGGATAATTGCCCCAGATCGATTGCTGCGCCTCGTTGAAAACGAGAATGAGCGCGAAGGTGAGCAACACCTGCTGGAGGTGGTCGCGCTTGTAAAGATGGCGCACGAACAGCCATTCGACGGCCGCCCCGAGAAGAAACGCCAGCGGGACGCCGGCGGCCAGCGCCAGAAATATGTCGCCGAAACGCTGGGTGAGCGTCAGCGCCATATAAGCGCCGATCATATAGAACGAGCCGTGCGCGAGATTGATGACGCCGAGAATGCCGAAAACCAGCGTCAGGCCGCTCGCCGCCAGAAACAGCAAGAGGCCATATTGCAGGCCGTTCAATATCTGGATGAGGATAAGGCTCATAATGTCTGCTGCGGCGCCCGTTTATCGGGCCTCGCCATTGCGCGAAGCCCGGTGAAACCGCGATACGGTTTTGTCGGAAGCGCCGAAGCCGCCCATCCTTAAATCCAGATCATTCCTGCTGGATGGAATGCTTCGGCGCGGAATACGAAGCCGGACAAATCCAGCTTCGTAAATCGCCTCCCGCAATGCGGGCGCAGCGACGGAAACGCCGCCTGCTACGTCATCTTGCAGCCGGTCGTTTCGTCGGCAAGCATCGGGGCGGCCACGCCCATGTATTTGTTCGCGCCGCCCTGCAATTCGCGCAGGTAGAAATTCTGAATCGGATTATGCGAGGTTCCGAGCTTGAAGGGCCCGCGCGGACTTTTGAAGTCGGCCTTATCCATCGCGCCGAACATTTCCTTACGCTTCTTGACGTCGCCGCCGGCCGCCTCCAGGCCGATGCGCAGCAATTGCATGGCGTCCCAGCCCTGCACGGCATAAACGTCGGGCGCCTTCTTGAAGGCTTCCGTATAATCGGCGATGAATTTCTTGTTCTCGGGATTGTCGAGCGATTCCACGTAATGCAGCGTGGTCTTTACGCCGTTTCCGGCCTCGCCCGCCGCCTTTTCGATGCCGTCGGTCAGGAAGCCAGGCCCCCAGAGCGCGATTCTTTCGTTGAGTTTGGCGCCGGCGAAATCCTTGATGAATTTCAGCGCGCCGCCGCCGGCGAAGAAGGAATAGACCGCATCCGGCTTGAGGGAGGCGACTTCCGCGAGAATCGACTGGAACTCGACGTCGGGGAAAGGCAGCGTGATGTCCTTGATGACTTCGCCGCCGCCAGCCAGGAAGGATTTCTTGAAGCCTGTGACGGATTCTTCGCCGGCCGCATATTTCCAGGTCACCGTCACGGTCTTCTTCACGCCGGCCTTGATCATAGCCATGCCGGCGGATTCGCCGACCTGACTGTTGCCGAAGGAAGTGCGGAAAATATTGGGCGCGCACATGGCGCGCGTGATCGCCTCGGCGCCGGCGTTGGGAATGAGCGTGGGCAGACCGTCTTCCCTGGCGATCTTGGCCATGGCCATGGCGACGCCCGAATGGACGGTGCCGGCGAGCACGTCGACCTTTTCGCCCGATATGAGCTTGGTGGTGTTTTCGGCGGCTTTCGGCGGCGCGGATTCGTCGTCGACCTTGACGAATTCGATCGCGCGGCCGCCGATCTTGCCGCCCTGCTGGCGCACATAGAGCTGCATGGCGTTGGTGATGGCGTCCCCAAGCGCTGCATAGGTGCCCGAATAAGGCAGAAGCAATCCGACACGCACCGCGCCCGATTGCGCCCAGGACGGGCGCACGAAGGGCATGGCGATGGCGGATGCGCCGGCGGCGCCGGCGAACGTGAGAATACGGCGTCTGTCGATCATTCTTCCCTCCCCTTAAGGCCACGACGGCCATTTATATTTCTTATATTTCGACGCGCGCTTTTCGCGCTCTCGTTAGTTTACGCACCTGACGCTTGAGTTTGCGCCCCTGAGGCTTGTCCGTTTTGCGCGTCAGACGCGATTGCGCGACTGCCAGGGGCAGCCGGACTGGCAATAGCTTTGAATGGCGCGCAGCAAAGCGGCAAGGCTTTGTTCGACGCTTGCGTTGCTCGTATCCAGATCGATCCGCGCGCGCGAATAAAAGGGCTCGCGACTCTGGAGGATGGTGATGAGTTCGCTCATCGCCGCCTTGTCTGCGCCCATCGGCCTGAGATCGCCCTGGTTTCGCACGCGACTCATGTGTTCTGCGGGGCTGGCCTTCAGCCAGATGGTGAAGAAATTCGCCAGCAGGCGCTCGAAGGAAACGAGTTCGGAGACGATGCCGCCGCCGGTCGCCAGCAGCATGGGGCCGGGCTCGGCGATCAGCCGTTCGAGGGCGGCCGCTTCGTAGCGGCGATAGCCGTCCTGACCGTAGAGCGAAAACACTTCGCCGACCGAAAAACCCGCCTCGCTCTCGATTTCCTTGTTGAGTTCGACAAAGCGCCAGCCGAGCTTTTCGGCGGCCAGACGCCCGAGCGTCGATTTGCCGGCGCCGCGCAGGCCGATCAGCGCCACGCGGTCCACGGCGATATGGGGCAGGCGTCCGCGTTCGACCGGCAGGCCGCCGAGCACGGCCTTCGCATCCGCGATCATGGCCGGCGTCGCCTTGCGCAGCAATTCGCGAATCAGGAGCCAGTCCTGCGGCTGCCGCGCGGTTTCGGCCACGAAATCCTCGACAGGCGCGCCGGTCGCCTCGGCCACCCGGCGCAAAAGGACGATGGAGACATTGCCCTGCCCGCTTTCGAGCTGGGCGATATAGCGTTCCGAAACGCTCGAAGCCTGCGCCAGAACCTTGCGCGACATGCCGCGCACCGCGCGCATCGAGCGCACACGCTGGCCGAGTTCGATCAGATAGGCCTCGACGTCGTCGTCGCGCTTGCCCGCGTTTTTCGCGCGAGGAACGACGCCGGACGCAGCGGAGCCGGCCCGGACGAGACCCGAAGGACTGTCCCTGCCTGTCCGCTCCCTCGGAGCGCGGTCGGTCTGGTCGAAATGTTTGTTCATTACGGGCCCTTATGAAAAATACTACAAACGCGCTTGACACTCTGCAAGCCGAAAGCGCAAATCTGGAAATATATTTCAGCACCGGGGAGGGGCGAGTATGACCCGTTATAACGCGTGCGAAGCTTTGCTCGACCGCGAGGTGGCGGCAGGGCGCGGCGACA
>JBKDZW010000067.1:0-4997 GCA_047971685.1 Rhodoblastus sp.
CGCGGATCCCAGCGCAACAACACATTGCCGAGATCGAAAACGAGGTCCAAGACGCCCTCCGCATTGCCTGCCCGCGCCGGGTTAGCGCATATTCGCCTCGATGTCGCGGCAGCAAACCTCGATGTCGCAGGAGGAAGCCTCGATGTCGCGGGAGGAAGCCTCGATGTCGCGGAAGAAAGCCTCAATGTCGCGGGAGAAAGCCATGGACGCGCCAAAAGCCTTTTTCTTCGATGTCTTCGGCACGGTCGTCGACTGGCGCGAAGGCGTCGCGCGCGAGGCGCGCCTCGTCTTGCATCCGCTCGGCCACGATCTCATCTGGACCGCCTTCGCCGACGCCTGGCGCGGCCAGTATCAGGCCGGCATGGAGGAAATCAGATCGGGCGCGCAGCCCTTCGCAAAACTCGATGTCGTCCACGCGCGCAATCTCGACCGCATCCTCGGCGATTTCGGCCTGTCGGATATTTCGCCGGATACCAAACGCGCGCTCGTGCTCGCCTGGCACAGGCTCGACGCCTGGCCGGATTCTTCACGCGGCGTTGCGACGTTGAGAAACCATGCGCTTGTCGCGCCGGTCTCCAACGGCAATGTCTCGCTGATGACAGCGCTTGCCCGGCGCAACAATTTCCATTGGGACGCCATTCTCGGCGCGGAATTTTCGCGCGACTACAAGCCCAAGCCCGATGTCTATCTCTCGGCCTGCGCCGCTTTCGATCTCGCGCCGGAAGACTGCATGATGGTCGCCGCCCATTCCGACGACCTCGCCGCCGCCAAAGCCTGCGGCCTGAAGACGGGCTTCGTGGCCCGTCCCGACGAGAAGGGGCCGGGCAAGGGCGAGAGCCGGCCGAGGATCGAAGTTGATGTCGCAGGCGAAAATCTGGTCGATCTTGCGGCAAGAATTTTCGGCTGAAAGCGTCTTCAGCCGAAAATCCCCCTCAACCGCAGGTAATGCGCTGGATTACTCTCTGCGCGTCCGTATGCAGATTGAGCCGCATGCCGAAAAATTCCATCGTATAGGGGCGCCCGGCTATCATGCGCCGCACGCTTGCCGCGCCAGCCGCCACACGCGCTTCCTCGGCAAGTTCGCTCGAATAGGTCTTGCCCAGCACAAAGCTCGCCCTTCCGGCCTCGCAAGCCATGGCTGGCGCGCCGGCAAGGCAAAGGAACGTCGCCGTCGCAAATCTCCTCATCGCACCTTCTCCAGCCGATCCGTACGCCCATGCAAGACGGCGCCGGAACAAGACGGCGCCCATGCAAGACGGCGCCCATGCAAGACGGCGCTGCTGCGCTATGATGGCGCGATGGCCCGCCGATTCTTCACACTCGATGTTTTCACCAAAGAGCCGCTGGCTGGCAATCCTCTGGCCGTCGTAATCGACGCCGAAGGCCTCGATGATGCGCAAATGCTTAAAATTGCGCGGGAATTCAACCTCTCGGAGACGGTTTTCGTCCTGCCCGCGCGCAACGCCATCAATACTGCGCGGCTGCGCATTTTCACGCCCGCGACGGAACTACCCTTCGCCGGCCATCCGACCGTAGGGAGCGCGGTCCTGCTGGCCGGCCTGCGCGCGCCGGAAATGGCCGGCGCGCGCGATCTCCGGGTTGTTCTGGAGGAGGAGGCCGGCGACATCGCATGCACGGTCCGGCTTGAGCGGCGCGGCGCATCCTTTGCCTATTTCGAGCTGCCGCGCCTGCCCGAAAAACTGGGCGACGCCGATGCGCGCGCGCTTGCCGGCGCACTGGCGCTCGAGGAAGCCGACATCGGCTTCGATGGCCACAGCCCCGTCGTCTGGTCCGCCGGAACGCCTTTCTGTTTCGTGCCCGTGCGTGGCCTGGAGGCGATTGCGCGGGCCAGGCCCGACGCCCGCAAGCTGACGGCGGCCGGCGCCGGCGGGCGCGGCCTCTATCTTTATACGCGCGAAACGCAGGATGCGGCGAACGCCGTGCATGCGCGCATGTTCTCCACGATGGCGCCGGGACTTGAAGACCCCGCCACCGGCAGCGCCGTCGCAGCTTTCGCAGGGCTTGCCCATGTCTTCGAGAAACCCGAGGACGGCGAACATGCGCTTGTCATCGAACAGGGTTTTGAAATGGGGCGCCCCTCGCTCATCACGCTCGGCATGAGCGTACGCGAGGGCGCGCTGGTCTCCGCCACCATCGGCGGCCATGCGATCGGCGTGAGCGAAGGAACCCTTCTGGCTTGAGCGCGCAGCGGCAAATCTTTCAGGTCGCCGGCATCGAGGCCCGCCTTGCGCCCTTCGACTGGCCCTTCGCCCGCGCAGGCGCCGCAGAGATCGCCGCGCATTGGGCGGGTCTGATCGCCGCCAGGCCGGCGATGTTCGACGGGCGCGTACTGCTCGGCCATGCGCTGGAGCATTCGGACGAAAACGGCGGCCTCCTGCGCGCAGAATATTTCGAGACCGCCTTTTCCGCCTTCATGGCCTGGCGCGATTTCGGCTTTCCCGGCGAGCGCGTCTTCAACGGTTTCGCCATGGCGGCGCTGCGCGCGGCGGACGGCGCCTATCTGCTCGGCGAAATGTCCGCCCACACGGCCAATGCCGGGCTGTGCTATTTTCCCGCCGGCACGCCGGACCTCGACGATGTCTGCGGCGAACAGGTCGACCTCGCCGGTTCGCTGGTGCGCGAATTGCGCGAGGAAACGGGCATCGAGGCCCGCGAAAACGAGATCGACCCGCGCTGGACCATCGTGCGGCTCGGCCCCCGCCTTGCCTGCATGCGCGCAGTGCGGCTGAAGGATCGCGCCACGGATATTGCGGAGCGTGTGAAAGATTTTCTGGCGCAAGACAGCCAGCCGGAACTTGCCGGGATACGCATCGTGCGCGACATGCGCGACCTCGAACGATTGCAGACGCCCGAATTCATTCGCGTCTTTCTCGCCCATGAATTTGGCAAAGCCTGAGTTTTCGCAAAGCAGAGATCGCCGGCAATTCACTTGCGTTTGCAAACCGTCTGCGCCGGCGCGCAGGCTATGCCGGGCGTGGAGCAGCCCTGCCTGGTGCAGGTGACGCAGGCATCGCTCCATTCCTGGCAATCGGCATGGCCGCGCCCCCAAGCGTTAACTCCCGCCTCGTTAACGCCCGCCTCGTTGACGCCCGCCTCGTTCACGCTCGCCTGCCCGTCCTTCGAGGCGGCCTCCGGCGACGCCTCTTGCACGACAGGCGCAGCCTCTTGCACGACAGGCGCAGCCTCTTGCACGACAGACGGCGGCGTCTCCGCCAGGGCGGGGGCTGCGAAAAGGAGGGCGGCCAGAAAAAGCGCGATCATGGCCAATAGCTACCCTCGCGCCAAAAATCTGTCATCCCGGCGGCCCGAATTTCGAGCCCCTCATGACTTGCGCCCGCGCCCGTGCTAAGCGCGCGCCATGCTGGAAGGACTTCCCCCCAATGGCGCGGCCCATGTCATGCGTCTCGAAACCGACGAGGCGACGGCGCGGCTGGTCGCCGACATGATTGTCGAGACGTTCGACCCTGCGGAGACGGCGGCGGTCGCTTTTGAAAAACACCCCTCGACCGATGCCTGGAAGACCGAGGAATGGGTGGTGGAAATCTATTTCGGCTTCGTCCCGGACGAGGCCGTCATCGGCGATCTCGTCCGCGTTGTGGCCGGCGATGCGGCGGCCGAAGCGCTCGTCTTCGGCGCCGTCAGCGAAAAGGACTGGGTGGCCGCCTCGCTTGAGGGGCTTGCCCCCGTTCGCGCCGGGCGCTTTCTGGTGCATGGCTCGCACGACCGCAAGGCGCCGCGCGCAAACGACATCGGCCTCGAGATAGAGGCGGCGCTCGCCTTCGGCACCGGCCATCACGGCACGACGCTCGGCTGCCTGCGGGCGCTCCACGCCATTTCCAGGCGCCGCCGTCCGCAGCGCATTCTCGATATCGGCACGGGCACGGGCGTGCTCGCAATTGCGGCTGCGCGCCTCTGGCGCAAGCAGGTGGCGGCCGGCGATATCGACCCCGTTTCGACCGCCGCCGCCGCCGCCAATACGCGGCTCAACAACGCCACGCCCTGGGTGCGCCCGGTGACCGCGCGCGGAACCATGCACCCGGCGCTGCGTCAGGGCGGCCCCTACGATCTGATTTTTGCGAATATTCTCGCAAAACCGCTGCGCATGATGGCGCCGCAGATTGCAGCGGTCGCCGCCCACGACGCCGAACTCGTGCTGTCGGGCCTGCTCGCGCGCGATGTCGCGGGCGTACTTTCGGCCTATGCCGCGCAAGGCTTCATGCTCTTTTCGCGCGGCGATATCGAGGGCTGGGCGACGCTCATTCTGCGCCAGGGCGGATCGGCCGCCCGGCCGCTCGACATTGCCCCCTGATCCCACGCCCCCTGATCCCACGCCGCCATCGGACGGCGCGGGCAAACCGGGACTGGTTCAGAAAATCCGGTTCATTTCAGTCTGCGTCAGCTTGGCGTTGACTTCGCGCTCAAGCTGGTCCGTCCAGCGGCCATTCATGGCGCGCGCCACAATGGCGTCGGCCTCGCGCTGGCGTGCGGCCTTGAGCGCATTGTGCACCCAGCTCATGAAACTCTGCGGCCGCGCGCGCTTGGCTTTCGCGCCATAGGCCCTGGAGGGAATAGTCATCGTCGCCATGGTTCAGCTCCTCGTATCAAGCGATGAAGAGCCCCTGACGTTCCACCCGTTTTCGGCTTGTCGCCGTTGGGCGGAATATAGCTATTCAAAAGTGGCTGAACTGTTGATTTTGCCCCCGTTGCGCGCATGACTGACCAGCGCGGCGCGTATTGAACGCTGGAAGCCTGAATTTGCTGGCCTTTGCCTTGTTTTGCGGCCCGCACTCCGAAAATCGCTCACACTTTTCGCGCGCCCATTCTAGGCTTGGCGTATGAAAACGCCTGAATGCGAATCACATTTTCAGTCCTTCGCCGATGTCGCCGCGCCCGAGCGTGCAGCAGGCCGTCTTGCATTGTTACGGGAAGAACTGGCGCGGCGCGGCCTTGCCGGCTTTCTGGCGCCGCGCGCCGAC
>JBKDZW010000068.1:0-25780 GCA_047971685.1 Rhodoblastus sp.
AAGGCGTGCAGCCGATCGTCGGCGTCCAGATCGGCGTCGATTTCGACGATGTCGCAACGCCCACATCGGGGCTCCAGCGTCCCGGCGGCAATGGCGGCCTCGTGCTGCTGGCGCGCGACGAGGCGGGCTATCAGGCGCTGATGCGGCTCGTCTCGCGCGCCTGGCTAGACAGCAGCGCCGACGGCGTCCCGCGCGCCCATATCGCCGCGCTCGCCGAGGATACGGCGGGCCTGATCGCCTTGACCGGCGGCCCTGCGGGGCCTCTCGACACGCTCTTGCGCGAAGGGGCGTTCGATCTGGCGGCGACGCGGCTCGGGCGGCTCAGGGAGATGTTCGGCGACCGGCTCTATATCGAACTCCAGCGCCACGGCGACGAGGCGGGTCGCGCCGCCGAGCCTTATCTGCGCGACATGGCCTATCGCGCCTCCTTGCCGTTGGTGGCGACCAACGAACCCTATTTCGCCGCGCGCTCCGATTTCGAGGCGCATGACGCGCTGCTCTGCATTTCCGATGGCGCGACGCTCGGCGAGGACGACCGCCGCCGCCTGACGCCGGAGCATCGTTTCAAGACGCGCGCCGAAATGCGCACGCTCTTTGCCGATCTCCCCGAGGCGACCGACAATTCCGTGGCGATTGCGCTGCGCTGCGCTTACCGGCCGAAAACGCGCAAACCGATTCTGCCGCGTTTCACGACCGGCGATACGGCCGCTCGGGACGCGGAGGCCGGCGAAGCCGTCGAGTTGCGCCGTCAGGCGCAAGAAGGGCTTGCCGCTCGCCTTGCCGCCCATCCGCCGGCCCATGATTTCACGGCAGTCGATTACGAAAAGCGTCTCGCCTTCGAGCTGGACGTTATCGAGAAAATGAAATTTCCCGGCTATTTTCTGATCGTCGCGGACTTCATCAAATGGGCGAAGGATCAGGGCATTCCCGTGGGGCCCGGCCGTGGTTCGGGCGCAGGCTCGCTGGTCGCCTATGCGCTCACCATCACCGATCTCGATCCCATGCGCTTTGCGCTTCTGTTCGAGCGCTTTCTCAACCCCGAGCGCGTGTCGATGCCCGACTTCGACATCGACTTCTGCCAGAGCCGCCGCGACAAGGTGATCGCCTATGTGCAGCGCCGCTACGGCGTGGACAGGGTGGCGCAGATCATCACCTTCGGCTCGTTTCTCGCGCGCGGCGTTCTGCGAAACGTCGGGCGCGTATTGCAGATGCCGCTTGGCCAGGTCGACAAGCTCGCCAAACTCATTCCGCAAAACCCCGCAAAGCCCGTAACATTGAAGGAGGCGATCGCGGGCGAGCCGCGCCTCAAGGAAGCCGCCGAAAACGATTCACAGGTCGCGCGTCTGCTCGAGATCGCCGAAAAACTCGAAGGTCTTTATTCCAACGCTTCCACGCACGCCGCCGGCGTCGTGATCGGCGACCGGCCGCTCGACGAACTCGTGCCGCTCTACCGCGATCCCAAATCCGAAATGCCGGCGACCCAGTTCAACATGAAATGGGTGGAGCCGGCAGGTCTCGTGAAATTCGACTTTCTCGGACTGAAAACGCTCACCACGCTCTCGACCGCCGTCGTGCTTCTGAAAAATCGCCACATCGAGATTGATCTCTCGAAAATCCCGCTCGACGATCGAAAGACATACGAAATGCTCGGACGCGGCGAGACCGTCGGCGTGTTTCAATTGGAAAGCGCGGGCATGCGCAAGGCGCTGGTCG
The DNA here is from genome assembly GCA_047971685.1 of Rhodoblastus sp. Classification (GTDB taxonomy): domain Bacteria; phylum Pseudomonadota; class Alphaproteobacteria; order Rhizobiales; family Beijerinckiaceae; genus JAJXWB01. The sequence goes on from JBKDZW010000068.1 coordinate 1,714, forward strand.
AAATGCGCGCCGACCGTTTCGAGGACATCATCGCGCTGGTCGCGCTCTATCGCCCTGGCCCGATGGCCAACATCCCCACCTATTGTGCGGTCAAGCTCGGCGAGGAGGAGGCCGACTACATCCATCCCAAGATCGAGCACATCCTGAAAGAGACGTTCGGCGTCATCATCTATCAGGAGCAGGTGATGCAGATCGCGCAGGTGCTGTCGGGCTATTCGCTCGGCGAAGCCGATATGCTCCGGCGCGCCATGGGCAAGAAGATCAAGGCGGAGATGGATGCCCAGCGCGCGCGCTTCGTCTCGGGCGCCGTCGAGGGCGGGCTCGACAAGGCCAAGGCCGACGAAATATTCGACCTGCTGGCGAAATTCGCAGACTACGGCTTCAACAAGAGCCACGCGGCGGCCTACGCGCTGATCGCCTACCAGACCGCATGGTTCAAGGCCAATCACCCCGTCGAGTTTCTGGCGGCGTCCATGACGCTCGACAAGGGCAACACCGACAAGCTCGCCGAATTCCGCAACGAGGCGCGCCGTCTCGGCCTGCGCGTCGACCCGCCTTCCATCGTGGAATCCGGCGCCGATTTCGACGTGCATGAAACGGACGGCGCGCTCACCATTCGCTACGCGCTGTCGGCCGTCAAAGGCGTGGGCGAAGGGCAGGCCGAGGCGATTGTGCGCGCAAGAAAGGACCATCCCTTCCGCTCGCTCGGCGATATCGCGGCAAGCATTTCGCCGCGCGAAGTCAACAAGAAAGTGCTGGAAAGCCTTGCCGCCGCCGGCGCATTCGACAATCTCGAAAAGGATCGCGCACGCGCCTTCGCCGCCGTCGAACCCATTCTTGCGACCGCCAATCGCATGGAATCCGAACGCGAAAACGGTCAGGTCGCGCTGTTTGGCGCAGGCGGCGCGGAACCCTTCGTCACGCCGAAGGCCCAGGCCTGGACGGCTGCCGAAAAGCTGAAACGCGAGTTCGACGCCGTTGGCTTCTTTTTGTCCGGCCATCCGCTCGACGCCTATGAAGGCGTGCTGACGAAATTGCATGTGCAAAGCTGGGTCGATTTCTCGCGCGCGGTGAAAAAGGGCGCCTCCGCCGGGCGCCTTGCCGCAGCCGTTCTGGATCGTGCGGAGCGCCGCACCAAGACCGGCGCCAAGATGGGCATCGTGCAATTGTCCGACGCCTCGGGCCAGTATGAAGCGATCCTGTTTCAGGAAGGCCTCAATCAATATCGCGACCTTCTCGAAAAGGGCGCTTGTCTGCTTGTCAATTTGCAGGCCCATGTCGACGGCGAGGACATTCGCGCGCGAATCGCGTCGGTCGAGCCGCTCGATCAGGCGGCGGCGCGCATCCAGAAGGGCCTGCGCATCTTCCTGCGCGACCCCGCGCCGCTGTCTTCGATCGAGCAGCGCCTGAAGGGCAGGGGAGAAGGCGATGTGTCGCTCGTGCTGATACGCGGCGCCGGCGAGGAAGTGGAAGTGAAACTGCCCGGCAAATTCCCGGTGAATGCGGCGATTGCCGGCGCGTTGAAGGCGATACCGGGGATCGTTGCGGTGGAGCATGTGTAGCTCGGCCCGCCATTGCGGCAGGCCTCGCGCAAACAGCTCGCCATGACGGCGGAAACTACGCGCGGCCCGCCAGCAGGCGCGCGCCCGCTTGCCCCAACCGCCCGAGAAAAAGCTTGATCAGCGTCTTTTTTTCGGGCGCTTCGATTGCAAACAGGCGCGCCTTGCCGCGCCGCGCAAGCAAAAACTCGTCCGAGGTCGCAATCGCGTCGATCAGGCCGAGTTTGAGCGCGTCCGTCGCATACCAATAATCGCCGTCGCCGACCGTTTCGACATTGAGCGCCGGCCGGTTTTCGCGCACGAAATCCTTGAAGGCGACATGCGTCTCTTCGAGCTTGTGGCGGAAATGTTCGCGCCCTTCCTCGGTGTTGGGCGCAAGGATCGACATCGGACGCTTATGTGCGCCCGCCGTCAGCTCCTCGTAGTCGATATCCAGTTTCTTGAGCAGCCGATTGACGTTTGGCGCCTGCGCCACCACGCCGATCGAGCCGACGACGGCGAAGGGCGCAGCGACGATCGTGTTGGCGGCGACCGCCATCATATAGCCGCCGCTGGCGGCCACCTGATCGACGCAGGCCGTCAGCTCCACGCCCGCGCGCCGCACGCGCTGCATCTGTGCGGCCATCAGTCCGTAAGCCGAGACAAGTCCGCCGGGCGAATGAATGTTGACGACAATCTCGTCCTTGCCGGGACGCGCAGCCAGCAGCGCGGCGGTGACTTTTCGCGCGAAAGCCTGATGGCCGCTCGCCATGGTGTCGCCCTTGAAGTCGATGACGAAAACGTTCCTGAAACCTTCGTCGGCGGATTTCTCGGCCGCCTTGGCCTCGGTTTTGGCTTCGGCTTTGGCGGCCTTCCGGCGCTCCTTGAGAAAGGCCTTGGCCTGTTTGCTCCCGGCGGTCGCAGCCAGCATCCGCGCTTCCAGATCGTCATAGGCGCTGTCGAGGTTCTTGATGGACACTTCATCGTCGTCCTCGCGCCCGCGCCTTTGCACGCGCGCGCCGATGATGACGGGAACGATGAGAACGAGCGCGATCATGCCGGCGAGCCAGAAGCTCTTGAGCGCGAAAGCGGCGAAATCGATCCAGAAGGTCATGGGATAAGTTCTTGCTGAATGGCATGGGCGGGGCGGGCAGCCCCTACATAGGGATTGCGCGTCGTCTTTGCGAGCCGCGCGCCTTCAACGCAGCACAGGCTAGCTATGCTTGCGGGGAAGTTGCGTGGGGCCGCTATCCCTCTATCATCCCTCCAAAAGAACGGGAGGATCGAGTGAACAAGCCGCTTCGCGCCAATTCGGACGCCATCGCGCCGGATACCACCGGGCTTAATTTCTACACGCTCGACCGTTCCTTGCAGGATCTGCTCGACATTCACCTCGACCCGAGATTGCGCGCCCATATCGAGCCGCATCTTGTCGAACTCGGCGCTCTGGCGGGCGGGCGGCTCGATGAATGCGCGCGGCTTGCCGACCGCCACACGCCCATCCTGCATCAGCGCGACAAGTTCGGTCGCGATGTCCAGACAATCGAATATCACCCGGCCTATCGCGAACTGGAGGCGGCGGCCTTCGGCCGCTTCGGCATTCACGCGCTCTCCCATCGCAAGGGAATCATGGGCTGGCCGGATGTCTATCCTGCGGCCGCCAAGCACGCCTTCACCTATCTTTTCAACCAGGCCGAATTCGGCATGGGCTGCCCGATCAATGTCACGGACGGTTCGGCCATGCTGCTCTCGCGCTATGGCGACGATGCGCTGAAGGAAAAATATTTCGATCGGCTAACCACGACCGACATGAGCCGCCTGACGCAAGGCGCGCAATTCATGACCGAAAAGGAAGGCGGCTCCGATGTCGGCTCGCTCGCGACCGTTGCGCGCCAGGTCGACGGGCAATGGCGCCTCTATGGCGAAAAATGGTTCTGCTCCAACGCCGACGGCAAGGTGGCGACGCTTCTTGCGCGGCCCGAAGGAGCAGGGCCGGGCACACGCGGCCTTGCGCTGTTTTTGATGCCGCGCTTCCTCGAAGACGGATCGCAGAACGCCTATCGCATCGTGCGCCTCAAGGACAAGCTGGGCACGCGCTCGATGGCCTCGGGCGAAATCAAGTTCGACGGCGCGCTGTGCTATCCGCTGGGTCGCCTCGATCGCGGTTTCGTGCAGATGGCCGAAATGGTCAATTGGTCGCGCCTGTCGAATGGTGTGAAATCGACGGCGTTGATGCGCCGCGCGTTGACGGACTCGCTTCATGTCGCGCGCAACCGCTATGTTTTCGGCAAGCTCATCGTCGACATGCCGCTGGCGCGCCGGCAATTGCTGAAACTCATGCTGCCCGTCGAGCAGGCGTTGTCCCTGAGTTTCCTCACCGCGACCGCGCTCGACCGCGCCGAGACCGGCGGCTCTCAGGAGGCCGCTGCCCTCGTGCGCATGCTCACGCCGATCATGAAGTTCCGCATTACGCGCGATGCGCGCAAGGTCGCCGGCGATGCGCTCGAAATGCGCGGCGGCATTGGCTATGTCGAGGAATTCGCATCCGCCCGCGTGTTGCGCGATTCCTATCTCGGCTCCATCTGGGAAGGCACGGGCAATATCGTCGCGCTCGATTCGATTACGCGCGCAGTTGCGCGTCATCGCGCCGAAAGTGCGCTCGGCGCCGATCTTTTCGCGCGCATAGCGGAAACGACGCTCGCGCCGCAGGCACACCGCGACCGTCTGAAAAACACGGTCGAGCGCGCGATTGCGCTTGCGCTCGAAGTCGCCGGCAATGGCGACAACGAGGCCGAGGCGCGGCGCGCGACCAGCATGCTTTATCATGCAGCAAGCGCTGTCACGCTCGCCTGGGAGGCGCAGCAGACGCATGAAAGACGAGGCGATGCGCGCCGCCTCCTTTTCTCGCGCCTTGTGCTCGACCATCGCCTGAGCGCGCCCGATCCGCTGGCCCTGCAAACGGACGGGCGTGAAAAAGCATTCACGCAAGCGCTGTTGTCCGATGCGCCGGTGTCGAAGCAGCAGGCGGCGGACTTGCTTGCATGATCGCGGCGCTCGCGAAAAGACTGCCGTTTTTCTACGGCTGGCTCGTTGTCGCGATCGCTTTTGTCACCATGGCGTTCGGCGTCAACGCGCGCACCTCCTTCTCGCTTCTGTTTGCGCCTTTGATCGGCGAGTTTGGCTGGGAGCGCGCAACCATCGCCGGCGCTTTTTCTTTCGGCTTCTTCCTTTCGGCTCTGCTCAGCCCCGCGCTCGGCAAGCTGATGGACGCGAGAGGGCCGCGCTTCGTTATCGAATTCGGCATAGTGCTGGTGGGGGCGGGCCTGTTGCTTGCCCCCTTCACGACGCAGCCCTGGCACCTCTATCTGACGCTCGGCATGCTGGTTGGCGGCGGCAGCGTCTGCTTCACCTTTACGGGGCAATCGCTTTACCTGCCGAATTGGTTCGTGCGCCGGCGCGGTCTTGCCATTTCCATCGCCTTTGCCGGCGTCGGCGTCGGCTCGATCCTGCTTTTGCCGGCTTTCCAGATATGGATCGACCGCTACGGCTGGCGTACCGCCTGCATTATTCTCGGCGGGGCGCTGGTGTGCGTGCTCATGCCGCTCAACATTTTCGTGGCGCGCAAGCCCGCCGACCTCGGCCTAGCGCCCGATGGCGAGGCCGCCGCGGCGCCGGGGCAGGCGCCGCCGCGCCTGAATATCGTGGACGCCGAATGGGCCGCCATCGACTGGACTCTTTCGCGCGCGATCAGGACCGGGCGGTTCTGGCTGCTGGCGCTTGGCTATTTCACAGGTCTTTTCACCTGGTATGCGGTGCAGGTGCATCAGACCAAATATCTCGTGGAAATCGGCTATTCGCCGCATGTGGCGGCCTGGGCGCTGGGCGCGGTCAGTCTTGCCGGCATTCCCGGCCAGATCGGGCTTGGCTGGCTGTCGGACCGCATCGGCCGCGAATGGGTGTGGAGTATCGGCTCCTTTGGCTTCACGCTCGCCTTTCTCGTGCTCATCGGCATGAAAACTGCGCCAAGCGTGCCCTGGCTCTACGCCATGATCCTGGCGCAGGGCCCGCTTGGCTATGGCGTCACCGCTGTGTTCGGCACTGTCGCCTTCGAGATTTTCGAGGGCAGGCATTACGGGGCCATCTTCGGCACGCTCTCGCTTGCCTCGCTTGCGGGCGGGGCGGCGGGCCCGCTTGTCGCCGGCGCCATGTACGACCGTTTCGGCTCGTATAATCAGGCGTTCTGGCTTTGCGTGGCGCTGACCTTCGTTTCCTCGGCCGCCATCTGGCTGGCCGCGCCGCGAAAAGTGCGGGCGGTGGCAGGACGATTGCCCGCAGCGCGCGGAAATTGACCGGGCGAGAGCCGCCATATGACGAAACGGGGTCGCCTTATGACGAAATTGTGGCGGCGGCGGCCCATCTCTTGCCGCAAGCCGGGTTTATAGAGGGTTGATCGCCGCTGTGGCGGCGCGCGGAATTCAGTATGGCTCGTGACGCGCGGGCGGCAAGTTCGCCCTCTGGCATTTTGAAGCGATATCAGACCGCAACGCCCGGCTTCTGCATTTTGCGTCTGTCCGGCGTTTTTGCGCTGTTTGCCAGTCTCGCCGTGATCGGCGCGCCGCTGATGAAGCGCAAGGCCGAGCCCGACGGCGGACAGCGCAATGCGCGCCGCCTGGCTCTTGAGAATGCGCCGCAAACGATCGAGCCCGGCAGACGCCAGAAGCCCGAGGCTCCGCAGATCGCCGCGCAGACCGGGCCGCTCGACGAGTTTTCCGCGCCCGATATCGCCGCCGAAGTCCGCTCCCGCATGATCCCCGAGGAGAAACTTGCGCAATTGCTCGCCGTTTTCGGCGATGGCGCCGACAGGCTGCAATTCGGTCCCGTCCATGTGCGTCGCCGTCTGGTGGAAACCGTGATCCGCGCAGCGCAGAACGCCAATTACGACCCGACCCTGCTGATGGCCATAGCCGACAAGGAATCCAGCCTTCGCGCCACCGCCCGCGCCAGCACTTCGTCTGCGACGGGCCTGTTCCAGTTCATCGACAAGACCTGGTTGCAGACCGTGCGCGATTTCGGCGCCGAGCACGGGCTGGCGCATGAGGCGGCCCTGATCGAGGGGCCGCAGGACCAGCCCACAATCGCCGATGCGGACGAGCTCGCCCGTGTGCTGGCCTTGCGCGAACGCCCCTATCTGGCCGCCGTCATGGCCGCCGAAATGCTGAAGCGCGACGCCGGCAAGGTCAGCGAGAGTATTGGCCGGCCCCTGTCGCCGGGCGAAACTTATCTCATCCATTTTCTCGGGACGAAGGATGCGAGCCTGTTCATGTCGCGTCTCGCGCAGGCCCCGCAGGTATCGGCGGCCGCCACCTTGCCCAAGCCCGCCAGAGCCAACAAGCCGATCTTCTACGAGCGCGGCAAGGCGAAAGCCGTCGCCGACGTTCACAAGAAATTCGAGGACATGATGGGCATGCGGCTCGACCGCTACAATCATGTCCGCGACATCGCCGGCGCCATGGCCTATAGCGGCGAATAGGGCCCTGCAAGCCGGTCGAGGCTTGCAACCCGTCGCCCGGCCATGTATAGGCCGCCCATCCCACAGGCGGGCTTATGCGTTTCCTGAACGAAGGAAGTGCGTCCGGTGGCCGGTTTCCGGCCTCTCTGCTCCGCCGAGGTTCAACCGGAGAAAGATAGATATGGCGCTTCCCGACGTTTCCATGCGTGGCCTTCTCGAGGCCGGCGCGCATTTCGGCCATCAGTCCCATCGCTGGAACCCGAAGATGGCCGAATATATTTTCGGCGTCCGCAACAACATTCACATCATCGACCTCGCCCAGACGGTTCCGCTGTTCCATCAGGCGCTCAAGACCGTGTCCGACACGGTCGCCAAGGGCGGTCGCGTGCTGTTCGTCGGCACCAAGCGCCAGGCGCAGGAGCAGATCGCCGACGCCGCCAGGCGTTCGGCCCAGTATTACATCAATTCCCGCTGGCTCGGCGGCATGCTGACGAACTGGAAGACGATTTCGGGCTCCATCAACCGCCTGCGCAAGGTGGACGAGCAGCTTTCCACGGGCGCTGCCGGCCTCACCAAGAAAGAGCGCCTCATGCTGTCGCGCGAGCGCGACAAGCTCGACAAGGCCCTGGGCGGCATCAAGGACATGGGCGGCCTGCCGGACCTCATCTTCGTGATCGACACGAACAAGGAGCAATTGGCGATCAAGGAAGCCAATCGCCTCAGCATTCCGGTCGCCGCGATCCTCGACACCAATTGCGATCCCGACGGCATTGCTTTCCCCATCCCCGCCAATGACGATGCAGGACGCGCGATCGCGCTCTATTGCGATCTCGTCGCGCGCGCCGCCATCGACGGCATTTCGCGCGGGCAGGGCGCAGCCGGCGTCGATGTCGGCGCTTTCGAGGAGCCTGCCGCCGAAGAAGCGCTGGCGCCTGCCGCTGAAGCCGCCCCTGTTGCGGTCGAGGCCGAAGGGCCGACCGAAACCTTCGAGCTCCTGTCGGCGCCGCGCGGCGCGCCCGACGATCTTGCCAAGCTGCACGGCGTTGGCCCGCAGATCGTCAAGAAGCTCAACGATGGCGGCATCTTCCACTTCTGGCAGATCGCGGCGATGAAGCCCGAGGATGTCGTCTCCGTCGACGCCAGCCTCAAGCTCAATGGCCGCATCGACCGTGACGGCTGGATTGCTCAGGCGCGCGGCTTGATGGCCGCCTGATCTCGCCTGATCCGGCTGCGGCGGGCCCGCAGCCATTTCACATCGTCACACAGAAACAGGCCTGCCTTTTCCAAGGCGGGCCGCAATCGCTAGAAAAGGACTTCGCCCATGGCCACGATCTCTGCCGGCATGGTGAAAGAACTGCGCGAAAAAACCGGCGCAGGCATGATGGATTGCAAGGTTGCGCTGACCGAAACGAATGGCGACATCGAAGCCGCCGTCGACTGGCTGCGCAAGAAGGGGTTGTCGAAGGCTGCCAAGAAATCCGGCCGTGTCGCCGCCGAAGGTCTGGTTGCGGCCGCCGTGCGCGACAAGAGCGGTGTCGTGGTCGAGGTCAATTCCGAGACCGATTTCGTCGCGCGCAATGAGGAGTTTCAGGCGCTCGTGCGCGGGATCGCCGATGTCGCGCTGGAAAAAGGCGAAACCGACGTGGACGGCCTTTCCAAACAGCATTATCCCGGCGCCTCCGGCTCGGTGGCCGACGCCATTTCCAACGCCATCGCCACCATCGGCGAGAACATGACCTTGCGCCGCGCTGCTTCGCTCAGCGTGAGCGAGGGCGTCATCGGCCAATACGTGCATTCGCCGATCGCCGACGGCCTCGGCAAGATCGCCGTGCTGGTCGCGCTCGAATCCAAGGGCGATCCGGCCGTGCTTGCTCCGCTCGCCCGTCAGCTCGCCATGCACGTGGCGGCGGTTTCGCCCGTCGCGCTCGACGGCGCAAGCGTCGATCCCGCCGTGATCGCGCGTGAAAAAGCCGTGCTTGCCGACAAGAACGCCGGCAAGCCCGCGCATGTGCTGGAGAAGATCATCGAATCCGGCCTCAAGAGCTATTTCAAGGAATCGACGCTGGTCGATCAGGTCTCCATCCACGCCGACCACGCCGGCAAGACCGTCGCGCAGGCGGTCAAGGACATGGAAGGCAAGGCCGGCGCGCCCATCGTCATCAAGGGCTTTGTGCGCTATGGCCTGGGCGAGGGCATCGAGAAGGCCGTCGACGATTTCGCCGCCGAAGTCGCCGCAGCCGCCAAGGGCTGACAGACAGGCCTCGTTCGCGCGCCTGACCGGGGCGCGTGGAATTGACGAGCAGAATTTTGAACGCCGCCCGCATCGCGGGCGGCGTTTTTCGTTTGGGCCGAGCCTTCAGTTTCAGGCAAGGCGCGTGACTTAAAGCATGTGGCCAATGTGACTGACGACACTCCCGAGAACCCGGGAAGGTCGGCAAATTACAGGGGTCTGGACGCGGTTGAACACATCGTCCGGGCAACGGCGCAAGAGAATTCGCGGCTGAATTTCCGATTGGCGACCTCGGAAACGCAGCTTGCAAGAAGTTCATTCGAGCGCCAAGGCGTTGTTTCTGGCCGGGACGGCGCCAAGGGCCTCAGGGACTTGTCTCTGAGAACGCGCGAATGGACGGAGGAGCGGCGACCCCCATGCCGCTCCTCCATTTCCTTGTGCCCATCCCGCATCCGCCAATCCCGAAACCCTGGACCTCGCGCGTCCATCGGGCCTGCGCGCGCCTTGCCGCCTGATTGCGCACCCCCTATGTAAGCGCGCCGCCCGGATTTTGCGGGCGACGGCGATTCGCATCTGCATCTGCGCGACGGAATTTCGACAAATGGCCTCGTCCCCGACGCAACCCCGCTATCCCCGCGTGCTGGTCAAATTGTCCGGCGAAGCCTTGATGGGCGGTCAGACGCATGGCCTCGATCAGGCGACCGTCATGCGTATCGCCAGGGATCTGGCCGCCACCGCCGCCGCAGGCGCGCAGGTCGCCGTGGTCGTGGGCGGCGGCAATTTCTTTCGCGGCCTGCAAGGCGCCGACAAGGGCATCGAGCGTGCGCGTGGCGATTCCATCGGCATGCTGGCCACTGTCATGAATGCGCTGGCGCTGGAACAGGCGGTCGAGGCGCAGGGCCAATCCGCGCGCACGCTGTCGGCGGTCGCCATGCCCTCCATCTGCCAGCCCTATTCGCGCCAGGCCGCCCTTGCCCATTTGGCCAAACGCCGGGTCGTCGTGCTGGGCGGGGGCACCGGCAATCCGTTTTTCACCACCGATACGGGCGCGGCCCTGCGGGCGGCGGAGCTTTCCTGCGATGTGCTGATGAAAGCGACGCAGGTCGACGGAATCTACACCGCCGACCCGAAAAAAGACCCCAACGCCCGCCGTTACGACACGCTTACCCATGACGAGGCCATCGAAAAGCGTCTGGCTGTCATGGATACGGCCGCTTTCGCCCTTGCCCGCGAGAACCGTATTCCGATAATCGTCTTCTCATTAGCCGAACCCGGCGCCATCGGCAGCGCCTGGGCGGGCAGGGGGCGTCATACGCTGGTGCTGCCGCCCGCCATTTGAGCAGCGCCTCGTTTGCGCCAGGCAAGGCTCGCCAGACGGCAAGGCTCGCCAGACGGCAAGGCCCGCCCGACAGCGAAGTGACACGACAGGTGACCATATGTCCGATAATTTCGATCTGAACGACATCAAGCGGCGCATGCAGGCGTCGATCGCCTCGCTCAAGCACGAGCTTGGCGGCCTGCGCACCGGCCGCGCGTCGGCGAGCCTGGTCGAACCCGTCCATGTCGAGGCCTATGGCCAGTCGACGCCGCTCAACCAGATCGCCACCATTTCCATCCCCGAGCCGCGCATGATCGCGATCCAGGTCTGGGACAAGGCCATGGTGATCGCAGTCGACAAGGCTATTCGCGCCGCCAATCTGGGCCTGACGCCAACCGTTGAAGGCCAGATTCTGCGCGTGAGAATGCCGGAATTGAACGAGCAGCGCCGCAAGGAACTGGTCAAGGTCGCGCATAAATATGCGGAGGAGGCGCGTGTCGCCGTCCGTCATGTGCGCCGCGACGGCCTCGACATCCTCAAGAAGCAGCTCAAGGACAAGGCCATCGGCGAGGACGACGAGAAGCGTCACGAAACCGAGGTGCAGAAAGCCACCGACGCGGCCATTGTCGAGGTCGATCAGGTGCTGGCGACGAAGGAAAAGGAAATCATGCAGGTCTAGCGGCCGGTATGATGTTCTGGGCCCCGGTGCAGGGGGGAGTTTCGATGAGCGACGGCGAAAAGCGCGATGCTGACGGCGCGGTCTCCGGATCGCCGGCTGCGGCTTGTGTGAAAGCGCCGCGCCATGTCGCCATCATCATGGACGGCAACGGCCGCTGGGCCGCGCAGCGCAAACTGCCGCGCTTCGAGGGCCACAGGCGCGGGGTCGAGGCGCTGCGGCGCACGGTGCGCAACGCCATCGATCTGGGCGTGGCCTATCTGACCGTCTATTCCTTTTCCTCGGAAAACTGGTCGCGGCCGGTCGACGAGGTCAACGGCCTTATGGGCCTGCTCAAGCGGTTCATCCGCAACGATCTTGCCGAATTGCACGCCAACAATGTGCGCATCCGCGTGATCGGCGCGCGCGAGGGCCTGCCCGGCGACATCGGCCTGCTGCTGGGCGAGGCGGAGGGCGTCACCTGCAATAATTCCGGCCTCGTGCTGGTGGTGGCCTTCAATTATGGCGGGCGGCAGGAGATTGTCGCCGCCGCGCGCGCGCTGGCGCAGGATGCAGCGGCCGGCCGTCTCGACCCCGCCGATATCGGCCCGGAGCTTTTCGCCAGCAAACTCGACACCGTCGATCTGCCCGATCCCGATCTGGTGATCCGCACCTCGGGCGAACAGCGCATCTCCAATTTCCTGCCCTGGCAGACCGCCTATTCGGAATTCGTCTTCACGCCCACGCTCTGGCCGGATTTCGATCGCGCGGCGTTTGAATCCGCGCTTGAGGAATTTGCGCGGCGCGAGCGGCGCTTCGGCGGCGTCGAGGCCGCCGATCCCGTAAAGAAGACCGCCTCGTGACCCCGCCTCAGGCCCAATCCGGTTCTGGCCGGAAGGGACGCAATTTCTCGGACCTGCGGCTGCGCGTGCTTTCGGCTCTGGTCATGGCGGCCCTTGCGGTCGGCGCGCTCGTTGCAGGCGGCATGCCCTTCGTTCTGTTCTGGCTTGCAGCCGCAATCGCCATGGTCTGGGAATGGCAGCGCCTTGTCGGCGAGGAGCGGCAATTGTCGCGCGTCGTCGCCGGCGCCGCCAGCGTGGCGGTCGCCTGCGCCTTCGCCACGCAGAACGGACCCGATATCGCGATTTTCGTGCTGGCGCTGGGCGCGCTGGGGGCGGGCGCGCTCGCCCCTGCCGGCCTCAGATTATGGGCAGGCGCCGGCGTCTTTTACGCCGGCGCCCTCATTCTCGCGATCGCCGCCATTCGTCCGCCGCTGCCCGCGCTCATCGAACCGCCCTATAATCTGCGTGCGATCCTCTGGCTGTTCGCAGTCGTCTGGGGCACGGATGTCATGGCCTATTTCGGCGGCCGCCTGATCGGCGGCCCCAAACTCTGGAAGCGCGTCTCTGCGGGCAAAACCTGGTCTGGCGCGATTGTCGGCATAATCTGCGGCGCGCTGCTGGGACTGGCGGTGACGGCGATTGCGCCCGCAGGGCCTGTCGCGGTCTGGCCGGTGTTTTTCGCCGGCCTTGCCGCCGCCGCCGCCGCGCAGGCGGGCGACCTTCTCGAATCCGCCGTCAAGCGGCGCTTTGACGTCAAGGATTCCAGTCAGCTCATCCCCGGCCATGGCGGCGTCATGGACCGGCTCGACGGCTTTATTGCCGCCGCTGTTTTTGTCGCCCTGCTCGGCGTTGCGCGCGGTGCGCCGTCGGCGGCCGAAGGTCTTTTCGTATGGTCTTGAACACGCAACGTAAATTAGTTCTGCTCGGCGCGACGGGCTCCATCGGCCGCTCCACCATCGACATCGTGGAGCAGGCGCCGCACGCCTTCGCCGTCGAGGCGGTGGCGGGCGGGCGGGATGTGGCGGCGCTCGCCGAACTTGCCATCCGCGTCGGCGCGCGCTTTGCCGCCATCCGGGATGAAACGCTCTACGGCGACCTCAAGGCCGCGCTCGCGGGCAGCAATGTGGAGCCCGCCGCCGGCGCCGGGGCGGTGGTGGAGGCCGCCCTTCGTCCGGCCGATCTCGTCGTGGGCGCGATTTCGGGCGCAGCCGGCGTCGAGCCGACATACGCCGCTTTGGCGGAAGGGCGCACCATCGCGCTCGCCAACAAGGAATGTCTGGTCTGCGCCGGCGCGCCCTTCATGCGCAAGGCGGCCGAGATGAAGGCGACGATTCTGCCGCTCGACAGCGAGCACGACGCGCTCTGGCAGGCGCTTGGCGGCGCCGACGCCCGCAGCGTCGAAAAGCTCGTCATCACCGCATCGGGCGGCCCGTTCCGCACCTGGAGCGCGGCCGAAATCGTCGGCGCCACCCGCGAACAGGCCCTGCGCCATCCCAATTGGTCGATGGGCCGGAAAATCACCATCGATTCCGCCACCATGATGAACAAGGGGCTCGAACTGATCGAGGCCCATCACCTGTTCGACGTTCCCGTCGAGCGGCTGGACGTGCTCGTTCATCCGCAATCCATCATCCATGGCCTGGTCGCTTTCGCCGACGGATCGGTGACGGCGAGCCTCTATGCCCCCGATATGTGCGTGCCGATCGCCCATTGCCTGGCATGGCCCGAACGCCTTTTGACCAGGGCCAAGCGGCTCGACCTCGCCGAAGTGGCGACCCTGACCTTCGAGCGGCCCGACCTTGCCCGTTTCCCGGCTCTGGGGCTGGCGATGGATGCGTTGAAGCAGGGCGGGGCGATGCCGACCGTGCTGAACGCGGCCAATGAAATCGCGGTCGAGGCTTTTCTGTCCGGCGCCATTTCCTTCCCCGACATCGCCCACATCGTGGGCGAGGCCTGCGAGAGGGCGGCGCGCGAAAACGGCCTGCGCGCGCCCGCCTCGATCGAGGAGGCTCTGGCCGTTGACCATATTGTAAGAGAAAGTTCCCGGGCCTCCTTGGCGGTTAAGTTGCGATCCGGCATGGTAACGGTTCAGTAACCATTTCGCCCCCCTTCCGCCGCAGTCTGGTCGAAGGTTAGGGGCGGAACCGGAGGCCACATGCTAGATGCGTTGTATTCGGTCGGGCTCTATGTGATCCCGTTCATCGTCGTCCTGACGATTGTCGTCTTCTTCCATGAACTCGGACATTTCTGGGTCGGGCGCCGCTGCGGCATCAAGGTCGACGCCTTTTCCATCGGGTTTGGGCCGGAATTGTTCGCCTTCGTCGACAAGCACGGCACGCGCTGGCGCGTGGCGGCGCTGCCTCTGGGCGGCTATGTGAAATTCCATGGCGACGCCAACGGCGCGAGCATGACGGACGATACGGCCGTTAACGCCATGCCCGCCGCCGAACGCGCGGTGACATTCGCCGCCCAGCCGATCTGGAAGAGGGCGGCCACGGTGGCCGCCGGCCCGATCGCCAACTTCATTCTGGCGATCGCCATTTTCGCGTCTGTGTTTTTTGTACTGGGCCGGGCCATTCTGTCCCCGCGCGTAGCCAGCGTCGCGGTCGGCAGCGCCGCCGAGGCCGCCGGCTTCAAGGCGGGCGACATCGTGCTCGAGATCGACGGGCGCAAGATCGACAGCTTCAACGAATTGCAGCGCATCGTCACGACATCGCCGGATGTGGCGCTGACTTTCCTCGTGGATCGCGCCGGCAAGGGCGTGACCCTGACCGCCACGCCGCGCATGAAGGAAATGGAATCCTCCATCGGCAAGGCCCGCATCGGCCTGCTCGGCGTCCAGGCCGGGGGCAAGCCCGAGGATTGGCGCACCGAAAGCTATGGCGTGGTTGATTCGCTCCGGCTCGCCGTGCAGGAGACCTGGTTTGTAGTGCGCCAGACAGCCGGCTATCTCGGCGGCCTCGTTATCGGGAAGGAAAGCCCGGATCAGCTCGCGGGGCCGGCCGGCCTTGCCCAGGTTTCGGGCGAAATGGCCAAGATCGGGGTGGCGGCTCTGCTCAATCTGGTGGCGATTCTCTCGATTTCGATCGGTCTGCTCAACCTTGTGCCAATTCCCTTACTCGACGGCGGTCATCTTCTGTTCTACGCCATCGAAGCGATCCAGGGCCGCGCCCTCAACGAAAGGGCGCAGGAGATCGGCTTCCGCATCGGCATCGCCGTCGTGGGCGGGTTGATGGTTCTGGCCACCTATAATGACATAGCGCGCCTGGGGCCGCCGATTCTGAAATGGATTTTGCGCGGTTAAGGGTTTGTCCACCATGTTTGTGTCGCGCAGGCAACGCTTGGCCAAAAAGGCCGGGTAAAGGGTTGATCTGCATTTGCAGATTAACGTAAACCGGATAGAAGCAACGTGCGGTCGAGCCTGAAAAAGGGCTCGACCAAGCAATATTGAAATGGCTGCGCGCTTTAGTCGTGCGCGGCCCGCCGCCAGAGGCGGTCGCAGGATAGAGCAGGGATCGGCGTAATGCACCGTACGCAGGGATTTGGGGCCCGTTCGGGATTTGGGGCCCGCTCGGGATTTGGGGCCCGCTCGGGATTTGGGGTCCGCTCGGCTATGACCAGCGCTTTGATCGGAACCCTGGTGGGGGCGGTCGGGTTTTCGGGCCTTGCACATGCGCAATCGATTACGGTTCAGGGCAACAGCCGCGTCGAGTCCGATGTCGTGCGTTCCTATTTCAACGGCTCCGACGCGGCCAGCGTCGCGGCCGGCGAGAAGGCGCTGCGTGAAAGCGGCTTGTTTTCCTCGGTGCGCGTGAGCCGTCACGGCTCCAGCGTGGTCGTGCGGGTCTCGGAAAACAACATCATCAATCGCGTCGCCTTCGAGGGCAACAGCAAGATCAAGGGCGAGCAGCTTCTGCCCGAGATGCAATTGCGCTCGCGCGGGCCCTTCTCCGCCTCGGTCGCGTCCTCGGACGTCGAGCGAATCAAGGAAATCTACAAGCGTTCCGGTCGCGCCGCCGCGCAGGTCAGCTATCGCACCGTGAATCTGCCCAATGGCCGCATCGATGTCGTCTATACGATCCACGAAGGCGACAAGACGGGCGTCAAATCCATCAATTTCACCGGCAATCATGCCTATTCGAGCGGCAAGCTGATCGGCCTGATGCAGACGACGGAAATGAACTTCCTGTCGTTCCTGAAGAATACCGACAATTACGATCCCGACCGCATCGCGTCCGATCTCGAACTGATCCGCCGCTATTATCTGAAGAACGGCTACGCCGACTTCCAGGTCGTCAGTAACGAGGCCCATTACGACGCGGCCCAGGGCGGCTACATCGTCAATATCGCTCTCCACGAGGGGCCGCAGTTCCGCGTGTCGCATGTGGGCGTGCAGTCGAACCTGCCCAACGTGCCCGGCGCATCGCTGATGCCGCTGGTGCGTCTGTCGGACGGCGAGATCTATAATGGCGATCAGGTGGAGAAAACGGTCGAGGCCCTGACCAAGGCGCTCGCCAGCCGCGGCTATGCCTTCGCGCAGGTGCGCCCGCTCGGCGCCCGCGACCAGGCCGCCCGGACCGTCAGCGTCGATTTCCAGATCGACGAAGGCCCGCGCGTCTATGTCGAGCGCATCAACCTGCGCGGCAACACCCGCACGCGCGATTACGTGGTGCGGCGAGAATTCGATATCGGCGAGGGCGACGCCTACAACCGCGTCCTGATCGACCGCGCCGAGCGCCGTCTGAACAGCCTTGGCTATTTCAAGAAGGTCCGCATCACCAACGAGCCGGGTTCCGCGCCCGACCGCGTGATCATCAATGTGGATGTCGAAGACCAGCCCACGGGCAATTTCTCGGTGTCGGGCGGCTATTCGACCTCCGATGGCTTCATCGCGGAAGTCTCCGTCAGCGAATCCAACTTCATGGGGCGCGGTCAATATGTCCGCGCCGCCGCCACCATCGGCCAGCGCACCAAAGGTCTCGAGTTCAACTTCACCGAGCCCTATTTCATGGACATGCGCGTGGCGGTCGGTTTCGATCTTTACGTGAAGAAGAACACGAGGTCGAAATACAGCGTCTACAACACGACGACTGTTGGCGGCACGTTGCGCGCGGCGGTTCCGATCACCGACGAAATCACGTTTGCGCCGCGTTATTCGATCTATTCGACCTATCTGTCGATCCCGAACGATTATCAGCATCCCTACAACGACTGCTCCTATCCGCTTCCGGGCATCACGCCGGGGCCGGCGGGCTTCGGCTTCTGGCCGGCGAGCATCTTCCTGAACTGCGCCAACAACGGCGAAGCCTCGATCGCCATCAAGGCGCAGCAGGGCACGACCATCACGTCGCTGTTCGGCTATACCCTGGCCTATTCGACGCTCGACAATCCCAAGAAGCCGACGGATGGCGTTTATGCCGCCATCAATCTCGACATTGCGGGCGCCGGCGGCGACTCGCGCTTCATCCGCACGACCGGCGACGCCCGCTACTATCGGGAAATCTTCGACAATGTCGTCGCATTCGCCCGTATCCAGGGCGGCGCCATGTCGGGCTTCGGCAGCTACAAGCTGCGTGTGACCGACCAGTTCAATCCCGGTCCTTCGCTGGTGCGCGGCTTCGCGCCGGGCGGCATTGGCCCGCGCGACATTTCCAACCCCTTCAACTGGCAGGGCAATTCGCTCGGCGGCTCGAAATACCTCGGCGCCTCCATCGAAGCGCAATTCCCGATATGGGGCATGCCGCGCGAACTGGGCCTGAAGGGCGCGGTCTTTGCCGACGCCGGTACGGTCTGGGACTACAGTGGCCGCACCCATTTCACCACCGCTCAGGACGTGTTCCTTTATGGCGGCAATCCGGCTTTGGCGTCGACGGGCTGCGTTGCGGCCTATTCCGCGCCCTGGTATGGTCCGGGCACCTGCTTGCAGGTCGGCGGCGACACGACGAAGATCCGCACCTCGATCGGCGCCTCGCTGCTCTGGGATTCGCCGATGGGTCCGATTCGCTTCGATTTCGCCAAGGCTTTATCCAAGTCGCCTTACGATCAGACGCAATTCTTCCGCTTCTCGGGCGGCGGCAGCTTCTGAGTTCTGCCTGACAGACAAGAACGGCCCCTTCGGGGGCCGTTTTCGTTTGGCGCCCATTCGGACCGATGCCGTTTGCCTGGATAAGGGGCGGGTCTATAAAAGCTGACCGCCAATGGCGGAAAGGCCTGGCGGACGGAATGAGCGAGCCCTTTTTCTTTTCCCTGTCGAGCGCGCCGACGGTTGGCGATCTCGCTTTGATCGTCGATGCGCAATTCGACGCGCGCTTCGCTGCGCGCCGCATCGAGGGGTTGGCGGCGCTGGAGCGCGCCGGTTCGCACGATCTCGCCTATTACGACAATCCGCGCTACGCGCAGGCGCTTGCCGCGACCCGCGCGGGCGCCTGCCTGGTGCGTCCGGCGCTCGTCGGGCGTGTGCCTGAAAATGTTGCAGCGCTTGTTGTCGACGAGCCATATCGCGCTTTTGCGCGGCTGGCGGCTCGCCTCGTGCCCGACAGTTTGCGTGCGGCGCCTATTTTCGCGCAAGGCGTCGCTGCGCAGGCCCATGTGCATCCGCAGGCCCGTCTCGAGCCCGGCGTCGATGTCGCGCCAGGCGCCGTCATCGGATCTGGCGCGGAAATTGGCGCGGGCACGCAGGTCGGCGCGAATGTCGTCATCGGCGCGGATGTGCGCATCGGCCGCGATTGCGCGATCGGCGCGGGCTCCACCCTGAGCTGCGCCTTGCTCGGCGACCGCGTGATTCTGCACGCGGGCGTGCGCATCGGACAGGATGGTTTCGGCTTTGCGCTGGGGCGCAGCGGCCATCTCAAGGTGCCGCAGCTCGGCCGCGTCATCGTGCAGGACGATGTCGAGATCGGCGCAGGCAGCGCGCTCGATCGCGGCGCCACGCGCGACACCATCGTCGGCGAGGGGACCAAGATCGATAATCTCGTGCAGATCGGCCACAATGTCGTGGTCGGCCGTCATTGCGTGATCGTTGCGCAGGTCGGCATAGCCGGCTCGACCGAACTTGGCGATTTCGTCATGGTCGGCGGGCAGAGCGGCGTCGCGGGCCATCTGCATATCGGCGCAGGCGCGCGAATAGCGGCGCAATCGGGCGTCATGCGCGATGTCGCGCCCGGCGCCAGCGTCGGCGGAACGCCCGCGCGGGATCTGCGCCTGTTTCTCAAGGGCGCCGCGCGCGAACGCCGCGCAGGCGCGCACAAGGATGCAAACAAGACGCGCAAATGATTGCGCGCTAAACGCAAGCGGAGACGAGAACGTGACGAGCCAGCCGGCGCCAAAACAACTCGAGGCCTTCGACATCCAGAAGATTCTGGCCTCGCTTCCCCATCGCTATCCGTTTCTGCTTGTCGACCGCATCGTCGAGATCGACGGCGACCAGTCCTGCATCGGCATCAAGAACGTCACGATCAACGAGCCGCAGTTTCAGGGGCATTTTCCCGAGCGCCCCGTACATCCCGGCGTGCTCATCATCGAAGGCATGGCCCAGACGGCGGGCGCCATCTGCATCCAGGCGCATGGCAAGGGCGAAAAGCCCAGCCTCGTCTATTTCATGACCATCGACAAAGCAAAGTTCCGCAAGCCCGTGCTGCCGGGCGACCGCCTCGAATATCACATGAAAAAACTCAACCAGCGCCGCAACATGTGGTGGTATTCCGGTCGCGCCATGGTCGATGGCCAATTGGTCTGCGAGGCCGAAATCAGCGCGATGCTCGCGCCGCCGACCGCCTGAGTTTCCGGCGCGCGATGGGCGATCTTCATCCCACCGCCATTGTCGCTGCGGGCGCGCGGCTTTCCGCCGGCGTAAAGATCGGGCCGTTCTGCACGATCGGGGCCGATGTCGAGCTGGACGAGGACGTTGAACTCGTCTCGCACGTCGTCCTTGCGGGGCGCACGACCATCGGCGCGCGCACGAAAATCCATCCCTTCGCCGCACTGGGCTCTGCGCCGCAGGATCTCAAATATCGCGGCGAGGATTCAACGCTTCGCATCGGCGCCGATTGCATCGTTCGCGAGGGCGTCACCGCCAATACCGGCACGGCGGGGGGCGGCATGACGACGATTGTCGGCGACCGCTGCGTTCTGCTTGCCCAGGCCCATGTCGGCCACGATTCCCGCATCGGCGACGATGTGATCCTGTCCAACAACGTGATGATCGCGGGCCATGTGCGCATCGGCGATTTCGCCATTCTCAGCGGCGGCGTCGCCGTTCATCAATTTTCGCGTATCGGCGCGCACGCCTTCATTGGCGGGCTCTCGGGGCTTGAGGGCGATCTTGCGCCCTATGGCCTTGCGTTCGGCAATCGCGCGCATCTGGCCGGCCTCAATCTCGTCGGCCTTCGTCGCCGCAATTTTTCCCGCCAGACCATCGCCAGTCTGCAAGCCGCCTATCGCCTGATCTTCGAGGGCAAGGCGTCTTTTGCCGCGCGTATTGCGGAGGCCGAACGAACGCTCGGCGAGGACGAGCATGTTGCAGCGCTCGTCGCCTTCTTGCGAGAGGTCGGCGACCGCCCGCTCTGCAAGCCGCGCGACGGCGCGTGAAGGACCGGGTGAAAGATGCGCATCTGTCTCGTCGCGGGTGAAAAATCCGGCGATCTCCTGGGCGCGAAGCTGAGGGCCGGGCTGCGCCGTCTTGCGCCCGATGCGCATGTCGAGGGGCTCGGCGGCGACGCGATGGCGGGGGAAGGGCTGGTCAGCCTCTTTCCGCTGGAGGAAATCGCGGTCATGGGCTTCGTCTCGGTCGCAGCGCGCCTGCCGCAGCTTTTGGCGCGCATCGAGGAAACCGCGCGCGCAATCGTTGCGGCAAGACCGGACGTGCTCGTTCTCATCGACAGCCCGGATTTCACGCACAGGGTGGCGAAGAAGGTGCGCGCGCGCGCGCCGGAAATCCCCATCGTCGATTATGTCAGCCCGTCGGTCTGGGCGTGGCGGCCGGGCAGGGCGGCAAAAATGCGCGCCTATGTCGATCGCGTGCTCGCGCTCTTTCCCTTCGAGCCGGCCGCGCACGAAAGGCTCGGCGGCCCGCCCTGCGTTTTCGTCGGCCATCCCCTGGTCGAACATCTCGATGAATTGCGCCCGAATGCGGAAGAAGCGCGCGCGCGCGAAAACGATCCCGCGGTCTTTTTGCTGATGCCTGGTTCGCGACGCTCGGAGATCGAGCGGCTGATGCCGGTGTTCGGGCAGGCGCTGCATCGCGTTGCGCAACATGGGCGGCGCATGGAGGCGATCCTGCCGGCGGTCTCGCATCTGGAAGGCGCAATTCGCGAGGAATTGCGCTCGTGGCCGTACAAGCCGCAGGTGGTGTTGGGCGAGCGCGAAAAACTGGCGGCCTTCAGGCGCGCGCGCACAGCGCTCGTCGCCTCGGGCACAGCCACGCTCGAACTGGCGCTTGCCGGCGTGCCCATGGTCGTCGCCTACAAGGTTTCGGCGATCGAAGGGCTCGCCAAATATTTCATCAACGTCAATTCGGTCGTGCTCGCCAATCTCGTGCTGGCCGAAAATGTCGTTCCCGAATTCCTGCAAGGCGAGTGCAACGAGACCGTCTTGTCGCAGGCGCTCGCGCCGCTGTTCACGCAAGGCGCCGGGCGTGACAGGCAGCTTGCCGCCTTCCGCACTATCGACCGCTTCCTGACGCCTGAAAGCGGCGAGCCGCCCAGCCTTGCGGCGGCGCGCAATATTCTGGAAGTCGCCCAACAAAAAACCCGGCCGCAAGGGCCGGGTCGATTGCTGTAAGCCGATAGCTGTCAGAACTGACGCATCGCGCGCACCCGCAGGCGGTAGAGATCGGCCTGGCTCTTGAAGGCGGGCATGCCGGACGACAGCAGCACCGCATCCGAAGCAAGACCGACCGGACGGCTGGTGATGCCGTGCTGCCAGGTGAATTCCGTGCCGAGCTCGAAGCCCTTGACGGGGTTCCACATCAGGCCGGCGGCGAGCTGGACTTCCTTGTAATTGGTCACGCCGACGCCGGAGATCGTCGAACCGACGGACAGCGCGCCCGGAACGGGATTGAGCGAGGCGTTGGAATAATTGACCTGATAGTAATTGGCCGTGAGCGTCGAGCTGACGGTCGGGGTCCAGAAATGGCGCAGGGCGCCGACGACCGCAAACGACTTCGACATGTCGCAGGCGCCGCTATAGGTCCACACGCAATCCGATTCGAGCGAACCGCCGTGCCAGCCGATGCCCGAGGACATGCGCCCGGCGCCGATGCCATAGGCCGTGCTGGAATAGACGCCGCCGTTGTAGGAGAGGTTGGAGCCGTCGACATAACCGATCGCGCCGCGCGCGTAGGTCGCCTGCAACCACAACACGTCGCCCGGGGCCAGCATGTCCAGATTGAACTTCACGCCGGCCTGGATGGCGTAGCCGATCTTGTCGCTCTGGTTCAGCATGATGTTGGCCGGAACCGGGGGAACCGCGCCGGGGAACAGGCCCGCGACATTGTAAAGGCCCGCGCCGACGCGATGCACCGCGCCCGACAATTGCGCCGAGCCCCAGGGCTGATCGATGCGCAGATTGGCCACGATGTCGGGCATGCGCGTGCCCAGGAACTGGGACATCGGGGCGCCGGCGATAAGGCCATTGTTGTAGGCGACGACATTGCCGGCCGCCGCGCGGTGCGAAACCGCGTCTTCGATCGACAGCGTGCCGGAGACGCCGCCGGCGAACACCATGGTGTAGGCGAGCGCATTGACGGTCTGGACAGAGCCGCGCATGCCGGAATAGCCGACGGCGTTGCCGTAGAAGTCGAACATCGAGGACACGCGGCCCATGGTCAGGCCGGCGAACTGGATGAAGGCCTTGTCGAGAAGCGTGGATTCGCGCGCCGCCAGGGTGCCGAGGTTGGGCTGGCCGAGAAAGGCGTTGGAGAGCGAACCCGTATTGGCGGTCGCGCCCGAGCCGAAATAGGAGGACACGCGGATGAAGGCGCGGACCGTGCCCCAGGGCGATTGGGTGCGCGCATCGAGTTCGACGCGCCCCTCGGCGTTCCAGCCGACCGCATCGCGCGATTGGGAGGGCCAATAGGCGGGGATGTAGCCGCCTGCGGGCGCAAAGGTCGCCAGATTGACGGCGGCGACGGCGCTGGCGGTGTTCAGGTTGGGCAGATTGACGCGATAGCCGGTGTTGGACGCGGCGATTTCCGTCTTTACCATGCCGCCGATGCGCAGGCAGGTGTCGGTGCCGGGAATATAGAAAAATCCGGCGCCGTAGGCGTCGCAGATCTTGACGTATTGTACGGGCGCGGCCTTGCGTGTCGGCAAGTCGGCGGCATGGCCGGCCGAAACGGTGGCCAGCGTCGCAGCGCATCCCAGAAGCATCAACTTATAGTTGTACATGATAGTTTTCCGAAACAGGTTGATATTGTGTCGAATTCAGCTTGTTCTTGTTCGTCCGGGACAGGGATTAAGCCAAATCGCATCCTTTGTCTAAGACAAGCAAATGACGCCGGGATGACGAAAATTTCTGCAACACTTTATTATTTATGGATTTTTTGCATGTGATTTTTTTGCAACGCAAATAAATTATTGATGGTTGATCGAAGGTTTGCTGGAGTTTACAGGTTATTAACTTGTGTATTGCGGAAACAATAAAGATGTTATCGGCGGAAATTTTGTGGCGACACGACGTCTGAAACGCTTCCGCATCGCAGATTGCTTGCAAAAGGCAGTATCGAGCAAATTTTGCGCGCATTGATTGGCCGCTCCATCGGAGCGGCTGCAAAAAAAACGCGCGCCCGAAAGAGCGCGCGCCTATCCCGATGAACTTGTCTGGCGTCACGCCGCCTTGTCTTGTGCGCCTGGGCGCCTCAGCGCTTGGACTCCCCCACCAAAACCCCACCCCCACCCCCCCAAACCCCCACCCCCCCACCCCCCAACAACACGAGCGCATCCACGAACAATACCTTCCCATGCGCGATCCAGCCGACG
>JBKDZW010000069.1:0-39561 GCA_047971685.1 Rhodoblastus sp.
ACGGTCGTCGCCACCATGGTGCTCGGCTCGATCTTCTTTGCCGGACAGGCAGGCCTTGTGAATTCGATGGTCTATCCGCTGGCGATCTGCGCGGCCTGCATCGTGACCTCGATCATCGGCACCTATTTCGTGAAGCTCGGCGCCAACAACTCGATCATGGGCGCGCTGTACAAGGGCCTGATCGCAGCCGGCGTTCTGTCGATCGGCGGCCTTGCGATCGCCACCCAGTTCGTTACGGGCTGGGGCGCGCTCGGCACGGCCAAGGGCGTGACGGTGACCGGCGTTGCGCTGTTTGAGTGCGGCGTCATCGGCCTGGTCGTCACCGGCCTGATCGTGTGGATCACCGAATATTACACCGGCACGGGCAAGCGTCCGGTGGTGTCAATCGCGCAATCCTCGGTCACGGGCCATGGCACCAACGTGATCCAGGGCCTCGCGGTCTCGCTGGAATCGACGGCGCTGCCGGCGCTCGTCATCGTGGGCGGCATCATCGCCACCTTCCAGCTCGCTGGCCTCTACGGCACGGCGATCGCGGTCACGACCATGCTCGGCCTTGCCGGCATCATCGTTGCGCTCGACGCCTTCGGCCCCGTCACCGACAATGCCGGCGGCATTGCCGAAATGGCGGGCCTGCCGAAGGAAGTCCGCCAGTCGACCGACGCGCTCGACGCCGTCGGCAACACGACCAAGGCGGTCACCAAGGGCTATGCGATCGGTTCGGCGGGCCTCGGCGCGCTGGTGCTGTTTGCCGCCTACACCAACGACCTCGAGACCTTCGCGAAGTCGGGCGCCAAGTACTTCCAGGGCATGGGGCCGGTCACTTTCGACCTGTCCAATCCTTACGTCGTGGCGGGCCTGATCTTCGGCGGCCTCATTCCCTACCTGTTCGGCGGCGTCGCGATGACGGCGGTCGGCCGCGCGGCGGGTTCTGTGGTCGAGGAAGTGCGCCGCCAGTTCAAGGAAAAGCCCGGCATCATGGAAGGCAAGGACCGCCCGGACTACGGCCGTGCGGTGGACATGCTGACCAAGGCGGCGATCAAGGAAATGATCATTCCCTCGCTGCTGCCGGTGCTTGCTCCGTTCGTCGCCTATTTCGGCGTTCTCGCGATCTCGGGCTCGAAGGCCTCGGCCTTTGCGGCTCTGGGCGCCATGCTGCTCGGCGTGATCGTCAACGGCCTGTTCGTCGCCATCTCGATGACGTCCGGCGGCGGCGCCTGGGACAACGCCAAGAAGTCCTTCGAGGACGGCTTTGTCGACAAGGACGGCGTGAAGCACCTCAAGGGCTCGGAGGCGCACAAGGCCTCGGTGACCGGCGACACCGTCGGCGACCCCTACAAGGATACCGCCGGCCCCGCCGTGAACCCGGCGATCAAGATCACGAATATCGTGGCGCTGCTGCTGCTGGCGATCCTGGCGCATTGAGCGGGCTACGACATCGGCAAGCTCAGGGCGGGGATCATCCCCGCCCTTTTCTTTGGGTAGCAAACTCTGGAGTTGAATAATGGAAACCCGCGATTCCAACGGAACCATCCTGGCCGACGGCGACAGCGTCACCATCATCAAGAGCCTGAAGGTGAAGGGCGCGTCCGAGACGCTCAAGCGCGGGACGACGTTCAAGAACATCAGGCTCACCGACAATCCGGACGAGATCGAATGCCGCTCGGCCACGATCAAGGGCCTGGTGCTCAGGACCGAGTTCGTGAAGAAGGCCTGACGCCTCGCGAATTGATTCAGCCTGCCGAGGCAAGTCACTGAGGCGGAATCGAAAATCGGCGCTGCTTCAGGTCTTGATTCTTAGAGCGTTTCCGCTTTTCATTGAATCGTTCCAACGCTCTAACTATTTGATTTTCCGCAATTCCGGACGCAAAACCGGTATCCACTTTTGCTGGAATTGCTCTAATACTGGCGCGAGCGCCCGAAACGGGCCGTCCGGCATTTCGATCGCGATCGGATCGCCGGCCGCGGCGCGCGACGTCGACTATGTGCGCGCTCGACGCACGCGTTCACGGCCTTGCGGACAAGGCCGGCGCCAACAAAGTCGGCATCAACAAAAGTGAGTGTCAACAAAAGTGAGCGTCTTGGAAAAATGATGTCCCGGCCGCCGCGCAGCGCCACAGCGACGCCGCGCGCATTCATCGCGAGGCCTTACGTGAACTTCAGCAGGCCTTTGATCATGTTCTGGACGAAGCTCTCGTCGCCGCCGGCGGTTGGCGTCGTGCGCGAGATATAATCGAAGAGGCGGCCGTCCCGCAGGCCGTAATTGGCGACGCGCTGGACATTGCCCTTGCTGAAATAGACCGCGAGCACGCGCTGGTCGGTCACGCGCTGGCGCATGAAGGCGACAGGGCGCGAAACCGTCTGGCTGACGTAATACCAGGCGTCGCCGCCGACCGTGGACGTCGTGGACGGCGTGCCGAGCAGGGCGAGCGTCTTCTCCTTGGAAAGGCCGTTCTTAAGCTGGTTCAGGGTGGCGTCGTCAGCCTGATAGCCGCGCTGCACCACGCCGTCATAGCTCAGGCCGGGCAATGTGCCGGTCGCGCAGCCGCCCAGCGGAACGGCAAGAGCGAGAATGAGAGCCAGCCGCGCCGGCGCCAGCAATTGCCGCTTGTCCTCCATGGCCATCCTCACGCTCCGCATCCCCAAACTCCGCATCTTCATGCCACAGCCAAACCCGCTGCGCCAAACCCGTCGCACCAAACTCTAACATCAAACTCTGAGATCAAACTTGGACTTGAAATTCAGACTTGTATATCGAACCTGCTTCAGGCGCTGGCGATGCCTAACCCCCGGAATGTGCAATTGCAAGATCGCTGCGCAATTGATCCGGGATCGCCATCGCAGGCCCCGCCGCGCGTCCGTAACTCAAATCGTCAAGTCGTCACCATGATCTTCAAGTTGTTTTCCACCAGGTCCCGCAAGGCGGCGGTTGCGCGTCTCTATGGAGAGATCATGGCGGCGGCGCGGCAGCCGGCGCTTTTTCTGCCGCCCTATGGCGCGCCGGATACGCTCGAAGGCCGTTTCGATATGCTGGCGCTGCATATCTTTCTGACGGTCAAGCGACTTGCGGGCATGGCCGAACCCGGACCGCAGATGGCGCAGGATCTGTCGGATCATCTGTTTGCGGCGATGGACCGGGCCTTGCGCGAAATGGGCGTCGGCGATCTCGCCGTGCCCAAGCGCATCGCCCGCCTCGCTGCCGATTACAATGGCCGCCGCACGGCCTACGAGGCCGCGCTCGGGCAGGGCGAGGCAGCGCTTGCGATTGCGCTTGCGCGCAATGTCCATGGCCGCGCCGAGGCCGACGCCAGCATAGCCCTGCCGCTTGCGCGCTATGTCCTGCGGGCGGAGGCGATGCTTGCCGGCGCGCCGATTTCGGCCTTTGAAAAAGGGCCCGTTCCCCTTCCCGCGCCGGAGGAAGCGCCGTGAGCAAAGACGTCTCAAGCAAATCCGGGCCGCCGCGCGAGCCGCCCGTCTGGTCGGCGCCGCTCAATGTCGGCGAAGTGCCGCCGCAGGGCGCAGACATCGTGCTGGACGCGGATGCCGCCCAGCTTGAAAAACTCGCCGCGCTCAATGGGCTGCCGGCGATTTCTTCGGCGAAGGCCATCCTGCATGCGGCCCGGCGCGGGCGCGAGGGGCTGCATGTGACGGGCGAGTTTCGTGCGACCGTGACGCAGATTTGCGTCGTCAGCCTCGAACCCTTCGAGAGCGAGATCGTCGAACCCGTCGATGTCGAGTTCGAGCCGGCGCGCGCGCCGAAGAAGATGCGCGCGGACGATGCGCGCATGAGCAGACGCCGGCGCGGGAGCCAGGAACCGGCGCCCGAGGACGAGGAGGGTATGGACGATCTCGACGCGCCCGACGAGATCGTGGACGGCAAGGTCGATCTCGGCGCGCTCGCCAGTGAATTCCTGACAATAGGGATTAATCCCTATCCACGCAAACCCGGCGTCGCCTTTGCCGGGCCACAGGCGGCGGTTGCGACAATCTCGCCCTTTGCCGAACTGGCGCAACGTGCGAAAAAACCGGGCGGGCGGGCGTGAGCGCTTTGGCCCCGGGAGCGGTTCCCTGGTGGAAAGCCCCCAAAAACCGTTTGCCATAGCCGCCTGAGCCGCTATGGTCCGCCGCCCGGCGACCGATGCGGGGCTTTTGACGGAGTCCTGGTGCAAATGACGAATGGCGTGCGGATCGCGCTCGACGCCATGGGCGGCGATTTCGGTCCGGCCGTGGTCGTTCCAGGAGCGGCTATCGCCCGCGACCGGCGTCCGGATACGAATTATCTGTTCTTCGGCGACGAAAAGCAGATTGCGCCGCTTCTCGAACAGCATCCGAGACTGGCCGCAGTCTCGAAAGTCCGCCACACCGAGGTTGTCGTGAAGAACGACGACAAGCCCAGCCAGGCGGTGCGCGCGGGGCGGCGCGGCTCGTCGATGTGGCTTGCGATCGACGCCGTGAAAAAGGGCGAGGCGGATGCGGCGGTCTCGGCCGGCAATACCGGCGCGCTCATGGCCATGTCGAAGATCTGCCTGCACATGCTGCCGGGCATAGAGAGGCCGGCGCTGGCGGGAATCTGGCCGACGCTGCGCGGCGAATCCATCGTGCTCGATGTCGGGGCGACGATCGGGGCGGATTCCGAACATCTGTTCGACATGGCCGTCATGGGCTCGGCGATGGCGCGCATCTTTTTCCATATCGACCGGCCGACAGTCGGCCTGCTCAATGTCGGCGCGGAGGAAATCAAGGGGCTGGAGGAGGTCAAGGCCGCCTCCCGGCGTCTGCGCGAGGCCAATATTCCGACGATCGACTATCGCGGCTTCGTCGAGGGCGACGATCTCGGCCGGGGCACGGTGGATGTGGTCGTCACCGAAGGCTTTACCGGCAATATCGCGCTCAAGACCGCAGAGGGCACGGCCAAGCAGATCGCGCAATATATGCGCGAGGCCTTCCGGTCCTCGCTGATGTCGAAGCTCGGCGCCTTGATGGCGCGCGGCGCTTTTGCGGCGCTGAAGGAAAAAATCGATCCGCGCCGTGCAAACGGCGGCCTGTTTCTCGGCCTCGACGGCGTGATCATCAAAAGCCACGGCGGCATGGATTCCGTCGGTTTCGCCGGCGCCATCGAAGTGGGTTACGACATGGTCCGCCACAGATTGCTCGATAAAATCCGCGAAACCATGATGTTGTCGAACGAGGCGGAGGCCAGCGCCGCCCCTGCGCGCGACCCAGACACAAGTCAAGGATAACAGGCACGCCATGCTCGATGGGGCGAACCAGAACGAAGTCAACGAATTGCGCTCTGTGGTGCTGGGAGTGGGCTCCTATCTGCCGGCCAGGACGCTGACCAATGCCGACCTCGAGACGATGGTCGACACCACTTCGGACTGGATCGTCCAGCGCACCGGCATTTGCGAGCGCCATATCGCCGCCGAAGGCGAGACGACCTCGATGCTCGGCGCGCAGGCCGCGCGCGCAGCGCTCGAAAACGCGGGCGTTGCCGCCGACAGCATCGACCTCATCATCTGTGCGACGTCGACGCCTGATTACACGTTTCCGTCCGCCGCCACGCAAATTCAGGCGGCGCTGGGCGTCAGAAGCGGCGTCGCCTTCGATTTGCAGGCGGTGTGTTCGGGCTTCGTTTTCGCGGTGTCCACGGCGGACAAGTTCCTGCGTTCGGGTTCGCACAAGCGCGCGCTGGTGATCGGGGCGGAGACTTTTTCGCGTCTGCTCGACTGGGAGGACCGCACGACCTGCGTGCTGTTTGGCGACGGCGCCGGCGCCATTGTGCTGGAAGCCCAGCGCCAGCCCGAAGGCGGGCGCGGCGTGCTCTCGACGCATCTGCGCTCGGACGGGCGCCATCGCGAAAAGCTCTACGTGGACGGCGGCCCCTCGACCACGGGCACGGTCGGCCATCTGCGCATGATCGGCAAGGATGTTTTTCGTCATGCGGTCGGGCAGGTCGGCGATGTCATGCTCGATTCGTTCAGGGAATCGGGGATCGATGCGAAGACCCTCGACTGGTTCGTGCCGCATCAGGCCAATGCGCGCATTATCGACGCATCCGCCGAAAAGCTTGGAATCTCTCCCGAAAAAGTCATCAAGACGGTCGCGCTGCATGGCAATACTTCGGCCGCCTCGATACCGCTGGCCCTTGATGTCGCCGTCCGCGATGGGCGCATCAAGCCCGGCCATGTCGTGATGATCGAGGCGGTGGGCGGCGGTTTTACTTGGGGGGCGGCTGTCATTCGCTGGTAAGAATAAAACCGTAGGACACAAACAGTGAATTCCGCTTGCGTTCTCAGGGCGCACGGGCTTAACGTGCTTTTCATAGACCGGGTTCGATGGAAGTTTCCGGTGACGGCCGTGTATTTTGGGGCGTGGGCCGCCGACGATAACGGTGGAGTATTTCGGCTTTATTTTTTGAGTTAAGCTATGGATATGAAAGGCAATTTTAAGAACGGATCCAATACTTCGGAGTCACGGACGGTGACACGTGCGGATCTTGCCGATGCTGTTTACAGGGCTGTGGGTTTATCGCGTGCCGAATCGGCTTCTATGGTCGAGACCGTTCTGGGCGAAATCTCCGATGTCATTGCAGCCGGCGAAGCGGTCAAACTTTCGTCGTTCGGTTCGTTTCTTGTCCGCGCCAAAGGCGAAAGGGTCGGACGCAATCCGAAGACGGGGGTGGAGGCTTCGATCTCGCCGCGTCGCGTGATTGTGTTCAAGGCCTCGCATTTGCTGAAATCGCGCGTCAACGGCAAGGAAATCGACGGCGCCGATCTCGATGACGAGAATGATTGACGAGAATGATTGACGAGAATGATCGAAGCGCGCCCGCGCGCTGAATTTGGATCGAAGCGCGCTCGCGCCGAGTTGTGCGCGCTTCGACCGAAAATATCTGCATTTTTTTGAATGCGCCTTAAAATCGGCGGACGATTCGTTGCGCGCCCGGACGGGACGCACGATGAATTCATCCGCCCGTTTGCGCGCCGGCAAGGCGCCTGCGGCCGGGACGCCGATTGCAGGCGACCGGACCGGCTTTCTCCGGTTCCGTCAAAGGCAAGTGCGGCAAGAAGCGCGCAATTCATGCGCGGATGAATGTTTGCGCATCTGGAAACGCATATGGACAAGAGCCCGGACGCATTCCGCACCATCAGCGAGGTCGCCGAGGAACTCGGACTGCCGCAGCATGTCCTGCGCTTCTGGGAGACGCGATTCTCGCAGATCAAGCCGATGAAGCGCACGGGGGGGCGGCGCTATTACAGGCCCGACGATGTCGAATTGGTGCGTGCGATCAAGACCCTGCTCTATGGCGAGGGCTATACGATCAAGGGCGTGCAGCGTCTCCTGAAGGAAAACGGCGTGCGTGCGCTGGTGGCGGCCGTGCGCGCGGGCGTCGCGCCGGCCCAGAGCGTGCTCGCGTTCGGAGCCGACGAGGACGACGAGGCGGTGGAAAGCGCGCAAACGCCGCAAGGAGACGATGACGCCGGATTTTCGTCCGCGCCCGCGGTCCAGTCGAAACCGACGGAAATGCCGGGGGAAATGGCGGCGGAGCTTGCCGCCGAACTCGCGGAATGCGCGCGTATATTGCGCGCTGCGCGATTGGGCTGACAAAGCGCGGTTTGCGCGTTGCGCGGCGCGAAAGGCTTCTCTATAAGCGGCGCAGTCGGAGTGTAGCGCAGCCCGGTTAGCGCACTTGTCTGGGGGACAAGGGGTCGTGGGTTCGAATCCCGCCACTCCGACCACTCTCTCAATCCGTTGGATTGACGCCGAATGATTGCCTGCGTCACAAACGGAAACGGCCGACCTGTACCTCCGAGGTCGACCGTTCGTATCGCCTTCCGTCGAGCGGCGCGAATCACCAGATTAGAATCTGTTCGGGGGACTCCGTCAAGAGTCAAGCTGTAGGCAATTTTCTCCACTGTGCTTTCGTCCCGAATGTGCAGGACGCACGAACATGTTATATGCATGCATTCAATTTCTGCGAATGCGTCAAAAACGATGTTTGGATCCTTTCTGAATCTCTCCGTGGATATGACGATGCTCGCCTTCGAGGCGCAGCGTGTGATTGCGCTGCGGATGACGCGGCTGGCGCTCGGCGGGCCTGAGGTCGCAGCGCGCGAAACGCGGCGCATGGTCTCGGAAAAGGCGTTCGCCGCCGTCGAGACCGGGCTGCATCTGGCCAACGGCGGCGGTCCGCATCGCGTGGTCAGCAATTACCGCCGCAAGGTCGAGGCCAATCGCGCCCGGCTTGCCGCCAACGTCACGGGCTGGCGCTGAACCGGATCGAAATCGCCTGCGGGGACGCACGGCTGAGGCTTGGGCTGTGCGGCGCCGAGCCGCTTGCCTGGTCGGTGGGGAAAACCGATCTGCTGTGGCGGGCCGATCCAGCGGTCTGGGCGCAGACGGCGCCAATCCTGTTTCCGGTCGTCGGCTGGACGCGCGCGGGGCAGGTCTGCCATCGCGGACAAACCTATTCGCTGGGCTTGCACGGCTTTGCGGCTGGCCGGGATTTTGCGGTTGTCGAGCGGCGCGAGAATTTCGTCCGCCTGCGGCTGGAGGCCGACGCCGAAACCTTGCGCGCATATCCCTTCGCTTTTCGGCTGGACGCCATCTACCGGCTGGAGGCGCATGCGCTGGTCTGGACCCTGGAGGCGACCAATCTCGGGAGCGAGCCGATGCCTTATGCGCTCGGTCTGCATCCCGGCTTTTGCTGGCCGCTGGCCGGCGCGCCGACGCCGCATGCTTTCATATTCGATGCGCTCGAGTGCAATCAGATTCCCGTCATTGCGCCGGGCGGCCTGTTTTCGCCCGAAAGACGCGGGATTCCGTTGCATGGGCGCCGTCTCGACCTCACGCCGCAATTGATGGCGCAGGAGGCCCTGTGCTTCCTCGACATCGCCAGCAGGGGCGCCGTTTTCGACAATGGCGCGGGGCAGGGCTTGCGTGTGGAGCTTGAGGATTTTCCGCATCTGGCCTTATGGGCGCGTCCGCCCGCGCCCTTCCTGTGCATCGAGGCCTGGACGGGCCATGGCGATCCCGTGGGCTTTGCGGGCGAACTTGCCGACAAGCCGTCGATGCGGCTGCTGCAACCCGGCGCCACGGGGCGCCACAGCGCGCGCTTTTCACTGGAAAATACCGGGAAAGAGGGGCCCGTGCTTGGCGCCGCCGCGCCCATCTGACAGAACGACGCGAAAAATCTCAGCCACGCGAGCGCCGAATGACCGATTTTCTGAGACCCTCCGGCCAAAAGGCCCTCATCATCGACGGCAAGGCTGCGGCGGCCGGGGTGATCGAGGAGACGCGCGCAAAAGCGCAAAAGCTGCTTTCGCGCGGCGTGAAGCCAGGGCTTGCCGTCGTTCTGGTGGGCGAGGATCCCGCAAGCGGCGTCTATGTGCGCTCGAAAAGCCGGATGGCTGAATCGCTCGGCTTTCATTCCGTGCAGCACAATCTGCCCGCCGACATTGCGCAGGCCAGGCTCAACGCGCTGATCGACGAGCTCAACGCCGATCCGAACATTCACGGCATTCTCGTGCAATTGCCGCTTCCGCGCGGGCTCGATCCGGCGGATGCGCTGGAGCGCATCGACCCGCGCAAGGATGTCGACGGCATTCATCCCGTCAACGCCGGCCTTTTGGCGACCGGCGCGATTTCGCGCGCGCTGACGCCGTGCACGCCGTTCGGCTCGATGATGTTGATCGAGCGCACGGCCAGGGCGCTCGGGCGCAAGGTGGAAGGCGCGGAAGCGGTGGTGATCGGCCGTTCCAATCTCATGGGCAAGCCGATGGCGCAATTGCTGCTGGCCGCCAACGCCACCGTCACCATGGCCCATTCGCGCACGCGCGATCTTGCCGGCGTCGTGCGCCGCGCCGAAATCGTGGTGGCCGCCGTCGGTCAGCCCAACATGGTGCGCGGCGACTGGATCAGGGAGGATGCGATCGTCATCGACGTCGGCATCAACCGCGTGCCGACGGCGGACGGAAAATACAGGTTGACCGGCGATGTCGCCTATGACGAGGCCCTGCATCGCGCCGCCGCGATCACGCCTGTGCCTGGCGGCGTCGGGCAGATGACCGTGCCGCTTCTGATGGCAAATACGGTGGAGGCTGCCCGGCGCGCCAACCCATAAGCCCGTATCTCCCGTGGACGGCGGACTTTCGCGTGGTACATTCGCGCTCTGGCCGCAGAGGCGGCGCGTCAGATTGGATTGGCCATGCAGTCTCTTGCCAGACATGCCTTCTTCAAGGATGTCGTCGGCCTGGATTTCGAGGAATTCGACCGTCGCGTGATCTGGAAGAAATGCGACGAGGGCGAAACCATCGTCGATTTCGAGGACAGGTCGACGAACGTCTATTTTCTGCTGGCCGGCGACGTGCGCGTTCTCCTGCGCACGGCGGCGGGCAAGGAGGTCATTCTCGCCGATATCAAGGCCGGCGAATTCTTCGGCGAAATGTCGGCGATCGACGGCGTCGAGCGCTCGGCGAATGTCACGGCGCTCACCAAGGCGGAGGTCGCGATCATGCAATCGGCCACGTTCCGCGAGATTCTGTTTTCCAACCAGAGCGCCTGCGACAAGGTTCTGCGCCTGCTTACCTATCGCGTGCGCGACGTGAATACGCGGCTCGCCGAAATGGCGATCTTCGATCTGCGCCACAGGCTCTATTCGGAATTGCTGCGCCTGTCGCATCCGCGTCCAGGCCATCCCGGCGAGCGCGTTATCTCGCCGCCGCCCTATCATCATGTCGTGGCCGCGCGCATCGGCTGCCGGCGCGAGCAGGTGACGCGCGAATTTTCAAACCTTGCGCACGAAGGCCTGGTCGAGAAAACGCGCGGCGCGCTCGTGCTGCTCAAGCCCCAGGCGTTGGAAGCGCGCCTCAACGAGGCGATGCGCGAGGGCGGCTGATTTTGCAGCAAAAAGCGGTTCTGCAATTCGAGGGGGTCACGAAGCGGTTCGGCGCAATTTTGGCGATCGACGGGATTTCGCTGGCCGTAGCGCCGGGCGAGTTTTTCGCGTTGCTCGGCCCATCCGGTTGCGGCAAGACCACGCTGATGCGTATTGCGGCGGGCTTCGAGCGTCCCGATGGAGGCCGCGTGCTGATCGACGGCGCCGAGGCCACCGACATGCCCCCGCATCGCCGGCCCGTGAACATGATGTTCCAGTCCTATGCGCTGTTTCCGCATATGAACGTATTCGACAATATCGCCTTCGGTCTGAAGGCCGCCGGTTTGTCGCGCGCGAAAATTGCGGAGCGTGTTGGCGAGATGGTGGACCTTACGCAATTGCAGGGGTTGGAAAAGCGCAGGCCGCATCAGCTTTCCGGCGGGCAGAAACAACGCGCAGCGCTCGCACGGGCGCTTGCGCGCGGCGCCAAACTCCTGCTGCTCGACGAGCCGCTCGGCGCGCTCGACCGCAAGCTGCGGGAGGAAACGCAATTCAGGCTGATGGACGTTCAAAAGCGGCTCGGCCCTGCGTTTGTCGTCGTTACGCACGATCAGGACGAGGCCATGTCCATGGCCGACCGTATCGCCGTCATGCGCGCCGGTAAAATCGAGCAGATCGGCGCGCCCTCGGAAATCTACGAGCGTCCGCGTTCCCGCTATGTCGCGGAGTTCATAGGCGAGATCAATATTTTCGAGGGGCGCGCGACGCGGGTGGGCGATGTCTTGCGGTTCGATACGGCGGAAGGCCCGATCGAGGCGGTTGCGCCTTCATCGCTTGCCGGCGGCGCTTTGTCGCTTGCTGGCGGCGCTTGGCCGCTTGCCGTGGCCGTGCGGCCCGAGCGCATGCGTTTTGCGGCCCCGGGAGAGGCAGGCGCCAATCGTCTGGCGGGCGTGGTGCGCGATGTCGTCTATCGCGGCGACCGTCGTATTTTTCGCGTGTTGCTGACTTCTGGCGCCTTTGCGCGCATTTCCGCGTCATCGGCGGAGCCTGCGCCGCCGCCGGGCGAAGCCGTTGCGATCGCTTTCGAGGCCGCCGCCTGCGTCGTTCTGGAGGGGTGATGGGCCGCCGCCTCGCATTTGGCGCGCGACTGGCGCTTGCCGTTCCCTATGTCTGGCTGGCGTTGTTCTTTCTCGCGCCGCTGGCGCTGGTCGCCAAGATTTCGCTGTCGAAATCCGTTCTCGCGCAACCTCCATACGAGCCCGTTTTCAACCTGTCGGATAATCTGGCCGGCTGGCTGGCGCAGGCGGAAAAATTTGCATTTACCGCCTATCGCGGCCTGGCCGAGGATCCGCTCTATCTCGAATCCTATCTGTCGTCGCTCGCAATCGCAGGCGTCGCCACCTTTCTGGCGCTTCTCGTCGCCTATCCGCTGGCGCTTGCCATTGCGCGCTCCGATCCGCGTCGCCGACCGGCGCTGATAGCGTTGGCGGTCGCGCCGTTCTGGACGAGTTTCCTGATCCGCGTCTACGCCTGGATCGCGATCCTCAAGGACGAGGGTTTTCTGAACAATGCGCTGATGGCGCTTGGTCTGATCGACAGGCCGCTTGCGATATTTGCGACGAATACGGCTGTCGTTATCGGCATCGTCTATTCCTATCTTCCCTTCGTGGTGCTGCCGATTTTCAACGCGCTGGAAAAACAGGACGCCGCCTTGCGCGAAGCCGCCGCCGATCTCGGCGCGGGCGCTTTTACAACCTTCCGGAAGATCACGCTGCCCCTGTCGGCGCCCGGCGTGATTGCGGGCGCGCTGCTGATGTTCATTCCGGCGGTTGGCGAATTCGTCATTCCCGATCTGCTCGGCGGCTCCGATACGCCGATGATCGGGCGCATCATGTGGAACGATTTTTTCGAGAACCGCGACTGGCCGGCGGCTTCCGCCGGCGCCATCGTTTTGCTGGCCTTGCTGGTCGGGCCCATTCTCTGGTTCGAGCGGCGGCGCTCCCGCAGCGAGGCGACGCGATGAACGCAGCCCGTCTCGCAACGCTCGCCTTCGGATTCGCCTTTCTCTACGCGCCGATTTTCCTGCTCGTCGCCTATAGCTTCAATGCGGGCAAGCTGGCGACGGTCTGGTCGGGTTTTTCGACGTGCTGGTATGTTTCGCTGCTTTCCAACGAGCAGCTTCTGGCGTCGGCGCGCGTCAGTCTACAGGTTGCGGCGGTTTCCGCAGTCATTGCGACCGTCAACGGCGCGCTGGCGGCCTTCGCGCTCGAGCGTTTCGGCGCCTTTCGCACGCGAACCCTGTTCGTCGGCGCGGTCTATGCGCCGCTGGTGCTGCCCGAAGTCGTTCTCGGCCTGTCGCTGCTGCTGATCTTCGTGGCGTTCGGCCTCGATCGCGGCTTCTGGACCATTGTGGCGGGGCATGCGACCTTTTCCATGTGCTTTGCCGCAGTCGTCGTTCGCGCGCGCCTTGCAGGGCTTGATCGTTCGCTGGAAGAGGCTGCGATGGATCTCGGGGCAGGGCCGGTTTCCACCTTTGTGCGCATTGTGCTGCCGCAGCTTGCGCCGGGCCTCGTCAGCGCCTTCATGCTGGCATTCATCCTGTCGCTGGACGATCTCGTGATTGCGAGTTTCACCTCGGGGCCGGGCTGGACCACGCTGCCCATGCGCATCTACAGCCAGGCGCGCCTCGGGGTTACGCCCGAGATCAACGCCATATCCTCTTTGTTGCTTGCCGCGGTCGGGATAGCGCTGCTCGTATCCGGCCTTGCCGGCCGCAAGCGCGGGGCCTGACCCCGATCTTTCCCGCGCGATTTGAAACGGCGGTCTGAAGCGCGTTTTATTCGGCGCTCATTTCCTTGCGCCCGGACTGGAAATTGCGGGGGCTGAGCAGGGGGCGGGCGGCGCCCGAGCGGCGGATGAACGACTGCGGGTCCGGCGCCAATGTCGCATTGTCCCACTGGCCCTGAATATCGAAGGCGAAGCTCGTGGCGTCCGACGGGCTCTCTCCTTTGGAAGCGGTGGTTGCGACAATCGCATGCAGCGCGATCTGGCGGTCGGGAATCTGGCTTGAGCCGGTAAGCGTCATCGCAAACCCCTCGCCCTGGACGAGTGCGTCGGTCACATGCGCCACGCCGCCGGAAATGTCGGCGGACATGCGCGCGGACGTGAAAGGCGTGCGGCCGTTGTTGAGGTCGAGGCCGCTGGCGAGCGGCCGCTTCTCGATGCGGCGCAGCACACGGGCGACGTCGAGGCCGACGATCTCGCCCTTGCCGAAGTCGATGTCGGCCTTGCCCTTGAGGCTGCGCGCGATCTGGTCGGCGCTGGCGCCGGCGCCCTCGACCGTCAGATTGACATTGGCGGCGCCGGCAAGCTGCGTTGCGCCGAAACGGTCCCAGCCGAGCGCGCCGATATCGACGCCGCGCGCCTCGATCACCGATTTCATCTCGACGACGCCGGTATCGGCGGGCGCCATGACGAGCCGAGCCTTGAGCGCGCCCTTGTAGAGCGAGGCCTCGGCGAGCGAGGCTTCGAGACGGCCTGCGCGCAGGAGCAGGGCGCCGGCGATATCGCGCGCCTGAAGGCGGTCGTAGATCGCGCGTTCAGCGGATACGCGCAGATCGATGTCGAGCGCGATCTGGTCGCGCCAGCCGATCTGCTCGCGGCTGAAATGGCCGTCGCGGCCGACGAGCGGCGGCAGATTGCGTACGAGATCGCGCATGTCGAGCAGATCTGTCGCAAGCGTGCCCGACAATTGCGCGCGCTCCTCGTTCCAGCGCCAGGACAGCGCGCCTTCATAGGCGGAATTATCGAGTTTCAGGCGGACGCCGGCGAGATTGAGGCCCTTGGGGCCTGCGTCCGCAGTCGCGTCGAGCGAGGCGGGGCCGAGCGCCAGCGGCAGCGGAATGGCGCCGCGCATGAGCTGGACCAGATCGCGCAGGGATTCGGTGGAGGCGACCAGACGCCCCTCGAAATGCGGTCTTGCGCCGGCCATGGCCTCGCCATTGGCGGAAAAGTTCAGCGCCGGCGATTTGGCCTGCAAGGTCAGGCGGCTCGGTTCGCCGCGCAGCATTTCGGCGGGGCGCGCGATCCAAAGCGCCAGCGACGTGCGCCGGCCGCGCCAGGTCGCCATGCCGTCGAGCGCAGCCGGCGCGGAGACGGTCGGCCAATCCAGCGTCGCGTCGATATGTTCGATGGTGGCGACCTCGGCGCCGCCGCGCCGCAGGACAGCGGAACCGTCGAGGAAGGAGACGACGCCAAGCCGGGCGTTGTCGGCCTTGACCGCCTCGGGGCTTGAGGGTTTGGCGTCGGCTGCGCGCACGGCGGCGCCGGCCTTGGTCATGGGCTTGCCGTCGATATCGACGGAGAGTTGCGGGCGAAGAAGTTCGGCGCGCTGGAGTTCGAGGCGGCCCGTCAGCAGCGGCAGCCAGCGCAACTGGCCCGTCAGGTTCTCGGTCTTGATGACAAGGGCGGCTTGCGGTTCGACAAAGCCGACGCGGCCGAGCTTGACCTGCGGGCTCGGCAGCAGCGAGAAGGTGGAAGGGCCCTCGATAAAGACATAAAGGCCGGAGGAGGCGCGCAATTGCGCGGCGATTTCTTCGCGCAGAGCGGTGCGCGACACAGTCCAGGGGGCGATCGCCGCGCCGAGCGCGGCCAGAACCAGAAAGAGGCCGACAACGCGGATCGCACGGCCAAGCCGGCCTGGCGGCCAAAGCCGGGCGCGCAATTCTTCGCGACTCCGGGTCGCGGATGGCTGGTGCGCCGCTTCTGCGGCGCGGAAACGCAGTCCAAACATCAAAACCGTCGCTTGCTGGCGGATCGGCGCGGCGCATTTCTGTCCGCCCGGCGGAGGAAGATGCGTGGGATTTCTTCGTTTTATGCCCGATTGCGCGGAATAGCCCAAGCCTTCTGAAAATGGGTTCAGCCCGTGGCGTTAGCCATCCACGAAAAGGGCGGCGAAATCGTGGCTGGCGGGCGCAGGAGACGGCGAAATCGCCGTTTCCCGCGCATCGCCGGCGTCTTGCGGGCGATCAGGCGGCTTTGGCGAGCGCCACCTCGAAGCTGGCTTGCGTATTGGCCTTGATGTCGTCGAGCGTGACGCCCGGCGCCAGCTCGATCAGCTTCATGCCGCCGGAGCCATGCTTGTCGATGGTGAAGACGCCGAGATCGGTGACGACCATGTCGACCACGCGGGCGCCGGTCAGCGGCAGGTTGCAGCGGTGCAGCAGCTTCTTCTCGACCGTGCCGTCCTTGGCCTTGGCGACATGATCCATGACGACGACGACCTTCTTGACGCCGGCCACGAGGTCCATGGCGCCGCCCATGCCTTTCACCATCTTGCCGGGGATCATCCAGTTGGCGAGATCGCCGTTTTCGGCGACCTGCATGGCGCCGAGGATCGACAGGTCGATGTGGCCGCCGCGGATCATGGCGAAGGAATCGGCGGACGAGAAATAGCTCGTCGTCGGCAGTTCCGTGATCGTCTGCTTGCCGGCGTTGATGAGGTCGGGATCCTCCTCGCCCTCATAAGGGAAGGGGCCCATGCCGAGCATGCCGTTCTCGCTCTGCAACGAGACGTTCACACCCTTGGGAATGTAGTTCGACACGAGCGTTGGAATGCCGATGCCGAGATTGACGTAAAAGCCGTCGCGCAGCTCCTGGGCGGCGCGGGCGGCCATCTGGTCTCTGGTCCATGCCATCGTTCGTAACTCCTCAGACCGTTTCGCGCTTGCGGGTGGTGCGCTGTTCGATGTGCTTCCTGGCGTCGGGCACGGCGATGATGCGCTGGACGAAAACGCCCGGCGTCACGATGGCGTCCGGGTTGAGTTCGCCGGGCTCGACGAGGTTTTCCACTTCGGCGAGCGTCACGCGGCCGGCCGTCGCCATCATCGGATTGAAGTTGCGCGCGGTCTTGCGATAGACGAGATTGCCTTCGCTATCGCCTTTCCAGGCGTGGACGAGCGCGATGTCGGCGATCAGGCCGCGCTCCATCACATAATCCTCGCCGTCGAAACTACGCACTTCCTTGCCTTCGGCGATCAGCGTGCCGACGCCCGTTTTGGTGAAAAAGGCGGGGATGCCCGCGCCGCCGGCGCGAATGCGCTCGGCCAGCGTGCCCTGCGGATTGAACTCCAGCTCAAGTTCGCCCGAGAGATATTGTTGCGCGAAAAGCTTGTTCTCGCCGACATAGGACGAAATCATCTTTCTGATCTGCTTGGTTTCGAGCAGACGGCCGAGGCCGACGCCATCGACGCCGGCGTTATTGGAGATGACGGTGAGGTTTTTCGCGCCGCTCTCCTTCAGCGCCTCGATCAGCGCCTCGGGAATGCCGCACAGGCCGAATCCGCCGCACATGACGGTCATGCCATCCTTGACCAGGCCGGCGAGCGCGCTTGTCGCGTCCTTGTAGACCTTCTGCATTCTTTCCCTCTCTTGCAGCAATAGCTTGCGCAGCCGAGCGTTTCGCTCTGCGGCGGTCTGGACCTGTTCTATAGGAAGGCCGGGCCGTTCGCCAACAAAATGGCGCGTCCGGCTCAAGCCAAAACGCTTGACTGTCCGTGCGTGCGATTATTCGGCAGCCTTGGCCGGGGCCGCCGCCGCTTCGACGGGGGCCCCGGCCTTGCGCCCGCCCGAAATCCACTGGTCGATGAAATCCATGTAATAATAGACGACCGGCGTGAGGTAGAGGGTGAGCGCCTGCGACACGATCAGGCCGCCGACGATGGATATGCCGAGCGGCTGGCGGAGTTCTGCGCCCGCGCCCGCGCCCAGCGCGATCGGCACCGCGCCGAAGGCTGCGGCAAGCGTCGTCATGGTGATCGGGCGAAAGCGGACGAGGGCGGCTTCCCGGATCGCGGTTTCGGCGTCCGCGCCCTCGCGCCGGCGCACCAGTGCGAAGTCGATCATCATGATCGCGTTTTTCTTGACGATGCCTATCAGCAGCAAGATGCCGATGATCGCCACCACGGACAGGTCCATTTCGAACAGGCGCAGGAAGATCAGCGCGCCCAGGCCGGCCGATGGCAGGCCCGACAGAATGGTGATCGGGTGGATGTAGCTCTCGTAGAGCACGCCGAGCAGGATGTAGATGGTCAGCACGGCGGCGAGCAGCAGCGCGCCCTGTCCCTTGAGCGATTGCTGGAACATCTGCGCCGTGCCCGAGAAACTGGTGGCGACATGGGCGGGCATTCCGGTCTCGCGCTCGAGCTTCTGGATCGCCTCGACCGCCTGACCGATAGAGACGTTGGGCGCGAGATTGAAGGACAAGGTGACGGCGGGCTGCTGGGCCTGACGATTGATGGTGAGCGGGCCGACGGAGCGGCGGATGGTGGCGATCTGGTCGAGCGGGATGAGCGCGGCCTGCTGCGGCGCCGCCGCCGTGCCGGCCTGTTGCGCGCTGACGCCGGCGCCGGCGTTGGCAGGGCGGATGTAGAGGCGGCCAAGCTGATTGGGGTCGCCCTGGAACTGGCGCCCGGCCTCCACGATCACCTGATAATCGGTGGCCTGCGTGTAGATGGTGGAGGCCTGATAGGCGCCGAAGGCGTTGTAGAGCGCCAATCTGATCTGGTCGGCGCTGATGCCGTAGACGGCGGCCTTTTCGCGGTCGATGTCGACGAAGGACTGGGGATTGCGGATTTGCAGATCGGTCGTCACGTCGCGCAGGCCGGGCAGGTCGGCCATGCGCGCCATCATGCGGTCGGAACTGGCGTAGAGCGCCGGAAGATCGGAGGATTGCAGGGTATATTGGTAATTGGAGCGCGTGATGCGCCCGGCGTTCAGATTGAAATTCTGAATCGGCACGAAGGAGACGGTCATGCCCGGCACAACGCTTGCCGCGCGGCGCAGCCGGCCGATGATCGCCATCTGGTCGCCGCGCTGCTTCTTCGGTTTCAGGGCGACGAAAATGCGGCCTTGGTTGACGATGCCGCCGAAGCCGACGGCCGAACTCACATAATCGACGGCGGGATCGGCGCGCACGATGTTGATCATGCGCAATTGCAGTTCGGACATGGCGCCGATGGAAATATCGGGCGCGCTCTCGGTGGAGCCGACGAGAAAGCCCGTGTCCTCTATCGGAAAAAAGCCTTTGGGGATGGTCATATACATCCAGGCGCTGAGGCCGAATGTCGCAAATGTCGCCAGCAGCATGACGAATTTGGCTTTCAGCACCCAGTCGAGCGTCACGCGGTAGAAGTCGTGGATTGCGTCGAGCACGTAATCGACGCTGCGGGCAAAGGCGTTGGGTTTTGCATTGTGGTCGATGGGTTTGAGGATGCGCGCGCAGAGCATCGGCGTCAGCGTCAGCGACACGAAGCCCGACACCAGAATGGCGACGGAAATCGTCACCGCGAATTCGCGGAAGATGCGCCCGACAACGCCGCCCATGAACAATACGGGAATGAAGACGGCGACCAGCGAAAAGGTGATCGACAGAATGGTGAAGCCGATTTCTCGGGCGCCCTTCAGCGCCGCCTCGAACGGCTTCATGCCCTCCTCGACGTGGCGCACGATGTTTTCGAGCATCACGATGGCGTCGTCGACGACGAACCCGACCGCCAGCGTGACCGCCAGCAACGAAATATTGTCGATGGAATAGCCGAACATATACATGAAGGCGAAGGAGCCGATGATCGAAACCGGCAGGGCGAGCGTGGGAATGACGGTCGCCGACAGCGTCTTCAGGAACAGAAAAATCACGAGCACGACCAG
Source organism: Rhodoblastus sp. (assembly GCA_047971685.1). Lineage (GTDB taxonomy): Bacteria > Pseudomonadota > Alphaproteobacteria > Rhizobiales > Beijerinckiaceae > JAJXWB01. The sequence continues at coordinate 19,580 of JBKDZW010000069.1, forward strand.
CATGACCGCGATCAGCAGGGTCTCCTGCACGTCGTGGATGGAATCGCGGATCGACTTCGAGCGGTCGTTGATGATCGAAACGGAGATGGAAGAGGGCAATTGCGATTGGTAGACGGGCAGGCGCGCGCGCACCTGATCGACGACATCGACCGTGTTGGCGTCGGATTGCCGGTAGACCGCCAGAATGAGCGCACGTTCGTCGCCGAACCAGGCGGCGACCTGATCGTTGTCGACGCTGTTCTTGACGGTGGCGACTTCGTCGAGGCGCACGGGCGCGCCGTTGCGCCAGGCAACCACCAGCGGACGGTAGCTCTCGGCGGTGGTCATCTGGCCGGTCGCCTCGATCGTGACGTTCTGGCGGGCGCCAAGCTGCACGCCGACCGGGGCGTTGGAATTGGCGGCGGCGACCTGCTTGGCGATCTCGTCGAGCGTGAGGTTGCGCGCGGCCGCCTTTTCGGGATCGACCTGCACGCGCACGGCGTATTTCTGCGCGCCGAAAATCTGGACCTGCGCGACGCCGGGGATTTGCGAGATCTGCTGGGCGAAATTCTGCTCGGCGTAATCGTTGGTGACGTAGAGCGGCAATTCGCTCGACTTCAACGCGATGAACATGACCGCGATATCGGCGGGATTGACCTTGCGGAAGGTGGGTGGCGCCGGCAGGTTCTGCGGCAGTTTTCGCATGGCCGCCGAAATTGCGGATTGCACGTCGAGCGCCGCGCCGTCGATGTTGCGGTCGAGATCGAATTGCAGGACGATCGAGGTGACGCCGCGCCCCGATTGCGAGGTCATTGTGGTGATCGCCGGAATGGTGGCGAACTGGCGCTCCAGCGGCGCGGCGACCGAGGCCGCCATCGTGTCCGGGCTCGCGCCGGGGAAGGAAACGCTGACCGCAATCGTCGGGAAGTCCACGCGCGGCAGGGCCGCCACGGGAAGCTGGCGATAGCCGAACAGGCCGAAAATGACGAACGACATCATCAGCAATGTCGTCATTACGGGACGGCGGATGCAGAGTTCCGGCAGGGACATCAGGAAGCGCTCGGTTTGGCTTCGGGTTTGCCGTCGGCTTTAGGGGTGGGCGGGCGCACCAGGATATCGGCGCCGTCGCGCAGGAGGTTTGCGCCTTCGACCACGACGGTTTCGTCGGGCTTGAGTCCGTCCGTTATCACCGTCCGGCCGTCCTGTTCGCGCCCTACCTTGATCGGGCGCAGCGCAACCTTTGCGCCGGAGACGACGAAGACGTAATTGCCGTTCTGGCCAACCTGCACGGCCCGGCGCGGCACGCTGATCAAATCCTTGTCGACACGCAGCAACACTTTCACATCGCACAATTGGCCCGGCCACAGGGCTTCGTCCACGTTGGGGAATTGCGCGCGCGCCACCAGCATGCCGGTCGCCGGGTCGATCGTATTGTCGAGGACGGCGACCTTGCCTTCGATCCAGTTTTTGGCGCCCTGCGGTTTGGCGGTGACGGGGGCGCCTGCGCCCTGCATCGCCTGGCGAAGGTCGGGCAGGTAGCGCTGGGGCACGGCCATGGCGACATAGATCGGGGAAATCTGGTTGATCGTCACGATGACGCCGGTCGGCGTATTGTCGATGGCGCGCACCATATTGCCGGGGCGCAGTTGAAACGTGCCGACCTTGCCGGAGACGGGCGCCGTCAGCGTGTAATAGGAAAGCTGCACCTTCAGGCTCTCGATGGCCGCCTCGTCGCCGGCGATCTGGGCGCGGGTGGCGGCGGTCGCGGTTTTGGCGTTGTCGAGATTGATGTGGGGCGTCGCTTTTTTCTCGACCAGTTCGGTGTAGCGGCCGACATCGCGCAGGTTCTGTTCGAGCTGGGCCTGGTCGCGCGCAAGCTGCGCCTGCGCCTGTTTGATCTGCGCGGAAATCTGGCGGGAATCGAGTTTGACCAGCACGTCGCCCCGCTTGACGATCGCGCCATCGGGCACGGCGATGGTTTCGATCTGGGCGTCGACCCGGCTGCGCACCTGGATCGAGGCGATAGCCTGAACCGCGCCGATCGTGTCGATCTCGTAGGGCAGGGAGGAGAGGCTTGCCTGCGCCACCGTCACGGTGATCGGGGGACGGCGGGCAGGCGCTTCCTGAGCGCAGGCCGCGCCCGGTTGCAGCGCCAGCGCGAGACCGGCGGAACAGCCAAGGAGTTTCACGTTCATATTGCCCTCGAACGGCGGCGGACGGCGCCCTGTCGCGACCGCATTGTACGACAAGCTGACGCGACAGGTCTGCATATCACGCGGAACGATCCTGGCTATGGATTTTGCATGTTGCGCCGCACAGCGCAGCGACTGCGTTCCCGCGCCGGAGGCTAGGCGCGAAACATGGCGACAATCGAGACGCCGGCGGCCGAAACCCATGCGAAAATCGTCAGTCCGCCGCCGAGTGGGGCGGCGAAGGGAAACAGGCGCCCGCCGAGCCAGATGCGGGCGGCAAGATCGACGGAAAAAAGCGCGACGCCCGCCAGCATCAAGGCGGCGACGACGCCATACCAGAGCTGAAACGGTCCGCCGCGTCCGAAGGCGAGAAGGCCGAGAACGGCGGCTGCGTGGATCATCAGCATGTGCGAGATGGTTCCAAGAAGCGGATTGGCGCTGGCGTGGGCGGCGGCGGCGGCGGAAACGACGCCGGCTGCGCCCATGAGGGCGGCAAGGGCGGCAAGGAGGTAGATCATGGGGCGTCCGGACGCTTGGGCATTTGCGCAATGTCGCATGCGTCAGCCGAGACGGCCAGACGGGAAGCGGGCGGCGGGTCGCGCCGCCGCCCGTCCTGGTCAGATCGCGAAGTTCAGGCCGATCATCACGTTCGAGAAAGGCTTGCCCGTGTACAGTCCGCCGGCGGTCGTACCGTAGTCGGTCGAGCCGGCGACGCGCGTGAATGTGTTGTAGCTTGGCCCGGGCAAGGTCACGGGAACGATCGCTCCGCCTGTGTAGCCCTCCACAATATTGCTGGAGAGCATGGAGAACCCGAGCGAGCTTCCCATGAAGAAGCCAATGCCGATCTGACTGCCTTTAACTGTATTCCCGACCGCAAGATCCGCGCTCTTGCGGGTCGATCCATTGGCGAAACCGCCCGAGTAGATCACGATCCCGGGGCCAGAAGCACAATCCTCGACAATGTTCCCGGTAACGACGCAATCATTTTCAGCGACGATTCCCGTAGCGACGGTCTGGTACGAAGGATAACTCGGGTCGTTGGTTGTGATCGTGTTGCGCGTGATCGTTTTGACTTGATTGCCGGAGATCGTCACACGTCGCCCGCCGTACCAGCCATTGGTGACCGAGATGCCGACGCCTGCATTGACGACGACATTGTTGCCGATGACGCCGCCCTCGAACCGGTACGGGCTCTGGTCGCCGGGCGTGGCAGCCGGCGGCGGAACGGGACATTCCCACATCAGCGCGGTTTCGCCGCTGTTGTATATCTGATTGTTCGTGACCTGCGCGTTGAAGCAGGAATCGAGACGAACGCCCGAAAAGGTCGAGTTCAGGAAAACATTCTCTGTTACGAGAATGTCGCTGGCGTTCAAGGCGCACAGGCCGTTTCCATACCAGCCGCTGCCAGCGACCTGCCCGGCCTGCACTCCGAAATCCGCGCTTGATTGAGCAACCTGGTTTCCGCGAACGATCGTGCCGTCGAAACTGATCGCCGAGCGCATGACGACGATGCTGTTGTTGTCGTTGTCGTGGATGAAATTGTCGAGGATCTCGGTCGAATAATTGTCTGGCGCAATGAAGAGGGGAAGCTTGGTCGTCTGCGCCTGATTGATCGCATTCTGCAACGTGCCGGTCCCGCCGGTCGCCGCGAAGAGTATTTTGTCCGGATATGCAATGTAACCCATCGATATGTCCTCCTGACACGTCGGCCATCGACCGATTTTGTATTGGAACATATCAGGAACATTTAATCTAGGAAAAAATATCTATGATGTGGATAGCCACCTGCGGCGGGCGGTTTCGAGGCCCCACAGGGCGCCGAGCATCAAGTAGACGAAGCGCCAGTGGTCGATGTCGATCTGGAACGCCTGAAGGAAGAACATGAATAGCGCGGTCCACACGATCTGGGCCTGATACATGTAAGGCGATTGTTTCAGGCTGAGGCGGAATCCGATGAAGGTCGTCATTCCGACTAGCGTGAGAAAGGCGAAACCGCCCAGCCAGCCGTAAGCGGAAAATGCTCCTATATAGGAATTGTGTGGTTCGAGATCGAACCACAGGTTGAAACGATAGGGGCCAAAGCCGTTGGGCCGGTCGAGCAACATCGGAATTGAGCGCATCTGGTTGCCGAAGCGGCCGGTGACGCCATCGTCGTAGTCCTGCTTCAGTTTTGCGCGCTGGGTCAGCATTTCGCTGATCTGATCGACAGACAAGGCGGCGGCGAGCGCCAGGGCGGCGACGACGACAACCGAGACGAATAAGATAATGATGCGCCGCTTGAGGCGACGGTCAGGCGCGGTGACGTAGCAGAAGAAGGTCGTCAGCATCGTGGCGACTGCGGTTGCCCCCCACGCGCCGCGCGAGAAGGAGAGGAAGATCGACAGAAGCAGGATTATTGCGCCGACAAGCGCCAGCAGCGGCCGTTTCGCCTTGCCGAGAAGCAGCAATTGCAGCAGATAGATATATCCGAAGACCGTGTAGGAGCCCATCACGTTCGGATCCTTGAACGGACCCATCGCGCGCCCTTCCGGACTGAACCATTTGGCGGTTCCCCCGATATCGAAATAGCCGATGACGGCGAGGACGGCGGCGAAAAGACACGAGATGAGATAGGCCTTGAGGCAGATGTCGATGCGCTTTTGTGTGTCCTCGGCAAAAAACAATGCGAAGAAGATGCCGCTGATGCCGAGATAGACTGAATAGAATATCCAGACCTTGGGATCGGCCTCGTTGAAATAGGGGACGAGCGAAATGAAGCCGCCGATGTTGTAAACGAACAGCACCGCGACCAGCGGCACGACGCTGCGATGAATCTTGAACCCGCTGAAGAACCAGACCGGCACGATCAGAAGCGAAAGAATGTCGTAGGGCGCCGGCTCGATGAAAGTGAAGGAGCCGAGCGAAATGAAGACCCAGAGAAAGCCGTTGAGGAACTTGCGATAGGAAAGTGTCCGCCGCCGCGCGGGCTGCATCGAAATCGTGTGCGACATATCCCGCTCCGGGCCGCGACGAACCGTGCGGCAGGCTATCGGCGTATGGTTAACAAAAGCGTAACCGCACATCACAACCGCTTGTTAGGCGATTGCTGCGAGGCTCCTGCGAGGAGGCGCAGGCATGAGCGCGCAACGGCAGGTCTGGCAGGATCGCGCCAAGGGCATCGGCATCGTTCTGGTGGTGTTCGGCCATGCGATGCGCGGATTGACCGGCGCGCATATCGCGCCTGACACGCCGGCGATCCAGGCGGTCGACTACACGCTCTACCTGTTCCACATGCCGCTGTTCTTTCTGCTGGCAGGCCTGAACGTCGAGCGCAGCGCGCGCAAGGGCGCGCAATCCTTCCTGCGAGACAAGTTGCATACGATCGTCTGGCCGTATCTCCTGTGGTCGATCGCACAGGGCCTCGTGCTCGTGCGCCTGTCGGGTGCAGTCAACATTCCGCTGACCTATGGCGATCTGGCGCGCATCCTCTGGGCGCCGATCTCGCAGTTCTGGTTTCTCTACGCGCTAATGGTCTGCCATCTGGCCTATCTCGCCTTCCGTGGACGCAAGGCCATCCTGCTGCCTCTTGCGGCGATTGGCTTCGCTGCCAGCCCGCTCGCGCCGTTTCTGCCGGCGAAAATCCTGTTCAACTTCACCTTCTATGCGCTGGGCCTTCTCGTCGCGCCGCAGATTGCGGATTGGCTCGCGCGCCTGTCGTCGCCGCGCGTGCTGGCTTTCGTCTGCGCCGGCTTCGGGGCGCTGGTCGTCGCCGGTCTACAGACAGGCATTGCTTTCGACAATCCGTTGAGCCTGCCCGCCGCGCTCGCCGGAATCGCCCTGACGTTGCTGGTGTCGAGCCTTCTGCACGGACGCGTCGGACAGGTCGCGGAGATCGTCGGGCGCATGTCCATGACGATTTACATCCTGCATCTCTTCGCTGCCGGCGGCGCGCGCGTGGTGATGCAGAAGCTCGGCGTGCCTGCGGATGTCGTCGTCTATGCGGTCGCGACGACATTCGTCGGCATAGCCGTTCCGATGGCGTCGCACGTTATCTTCGAGCGGTTGGGCCTTCTCGTCTGGCTCGGGCTCGCGGCGCCGAAACGTTCGGGCGGCGTCGCGCTCAGCGCGCGGTGATCCTGACCGGCTGTCTCATCAAAACACGCTCGGCGCCGGGGGTGCAGCCGTTGTTTTTCACGCGCGTGTAAAACAGGGATGGCGCATCGCCGGTATCGTCGAAATTGCGTCCTTGCGCTTTCTCGTCGAGCATCGAGGGATAGGCCAGAACGGTTCCGTCCCTGTTGGCCTCGCCGGCGCCGCAGGGCTGGTGCATGGTCGGCGTGGCCGCGAGCAGGGCGGGCATGCTCCAGTCGACGAGGTTGCGCGAGGTCGCGTAATAGAAGCCTGCGGTCGGGAATTTTCCTTCGACGCGCGGCGCTTCCCACAATGCGATCCAGTTTCCGCTCGACCGATGTTTCATCACCGCGCCAACGGGAAAGCCGAAGGGGTCGAGCGGCTTGCAAGCAGGCTGGTTGTAGGAGGCCTTTTGCGCATAGGGATCGCGCCAGCGCACCGTGAATTTTTGACCGTCGAAGCCGCGCCAGCCGGCGGAATCCAGGGGATCGCGGTTGCGGATCAGGCAGGCGCCGTAATGCTGTCCCTCCCATCCCGTGGTCGAGACGAAGGCGTAGACGTAGCCGTCCTTGCCGACCATGTTCGAGGGGCTGAAGAAGCCGCGATGGCGGCCCTGTCCGATATCCTGCCGGAACGGCGTGGCGGCGACGACAAGCGGTTTGGAGGGCGCGAAATTCGCGCCGGCGTCGTCGGAATGAAACGACAGGACCGTGTTCCACCAGCATTGCAGGTCGCCGTCGAACAGGCAGCGGCCGGGGTGGTGGTCTGCGTGATATTCGTCGTGGATGAGAGCAGCGACGCGCTTGCCGTCGCGGGTCCAGGTCGAGGTGAGGTAGCGGCGGCCGTCGTAAGTCGCGGGATCGGGGTTTTGCGCCGAATGCAGCGACACGTGGCAGTCGATCTTGAGATGCGAAAAATCCGGGCCGCGCAGAGGGCGCGCCTCGAAATGCAGGGCGAACATCACGATCGAGCCGTCGGCGGCGCGAAAAGCGCGCGGGTTGACGTCGGGCATGTCGACAGGCGCGCATTTGTCGGTCGCGGTGTCGAACACTTTTTCGGCGCGCCCGTCGATAGCGAGATTCAGCGCCGGCAGGGACTGCGCGTGAACGGGCGCGGTCGCCAGCAACGCGCATGAGAGCGTGAGCGAAAACGCGCCGGCGGGGCGCGCGCTAATAGGCATTTTTCGCCTTGATGAGCGTAAGGGGCGTGGCTGCGAGAATGTAGAGGTCGAACACGAGCGACCAGTTCTCGATGTAATAGAGATCGAATTCCACGCGCTTCTGGATTTTCTCCGGCGTGTCGGTTTCGCCGCGCCAGCCGTTGATCTGCGCCCAGCCGGTGATGCCGGGTTTTACGCGATGGCGCGCGAAATAGCCGTCGACCACGATTTCATAGGGATGTTCGGCGGCTTTTGCCTGAAGCGCATGCGGACGGGGGCCGACCAGCGACAGATTGCCCTTGAAGACGACGTTGAAGAGCTGCGGCAATTCGTCGAGCGAGGTCTTGCGGATGAAGCGGCCGACGCGGGTGACGCGCGGATCGCTGCGCGTGACCTGCTTTACGACGTCGTGGTCGAGCTGGTCGGCATACATGGAGCGGAACTTGAAGATTTCGATTTCTTCGTTGTTGAAGCCGTACCGCTTCTGGCGGAAGAGGACGGGCCCTTTTGAATCGAGTTTCACCGCAGCCGCGACGAACGCCATCACAGGCAGCAGAAGAACGAGCAGAACGGCGCCGACGATGCGGTCGAACATGCCCTTGATGACCACGTCCCAATCGGCGATCGGCTTGTCGAAGACATCTATGACCGGCACCGAGCCGATCCAGGAATAGGAGCGGGGGCGGAAGCGCAGCTTGTTGGCGTGGGCGGCCAGACGAATGTCGATCGGCAATATCCAGAGCTTGCGCAGCATCTGGAGAATGCGCGCCTCGGCGGTGATAGGCAGCGTGAAGATGATGAGATCTATGCGTGTGCGGCGCGCAAACTCGACGAGATCGTCGATGGCGCCGAGTTTGGGAAAACCGATCACGACATCGGGCGAACGGTCGTCGTCGCGGTCGTCGAACACGCCGCAGATGCGCAGGTCCGTGTGGCGCTGCGCGGCAAGCTCGCGCAAGATCGCTTCGCTTGCCGGACCGCCGCCGACGATGACGGCGCGCCGCTCGAGGCTGCCCGATGCGGTCATGCGACGCACGACGATCGAAATGACGGCGCGGTCGAACGCCAGCGCGATAAAGCCGACAACGAACCAGGACAGGAGCCAGATGCGCGAATAGGAGAGGTCGTGCTTCAGGAAGAAAATGGCGGCGAAAGCCAGCAGAAAGGCGAATATCCAGCCGGCGGCTATGCGCGCGATCGCGCGGCGCGGATCGCGCAGGGCCGGGACGGTGTTGACGCCAAGCGCCTGAAAGGCCACGAGCGCCAAAGCGGCGATAGAGACGACGGCGACAGTGACGTCGCTCGACCAGGCGAAGCCGAGATAGACGATATGGGCGCCAAAGCCGAGCGCCACGATGAGGCAAAATTCGACGAGGCGAAACATGCCGGCGAGCACGACCGCCGAATAGGCGGGGCGGGGGCCGAGGCCGGCGAGCGATTCCGCCAGCGTCACGCGGCGCAAGGCTTCCTGTCGTGTGGCGTGGGACGTGGATGCGCCCGTATTCCCGCCGTCCGGGTTTTTGCCGTTCGTCTTCTTACTGTCAGCGCCGTGTGCATCCGGCTCATGGTCCGGGAGCATGGAAAGCGGATCGAATGCGTTTGCCATCTTGATGGGCTTCATTATTCGACGGCCTGGCGCAGCACAGGCGTTTCGGCGGCACGGGACGCATTGTTGCGCGCGAGCGCTGCGCGATAACCGTCGATGACGCCTTCCACCATATTGGCCAGGGTGAATTTTGCGCCGACGAAAGCGGCGAGCCGGCGCGCAAGCGCGAGATTTTCCGCGCGCGGCGCCGCAAGCTTGGTCGAAATCGCCTCGGCCAACGTCAACGGACGGTCGCAGGGGATCAGTTCGTCGGCGAAGGGGCCGAAAATCTCGGGGATGCCGCCGACATCGGTCGCAATCATCGGCACGCAGGCGCTCGCGGCTTCGAGTACGACATAGGGGAGCGATTCCGCACGGCTCGGCACGACGAGCATGCGGCCGAGCCGGAAGGCTTCGCGCGCGGGCATGACGCCGGCAAAACGCACCGAATCGGCAAAGCCGACTTTGACGATGTGATCTTGCAATTGATCGCGGTCCGGCCCGGAGCCGACGAGAACGAGCGTGGGCTTGCGTCCGATCATGCGCGCGACCAGCGGCAGCGAATCGATCAGCGTGTCGATGCCTTTGGCTGCACGCAATTCGCCGATGTAGAAGAGATCGGCCGCGTCCGGCCCAGGGTCGACGGGTTCGAGTTCGGCCGGGCTCACGCCATTGACGATGACGCGATCGAGCGCATCGACCGGGCCGACGAAAAGACGGTGACGGCGCCCGATATAGGCGCTTTCAAACAGAAGAAGATCGGTCCGGCGCGCGAGCAGGGATTCGGCCGCCATATAACAGGCGTGCGGAATGCTGCCGGGCTTGTAGTTGAACGAACCGCCGTGCGGCGTGTAGGCGCGGATCGGCGCAGCCTTGCGGCCCCAGGTAAGAAAGCCCGGAAGGCGGGCGAAGGCGCCGCCCTTGGCGCCGTGGCCATGCACGACATCGGGGTCGAGTTCGGCAAGTCTTCGCGAAATGCGCGCCAGAGCAGAGATGTCGGTGAAATGCGGCAGGCGGTGGATGGGCGTGCGCATGATTCCGAGCGCCAGATTCGGCGCAAGGGTTGCGAGCGCTTCGTCGGCCCGCGGGCCGCCGGTCGAGGAATCCGTGATAAGGCCGACCTTGTGGCCGCGCGCGATCTGCTCGCGCGTGAGGTCCATTACATGACGAAACAGGCCGCCGAGCGGCGCCCGCAGCACATGGACGATCTTCAGGCTCGCGGGCTGGGGGTCATTCATGGAATTTCTGGCCTGATAATGCGCGTTACTGGCCAGTTAACGCGAAAAGTTCAAAAGAATCGTTCACGAATCTGGATAGTGTCGCCCGGCAGGACGGGATAGGTCATGTCGACGTCGCCTATGACCTGCCGTCCTTCGATAACGCGCGTGATGCGCGCCCTGGACTGGGCGGCGCGCGGCGTATAGCCGCCGCCGATCGCCACCGCCGTCTGCACGGTCATGCCATTGACGTAAGGATATTGGCCGGAATTGACGACCTCGCCCAGAATGAAGAAGGGACGATAGGCCTCGACCTCGCAGGAGACGCGCGGCTCGCGCAGGAAACCGGCGCGCAGGCGGCTTTCGATGGCCTGCTGAATCTGCTGCACGTTCATGCCGCTGACCGGCACCAGGCCAATGAGAGGCATGGAAATCTGGCCGCTGGCGTCGACCGAATAGGAATTGGACAGGGAATCCTGACCGAACACGATGATGCGCAAACGGTCGCCGGAGCCGACCGTATAGGGCTGATCGACGTTGGCCATCAACTCGCCCTGATAGGGACGATGGGCGCAACCGCCGGCGATGAGGGCCAGGACTATACTGAAGGCTGCCGCCAGACGACGCATCTGTTCACCGTTTTTTCTTCGCCCGGACACAACGGGCGCCGCTCGTCCTTTTTATGCGCGCATGGTTAACAAACACTGAGGGAATGAGATTAACGCGCCCTCAACCATAAGCGGACTAATCTTGGCGAAGAGACAGGTTGGAGTAGAGCATGCGCGTCGAGTCGCAAGCACAAAGCCAGATGCAGCGCGCGCCCGCGCAAGAGGCCGAAATCGACCTTGGCGGCATTGGCAAGGCGTTATGGACAAGCCGCAAGCTGGTGATCGGGGCGACCGCGCTCGCGCTCATCGGCAGCGCGGTTTTCGTGAACATCGTCAAGCCGCGTTATACAGCCGAAACGCGCGTGCTGCTCGAATCGCAATCGAGCTTCATGCCGGGCGAGGACGCTGCGACCGAGTCTTCGAGCACGATCGATGCGGAAGCGGTCGGCAGCCAGATTCAACTCGTCACCTCGCGCGATGTCGCGCGCCGGGCGATCAAGGAAATCGGCCTGCTCGGCAATACCGAATTCGATCCTATGACCGGCGGCATCGGCACGTTGACGCGCATTCTGGTGTTGCTCGGCCTCAAGCGCGATCCCTCGCAGATGTCGCCGGAAGATCGCGTCTTCGAGAATTATTACGACAAACTACAGGTTTTTTCGCCGACCAAGACGCGCGTGCTCAATATAGAGTTCCAGTCGCGCGACCCCGATCTCGCCGCCAGGGCGGCCAATACGATTGCGGGCATCTATCTCGACTTCCAGCAGGACGCCAAGCGGGCGAACGCCCGTTCGGCCGCAGCCTCGCTCGGCTCGATCGTGGGAGAACTCAAGACCAAGGTCGCGGCGGCCGAATCGAAGGTCGAGGATTTTCGCGCCGAGACCGGATTGCTGGTGGGCACCAACAATACGACCATCACCGCCCAGCAATTGGGCGAGGTGAACACGGAACTGGCGCGCGCGCGCACCGCGCAGGCGGACGCGCAGGCCAAGGCCAAACTCATCCGCGAGATGCTGCGCGAAGGCCGTGTGAGTGAAATTCCCGATGTCGCCAACAATGATCTCGTGCGCCGCGTCTCCGAACAGCGCGTGACATTGAAGGCGCAACTCGCACTGGAATCGCGCACATTGCTGCCGGGCCATCCGCGCATCAAGGAACTGACCGCCCAGCTTGCCGATCTCGACAGCGAATTGCGTATAGCCGCCGACAAGGCCGCGCGCACGCTGGAGAACGATTCCAAGATCGCCGGCCAGCGCGTGCAAAACCTGCAAAGCTCGCTTGACCAGCAAAAGAAGGTCGTGGGCTCGCTCAGCGCGGACGAAGTGAGGCTGCGCGAACTCGAGCGCACCGCCAAATCGCTCAAGGACGATCTGGAAGCCGCCACCACCAAATATCAGCAGGCGCTGGCGCGCGAAAATTCCAAGTCGACGCCTGCCGACGCGCGCATCATTTCGCGCGCCGTGGCGCCGCAGATCCCGTCCTTCCCGAAGAAAATTCCGATCATCGGCTTCTCGACGATCGCAGCGCTCCTGCTTTCCGTCGCCTTTGTCGTTGGACGCGAATTGCTCAAGGACGGGCCGGCGCCGCGCGCCGTGTTTACGCCGGTTTCCGCTGTTGCGCCGGACGCCGACGAACCCGTCGGAGAACTTGCCGAACAAACCGAAGCGCAGGAGCCCGCCGAGGTCGAGCGCCGCGCGATCGCGGGCGAGGCCGCGCCGGCCGCTATCCTGGAGCTGTCGCAGACGTTTGCACAAAGCGCGGTGGAGGCCGCCGGGCAGGGGCCGGCGCTGGCGCTCATCGTCAGCGAGGGCGACAGCGACGACGGCGTAGCGCTTGCTGCGGCCCGCGCGCTCGCCCGGCGCGGGCGCGCCATTCTGGTTGCGCTGGACGAGGCGGCGCGCATGCCGCAGTCCGAGGGGCCGGGCCTTGCCGAACTTCTGTCGGGCCGCGCGAGTTTCGATGAGACCATTCACCGCGACCGTATCTCGCGTCTGCATATCATGAGCGCGGGCGAAGGCGCGCGCGGCGGGGCCGATGCGCTGCTGTCGGCGCTCGACGCCTTGCTGGAGGCTTACGATTTCGTCGTGGTGGCGGCCTCGTCCGCGCTCGATGTCGACGACGCCTATGGGCTGGCGCAACTCGCAACATCCAGTGCGGTCTATTCGACCGACGAATTCAGCGCGGCCACGCTCGCCGATGCGCTGGAAAAGCACAGCCTGCCGCGCCCCGCCATTCTCGGCGTGCAGGACGCGCGGCCCGACCAGAGCGCGGCGTGATTTTTTCACGCAAGTCCGCTTCAGCGTTCAGGCGGGATCGGCCTGAGTAAGAACCGTTTATACGGGGCCTGCGTATATCTGCTCGATGAGCGCGAGCGCCCAGGGCGTTCTTTTCGCCCAACGTTTCGCAGACAGACGCGCGCGTTCGACGGGCGCCCACAAGGCGCCGCGCCGCGTGCAGGGCAGGACGAGGTCGGCAAGCTCGATTTCCTCGTCGCAGATGGCGTTCTTGTAGCGGGATTCGCCGATGCCGAGGTCGAAGCGCCGATAGCCGCGCTGACCGATGTCCCTGATGACATGGCGCAACAATAATTCGGCCGGGCTGGAGCGTGCGATCTGCGGATCGATGTTGAAGGAATTGACGAGCCCATGCCATGTTGCGCCGCGCGGCAGGCCGCCGTAGGTCGCCACAATGCGCGTTCCCACGCTCAGCGCATAAAATTCGAGCGCGACCGGACCGCCGCACTGTCCGCTCGCCATGGAATCGAGAAAGGCGCGCACGGCGATATGCGCAAAGCCGGGATCGCGATTCTCGCGGCCAAAGCGCAGGGTTTTCTGAGCGATGAAGGCTTCGAGAATGGTGCGGGCGCGTTCCGGTTCGTCGGCGCGCTCGTAGGTCAGCGGGCCGATCTCTGCGAGCTTGCGCTCCTTGGCGCGCAGTTTTTTGCGCGTGGAGGCGGAATCGATGCGCTTGAGAAAGGCTTCGGCGTCGTCGCCAAGCGTCGCGCCGTAAGCAAAGCTCGGGCTGGCATGCGCGGCCAGCGCGGCGAAGGGGTTTCGTTCACCCGCCCAGATGCGCGGCTGATTGAGCAGCACGAAGCAATCTATCGGCGCAGCGGCGGCGCGCGCGGCGTTCATCAGAAAATCTTGCGCTGCTTCCGGCGCAAGGCGAAAACCTGGCCGCATGAGCGGAAGATTGAAATTGGAATGCTTGCCGCCGGCGAACATGGCGATGCGCGCCGGGCCGCGCCGCACGAGGGCAAGCGGCAGAACGAGGGCGGGGCGTTCCTGCGCGTCATAGCCGACAACCGTCAGTGGCGCAGCTCCTGAGGCCCGCGCCAGATGCTCGTACCAGGGCAGGACGAACCCCAATGTCTGATATGCGCTTCCCGCGCCAAAACTCTCGATCTCGCGCCAGGCGCGCAGCGCCGGCCAGGGGCGCTCGAAGGCCTGGATGCGGGCAATGGCGTTGACCGGGTTGCGCGCGGGCGCATCGACGCCGGGCGTGCGCATGCTTGCGAGGGGGATTGCTATGGCTCGTGCGCTCATCGATTTCACCATTGCTGATAACCTAGCAACAAATGGTCAAGGAGAACTTGCCATTATGAGGCAGGAGCTGTGATGGGCATCAAACGCGAAACGATCGATCTGGGGTTGCGCATGTTCGGCGCGACGGGGCTGCATCGTCTGGCCGCCAGCTATACGCAGGGCCTGGGCGCGATCTTGATGTTCCACCGGGTGTGCAAGCCGGCGGGCGATAAATTCGCGCCAAACGGCGGGCTCGAGATTTCTCCCGAATTTCTCGACGAATTGCTTGGTCTGCTGGTTGCGCGCGGCTATGCGATCGTGAGCCTGGACGAGGCGGTCGCACGCATTCGCGGCGGCAGGCGCGATGGCAAGCCCTTTCTCGCGCTGACCTTCGACGACGGCTATCGCGATACCGCAAGCATGGCGCTGCCGATTCTGGAAAAGCATGCGGCGCCTTTCACCGTTTTCGTCACGACGGGCTTTGCCGACCGCACCGCGCGCATGTGGTGGCTGGAACTGGAGGAGGCGATTGCGGCGCTGTCCCATGTCCGTATTTCGGCGGGCGGGCGCAGGTTCGATCTGCCGGCGCGCAGCCCCGAGCAGAAGCAGGCGGCCTACGATGCGCTCTACTGGTTCCTGCGGGCGGGCGAAGAAAGCGAACTCTTGCGCGTCGCCGGCGCGCTGACCGACGAGGCGGGCGTCGAACGCGCCGATCTCGTCGACGAATTATGCCTGAACTGGGCGGGCTTGCGGAAGCTTGCAAACCATCCGCTCGCCACCATCGGCGCGCATTCGGTGAGCCATCCCATGCTCGCCAAGCACGATCTGGATTTTGCAGAACGCGAGATTGTCGAGAGCAAGGCGATCATCGAGCGCGAAATCGGGCGCGAAGTGAAACATTTCGCCTATCCCGTGGGCGATCCGGGCTCCGCCGGCGCCCGCGAATTTCTGGCCGCGCGGCGGGCGGGCTTTGCAAGCGCGGCGACGACGCGGCCGGGCATGATCTTTCCCGAGCACGCCGGCCATCTGACGGCGTTGCCGCGCCTTTCCGTCAACGGCCGCCATCAATCGCTGGCCGCTCTCGACATTCTCCTGTCGGGCGCGCCGTTCATGCTGTGGAACCGGGGCCGTAAACTGTCGGTGGGGTGACGGGCGGCCGATCCGTTCTCACCCGTCCTCGCGCGCCATCCATTTGATGAGCGGCAGCAGCGGCACAATCCAGATCATGCCGAGGACGGCGTAGAGCAGGGGTTGCAGATAGGGCGAGGCCTCCTGCAAGGGGCGCGACTGGGCGAGCGCCATGGCGATGAGCGCGTAAAACAACACATAGACGACCATGAACAGGGCGCCGATCAGCTTGCGAATGCGAACGGGTCTGTCTCCTTGGCGGTGAGCGCTACAATTTCTTGGCGATGGACGCCACAATGCGCAGGCCTTATCAATCGATCGTCGCACGAAGGCAAGCGCGCCGGCGCGCAAACCCCGATGAAAGCCCGGAGCACGTCATATTTTCACGAAAATCGCGCGACGTGCTCTATTGCTTTGTTTTCATCGCATATCCTTGTCGCAAAAGTCTCCAGCTTTTGCGGGATATGCTCTAACGCCCGAGCTCAAGACATGACGGACTGGATCAATTTTCCCGCAGCGGTTGCGCCGGGCAGAGCGTTTGCGGCGCCGGACCGCGCCGGCGTTGCGCGCTGGCTGTGGACGGTCGCAGCCCTCGTATTCGCCATGGTTGTCGTGGGCGGGGCGACGCGGCTCACCGACTCCGGGCTGTCGATTACCGAATGGAAGCCGGTGACGGGCGTCATTTTGCCGCTCAGCCACGCCGACTGGCTGGAAGCCTTCGAGAAATACAAGCAGATTCCGCAATATAAGGAATTGTTCCCGGATATGGATCTGGCTCGCTTCCAGACCATTTTTCTGTGGGAATGGAGCCATCGCCTGCTCGGGCGGCTGATCGGCGTCGTGTTCGGACTGGGGTTCGTCTATTTCTGGGCGCGCGGCGCGCTCGACCGCCGGCTCAAGGGACAATTGGCCGCCGTTTTCGCGCTCGGCGCATTGCAGGGCGCCGTTGGCTGGTGGATGGTCGCCTCGGGTCTCGTCCATCGTGTGGAGGTCGCGCAGGAACGGCTCGCCATCCACATGCTGCTGGCAAGCCTGACGCTGGTCGCGCTGATCTGGATCGCTGCCGGCCTGCGTGCGCCGATCCGCGAGGAAAAAGCCTCGCTGACCGCCAAAATTCTCGGCGTTCTCCTGCTGCTCGCCACGTTGAAGCAGATTTTTCTCGGCGCGCTGGTTGCGGGCCTCAGGGCGGGGCTGACCTACAATACCTGGCCGCTGATGGACGGGCGGTTCGTTCCGCCGTTGGAAAATCTGTTCAAAAACGATCCCTGGTGGATGAATTTCTTCGACAATGTGACGACCGTACAATTCCAGCACCGGATGGCGGCCTATTTCCTGCTGGCGCTGGCGCTGCTCAATGCGCTGCTGGCGCGCCAGACCGGTGTAAGCCGGCGCGGCTGGGCCTTGGTTGCAATCGTCTTCTGTCAGCTCGGGCTCGGCATTGCGACATTGCTCTACAATGTGCCGCTGTTGACCGCGCTTGCGCATCAGGCGCTCGCCATTGTCGTGCTGGCCATGACGACAGCCAATCTTCGCGCAGCGTTTCGCCGCTGATCGCGCCGGTCAGCGCTTGTGATTGGCGCGAAAGAATTTCCATTCCTCGATGCGCCGGCCATCGGGCAGAACGCATATGCCGATCTGTCCCTTCGGGGTCGTGACGATTTCGATACGGCCGCCGCGCCGCACGCAATAGACCGATGCGGGATTGGCGATCACAGGGACGACAGGCAGGGCGCTCTGGCCTGAAAGCGCGCCCGCGCCTTGCAGGATCAATGCGGCGAGAACTGGCGGCAGTTGCGGTCTCCGTCCGACAGGCGCGCAAGGGTGGATTGTAAAAAAGAGTGGATTGTAAAAAGCTCTTGTTGCTGAATCGTTTGCGCCGGGAATTTCATAAACAGATTCATGTCGCCGGGAAAACTCAAGAGCGGTATGTATAAAAAACGACGCCATAGTTTCTGTGACAATATTTGCAAACCACCTGTTCGCGGCAGACGTTTGTCGCTTATTGTTTACGTGTTTAACGTTCAGTAAAGGATTTCGGGAATGGCTGACCTCGTGGCTATCGTCTATCCAAGTGTGGAGAAGGCGGAGGAAATGCGCGTCAGGCTCATCGGGTTGCAGAAAGAATATCTGCTCGAACTCGGCGACGCGGTGGTCGCGGAAAAGGCGGCCGATGGCCATGTCAAACTGCACCAGATGATGAACATGACGGCGGCGGGCGCAGCGTCGGGCGGTTTTTGGGGATTGCTGGTCGGCATGATCTTCATGATGCCGCTGGCGGGCGTGGCGCTTGGCGCGGCGTCCGGCGCGCTTGGCGGCGCGCTGTCCGATTTCGGCATCGAGGACAAATTCATGAAGGGCGTCGCCGAAAACGTTCAGCCGGGCAACGCTGTCCTGTTTCTGCTCATCAAGAAAATGACCACCGACAGGGTGCTCGAGGCGATCAGGGGCGCGGGCGGGACGGTTTTGCGCACCTCGCTCGACCACACGCGTGAAACGGAATTGCGCAACGCGCTGTCGGGCGTCGTTGCGGCGGCCAATCCGGCCAATCCTGCCTGAGGCATTTTGCTTGCGTGAAAAGCGGCGCGGCGGAACCGCGTCGCTTTTTCCGTGCATATGCCGATGCGCGCCTGCTTCAGCCGGCCGCCGCCAGCGCCTGGTCGAGATCGGCCAGGAGATCGGGGACATCCTCGATGCCGATGGAGACGCGCACGACATCGGGCCCTGCGCCGGCCGTGACCTTCTGCGCGTCGGAAAGCTGGCGATGCGTGGTCGAGGCCGGGTGGATGACGAGCGAGCGCGTGTCGCCGACATTGGCGAGATGCGAGAACAGCTTCAGGTTTTTGACGAGCGCGACGCCGGCGTCGTAGCCGCCTTTCAGGCCGAAGGTGAAAACAGCGCCTGCGCCCTTGGGGCAATATTTCCTTGCAAGGGCGTGATAGCGGTCGCCGGGCAGGCCGGGATAGCTCACCCATTTGACCGCCGGATGGTTCGACAGATGTTCGGCCACCTTCTGGGCGTTGTCGGAATGCTTCTGCATGCGCAGCGGCAAGGTTTCGACGCCGGTCAGGATCATGAAGGAATTGAACGGCGAGAGCGCGGGGCCGAGATCGCGCAGGCCCAGAACGCGCAGGCAGATGGCGAAGGCGAAATTGCCGAAGGTTTCGCCCAGCACCATGCCGCCATATTCGGGGCGAGGCTCGGACAGCATCGGATAGCGCTTGTCGGCGAGCCAGTCGAACGTGCCCCCGTCCACCACCACGCCGCCGACCGAATTGCCGTGGCCGCCCAGGAACTTCGTGGCTGAATGAACGACGATGTCGGCGCCGTAGTCGATGGGCTTGATGAGGTAGGGCGAGGCCAGCGTGTTGTCGACGATGAAAGGAATTCGCGCGCGTTTGGCGATTTTGGCGATGGCCTCGATATCGCAGATCACGCCGCCGGGATTGGCGATGGATTCGATGAATATCGCCTTCGTGCGCGGCGTGATCGCGGCTTCAAAAGCGGCGAGATCGTCGGGATCGGCCCATTTCGGCGTCCAGCCGAAATTCTTGTAGCTGTGGTTGAACTGGTTGATCGAGCCGCCGTAGAGCTTGGTCGACGCCACGAATTCGTCGCCGGGCTGCAACAGGGCATGGAAGGTCAGGAATTCCGCAGCATGGCCCGATGCGACGGCAAGCGCCGCCGTGCCGCCTTCGAGCGCGGCCACGCGCTCCTCCAGCACGGCGTTCGTGGGATTGGTGATGCGCGTATAGATGTTGCCGAACGCCTGCAAGCCGAACAACGAGGCTGCGTGGTCGACATCGTCGAAGACATAGGATGTCGTCTGATAGATCGGCGTCGCGCGCGCGCCCGTTGCGGGATCGGGCTTGGCGCCGGCGTGAACGGCGAGCGTGGAAAAGCCGGGAGCAAGCGGTTCGGTCATGGGTGGTCCATTCGTTTTAGCGATACGATAGTTCTTCAATGAGAACGGATGGGCGCAGCTAATGGCGCATGCCCAATGGTTGCCGTCTTCGTGCGCGAAAACAATGGGGAAGCGCAGGCATAGGTCGATTTTGAGCGGATTTTGGCTCGATGTCGGGGTTTTGTTCCGCCCGGCCGCGTCATAAGCCCGCATAAACAGCGCGCCGGGGCTTTGCAGGAAAGGGGCGGTTCAGGCGACCGCGCGCGCGGGCCGGCCGGGCGCGTTCCGGGCTGCGATATAGGCCGTCACGTCGCTTTCGGCGAGGGGCTTGCTGAACAGATAGCCCTGCACCATCGTGCAGCCGAAAGATTTCAACTGCGCGTATTGCTCCGGTGTCTCAACGCCTTCGATCACGCAGTCGAGTTTGAGATTGCGCGCCATGCCGATCATGGTCTTGATGATGTCGCAGGCGAGTGGGGAGGTCTCCATTTCGTTGACGAAACTGCGGTCGATCTTGAGCCGGTCGAGCGGCAGGCGGTGAATGTCGCTGAGGCTCGAATAGCCCGTGCCGAAATCGTC
>JBKDZW010000070.1:0-4357 GCA_047971685.1 Rhodoblastus sp.
CGGTCGGCGTCGTGACGCGCGAGAACGGTAGTACGCTGACCATCGAGGGCAAGACCCAGACGGTGCGCGGCAGGATCGACGCACATGGCGCCATGCGCGTCGAGATCGACGGCGTGCGCAGGGACGCCGCCGTGATCGTCGCAGGCCATATGCGTCACGTCTTTCTCGACGGGCGCGCCTGGCGCCTGGCGGCGGTCGATCCCCTGCATGTGTCGAGCGAAGGTTCGGGCGGCCATGGCGGATTGCTGGCGCCCATGCCCGGCAAGGTGATTTCCATTCTGGTCGAGGCCGGCGCCAAGGTGGACAAGGGGACGCCGCTGCTTATCCTCGAAGCCATGAAGATGGAGCACACGATCACGGCGCCTGCGGACGGCGTGCTGAAGGCGCATCGTTTCGCGGTCGGCGATACGGTCGGCGACGGCGCTGAGCTCGTCGATTTCGAGCCGGCGGAGAAATAAACGAAAGGAAAGGCTGCGGGAAAGCCATGACGAAACTCAGCCAGGACAAGGGCGCAACCGATATTGCGCTGATCGATCGGACCATCGGCGCCTATTTCGACGACGCCTGCGCCAGATATGCCGCGCGCGAGGCGCTCGTCTCGCGCCATCAGGACGATCGTCTCACCTATGCGGAACTGAGGCGGCGCGTGGACTGGCTGGCCTGCGGGCTCATGCGGCTCGGGCTGGAGAAGGGCGACCGCATCGCCATCTGGTCGCAGAACAACTGGCAATGGCTCGTCACGCAATACGCCACCGCCAAGGCCGGCCTCGTGCTCGTCAACATCAATCCCGCCTATCGCCGCGCCGAAGTCGATTATGCGCTCAACAAGGTCGGTTGCCGCGCCATCGTCCTGTCGCCGTCGTTCAAGACGTCGGATTATCTTGAAATGCTCAACGATCTCGCGCCGGAACTCGCAAAATCCGCACCCGGCAAGCTGAAAGCGGAAAGATTGTCGGCGCTGCAATTCGTCATCCGGCTCGGCGAGGACAAGACGCCGGGCATGATCAATTTCGGCGAACTCCTGACGCCGCCTGACGATGCCGAAAAGGACGCGCTCGCAAATCTGGGGGCAACGCTTGCCGCCGACGATCCCATCAACATTCAATTCACTTCCGGCACGACAGGCAATCCCAAGGGCGCAACGCTCACCCATCGCAACATTCTCAACAACGGCCGCTTCGTCGGCGACGCCATCCGCCTGACCGAGCAGGACAGGCTGTGCGTGCCCGTGCCGCTCTATCATTGCTTCGGCATGGTCATGGCCAATCTCGGCGCGCTCACCCATGGCGCGGCGTTGATCTATCCCGCCGAAGCCTTCGATCCTCTCGCGGTCCTGCAAGCCGTGTCGCAGGAGCGCTGCACCGCGCTTTATGGCGTTCCCACCATGTTCATCGGCGCGCTCGATCACCCGGAATTTGCCCGGCACGACATGTCCACCCTGCGCACCGGCATCATGGCCGGCAGCCCCTGTCCCATCGAGGTGATGAAGCGCGTCATCAGCCAGATGAACATGAGCCAGGTGACCATCGCCTATGGCATGACGGAGACATCGCCCGTCTCCACGCAGAGCAGCGTCGACGATTCCATCGAACTGCGCGTCTCGACCGTCGGGCGCGTGCAACCCCACGTCGAAATCAAGATCGTAGACGCCGAAGGCGCCACGGTTCCGCGTGGCGTGACCGGAGAATTCTGCACCCGCGGTTATTCCGTCATGCGCGGTTATTGGGGCGATATCGCCAAGACCGCCGAGGCGATCGACGCCGAGGGATGGATGCACACCGGCGACCTCGCCGTCATGGACGACAACGGCTATTGCAATATCGTCGGGCGCATCAAGGATCTCGTCATTCGCGGCGGCGAGAACGTCTATCCGCGCGAGATCGAGGAATTTCTCTATCGCCATCCCAAAATCAAGGACGTGCAGGTCGTGGGCCTGCCCGACAAGAAGTACGGCGAGGAACTTTGCGCCTGGATCGTGTTGCGCGAGAACGAGACGTTGAGCGAAGACGAAGTGCGCGATTTCTGCAAGGGCCAGATCGCGCATTACAAAATTCCCCGCTACATCCGTTTCGTCGATGGTTTTCCGATGACGGTGACGGGCAAGATTCAGAAATTCCTGATCCGCGACCAGATGAAACAGGAGCTCGGTCTCGACGAGATCGGCACGGCCTGAGCGCAAAACCGGCGGCTGCAAGAGTGGCGCAAGAGCGGGGAGAATGAGCGAGGCGCCTGCAACGCATCGTTAATCTTGTTGAGAGAAGATTTCGGTAAATACGACGCTGATATTTTTTCGTAAATCGCTGTTTATATGCAGGTGGCATGGTGGCCTGATCTGTGCACGTATTTTGTGCGCAACGCTATTGGGAATCTGCATTATGTCCGTCGTCTTTGCCTCGTCGGAACAGGGCGCCGCTTCGGACGAAGAGACCACGCAGCGCGCGATCTTTATGCCGCGGCCGGAGCGCCTTGTGTCCCAGCCGTCCGTCATCGCCACGACGCTGGCGCTCGATTTGGCGACGACCGCGCTTGCCGGCTTTCTCACCGCGAGCGAGTGGTTTGAACGCACGCCGAAACCGGGCGTGATTTTCACGATCCTTGTCGTTGCGCTCTGCACGTCGTTCGTTCTCAAATCGCGCTGGGCCTATACGATTCCCGCACTATCCTCGTTTGTCCAGCAAATGGCGGAATGCGCGCTCGCGCTGCTGGTCGCAATCGGCGCCCTCGTCGTCATTCACATGGTCGCAGGCGTCGATATCGCGCCGATGCGCGGCTCGCTGCTGCAATGGTATGCGCTCGCGCTTGGCGCTATCGTCGCCCAACGCTTCATTCTTGTGCGCCTGCTCGCCTATTGGTCGCGCGCCGGCCGCATGGCGCGCCGCACTGTCATTGTCGGCGGCGGCAAGGCGGCAAGCGATCTGATCGAGCGTCTCGACAAGGCGGACTCGCGCGCAATCCGCATTCTCGGCCTGTTCGACGACCGCGATAAATATCGTTCGCCCGAACAGATCGGCCGCTACGCCAAGCTCGGCGCATTCGAGGATCTCGAAACTTTCTGCCGTGAGCAGCGCGTCGACCTGCTCATTATCGCGCTGCCCACGGTCGCCGAAGATCGCATTCTTCATGTTTTGAAAATGCTGTGGGTGCTGCCAATCGACGTGCGCATCGCAGCGCTCGACTCCAAGCTCAAGCTGCGCGCGCGCACTTATAATTACATCGGCGACGTGCCGTTCCTGCCGGTGTTCGACAAGCCCATGTCGGACTGGTCGGTCGCCGTCAAGACAATCGAGGACCGCGTTTTGTCCGCGCTCGGCCTCATCGTGCTTTCGCCGCTGCTGGCCCTGATCGCGCTTGCCGTCAAGCTCGACTCGCCCGGTCCCGTGTTCTTCCGGCAGAAGCGCTACGGCTTCAACAACGAGACGATAGGCGTCTACAAGTTCCGCTCCATGTATGCCGATCAATGCGACGCCAATGCCGGCAAGCTGGTGACGCGCGGGGATTCGCGCGTGACGCGCCTCGGCGCCTTTCTGCGCAGGACATCGCTCGACGAATTGCCGCAGCTCATCAATGTGTTCAAAGGCGAACTGTCGCTGGTCGGCCCGCGCCCGCACGCCATGCAGGCCAAGGCCGACGGGCGCATTTACGACGAGGTCGTCGAAGGTTATTTCGCACGCCACAAGGTAAAACCCGGCATAACGGGCTGGGCGCAGGTCAACGGGTGGCGCGGCGAAACCGATACGCGCGAAAAGATCGAACAGCGCGTCGCGCACGACATCCATTATATCGAGAACTGGTCGGCCTGGCTCGATATGAAAATACTCGTCATGACGCCGCTTGCGCTCCTCTTCGGCAAGAACGCCTACTGACCGCGCCCGGAAGGCGTATCCAAAGGCGTTCTCTCAGTATGAATAGAAAACCGGCAGCGACGCCTCTTCCAGCATGGCGCTGGTCACGCCGCCGAGCGTGAACTGGAACAATCTGGAATGGGCGAAGGCGCCCATGACCAGCAGATCGGCCCGCGCCGAGGACAGATAGTCGCGCAAAGTGCGCCCGGCGTCGTCGTGCGTCATCGGTAGGTCGACGAGCTTCAATTGCGCGCAGCTTCGCGCCAGATGGCGCGCAATATCCGATCCCTCGAGATTTTCGGCTCCATTCTCGATGACGCAGACGACCTCGACTTGCTCGGCCTGCGCGATGAGGGGCATGGCGTCGCCAATCGCCCGCGCCGCGCGCGCGCCGCCGTCCCAGGCGACGACGATCCGTCTGGCCGCTGCGCCCTTGGTCCATTGGCCGGGCACGACGACCGCAGGCCGCCCGCTGTCGAACAGCATGGCCTCGATCAGCCCCGTCTCCGAGGACA
>JBKDZW010000071.1:0-6951 GCA_047971685.1 Rhodoblastus sp.
CATGATCCGCGTCGACGACGCCGACATGAAGGAAATCGAGGAGCGTCTCGCCCCGCTCGCCGCCGCCGGAGAGCCGTTCCGCGCTTCCGCCCGCGAATTGCTGGCGCTCGCTGCGCTGAAATTCGGCGATCTCGAAGCCGCCGGACGCTGGCTCGACCAGATCGTGATCGATGCGCAATCCCCCGCCGACATGAAACAACGCGCCGAAGCCTTTCTGGGGCTGGTGCGCTCGGATCGGAAACCGGCGAAATAGACGTCTCCTCGGGCCAGACGCGACCCATGTCCTTCACTCTCGCCATCATCGGCCGTCCTAATGTCGGCAAATCGACCCTGTTCAACAGGCTGGTCGGCAAGAAACTCGCGCTCGTCGACGACCAGCCGGGCGTCACGCGCGACCGCCGCGAGGGCGAGGCCAGGCTGGCGGACCTGCGCTTCCGGATCATCGACACGGCCGGGCTGGAGGAGGGCGCAGCGGCGACGCTCTCGGGACGCATGCGCGCGCAGACCGAAGCCGCCATAGATCAGGCCGACGCCATTCTCTTCATGATCGACGCGCGCGCCGGCCTCACGCCCGACGATTCCTATTTCGCGCAACTCGTGCGTCGCGCCGGAAAGCCGATCATTCTGGTCGTCAACAAGGCCGAAGGGCGCGCAGGCCAGGCCGGCGCGCTCGACGCCTTCGCGCTCGGCCTCGGCGATCCCGTGCCCATGTCGGCCGAACATGGCGAGGGCCTGCCCGACCTCTACGACGCGCTCCGGGAGGCATTGCCGGAACAGACGGAGGCCTGGGAGGACGAGGAGGACGAGAAGCGCCCGACCTTCGCAGACGACGAGGACGGCACCGAACTCGATATTTCCAAACCGCTGCGCATCGCCGTCGTCGGGCGTCCCAATGCCGGCAAATCGACGCTCATCAACCGCATCATCGGCGAAGATCGTCTTTTGACCGGCCCGGAAGCCGGTATCACCCGCGATTCCATCGGGCTCGATTTTCAATGGGGCGAGCGCAAGCTGAAACTATTCGACACGGCGGGTCTGCGCCGGCGCGCGCGCGTGGTCGAAAAGCTGGAAAAACTCGCCGCCGCCGATGCGTTGCGCGCCGTAAAATTCGCGGAAGTCGTCGTCGTCCTGCTCGACGCCACCATTCCATTCGAGAAGCAGGATCTCACCATCGCCGATCTCGTGGAGCGCGAGGGCAGGGCGCTGGCGTTCGGCCTCAACAAATGGGATCTGATCGACGATCCGCATGGCGTGCGCATCAAGGAATTGCGCGAGGAGGCCTCGCGTCTGCTGCCGCAATTGCGCGGCGCGCCTGTCATTGCGCTGTCGGGCGCAACCGGTCAGGGCATAGACAGGTTGATGGCCGCGATCCTGGCGGTGCAGGAGACATGGAACCGCCGCATATCCACATCGCGCCTCAACCGCTGGCTGGAATACGCCATCGAGCGCACGCCGCCGCCCGCCGTCTCCGGCCGCCGCATCAAAATTCGTTACATCACCCAGCCCAAGGCGCGTCCGCCGCATTTCGTGCTGTTTGGCAATCAGCTCGACCAATTGCCGACGAGCTACGAGCGCTATCTGCTCAATTCCTTACGTGAAAATTTTGAACTGGCCGGCGTGCCGCTGCGCCTGTCGAAGCGCGTCGGCGAAAACCCCTACGACCGCAAGAAAAGGTAAGAGCCGCCCGAAACGCCTCATGCGCCGGCATGCCGCGGACGCGCGAAACCCTGCGCGCCGGAACTTGCTCTTGCGCAAGGCGTCAGGACCGGAACACGAACTTCGTGGCTTCCCTCGATACGGCGCAGGGACGTCAGATGGCTCGTGAATTCCACCACCACCCGTCGGCTGTCGCCCAGCGGCCTGCCCGTGACCTCTTCGATATAATCCATTGCTTCGCGGATATGGCGGGCGTGAAACGCGACATTCGGGCCCCCGCGCCGGTATTCGGCGGCAAGCCGTGCGATACGGTCTGCAAGAGGCTTGCCGATATGCGCGGGAAGTTCCTCAAGCGCCGTCAAACATTCGCGAAATCCATTGTCTGCAATCTCGCGGCCCATTTTGGGGCGCTGTCTCAGGCTGTTCGGCAAATCATCCTCCGCAGGGCATTGGCTACAGAAGAATATCAAATAACGGCGCGCAAATATGTCTGGATTATTACATTAATTATTCAGGCGGAATGTGGGCGAAAAGCTTAAGAGGGCTCGCGGAACGTCAGCACTTTACCTTGCGGAAAGTCGTAAACCGCTCCCGTCCCGGTCCAGTCGGGCGCGCAGAGCGCGGCGATGGCGGGGGCTGCTTCTTCCGGGGTCTTGAGTGTCGAGGGATCTTCGCCGGGCAGCGCCTTGGCGCGCATGGCGGTGCGCAGCGGCCCCGGCTGAAACAGGTTGACGCGGACATTGGAGACGTTCCTGGTTTCGGCGGCGTAGAAGCGCGCCAGCGCGTCGAGCGCGGCTTTGGTCGTGCCGTACAGGCCCCAATAGGCGCGCAATTCCGCGCGATGGCCCGCCCCCGACGTGAGAAAGACGACGCGCCCGGCGTCGGATGCCCGCAACAGCGGATCGAGCGAGCGAATGAGCCGCCAGTTCGCCGTCACATTGACCGAAA
Source organism: Rhodoblastus sp. (assembly GCA_047971685.1). Classification (GTDB taxonomy): domain Bacteria; phylum Pseudomonadota; class Alphaproteobacteria; order Rhizobiales; family Beijerinckiaceae; genus JAJXWB01. The sequence continues at coordinate 2,605 of JBKDZW010000071.1, forward strand.
ACACCGTGTCCCATTCCTTCGGCTCGATATGGCCGAGCGGCGAGAGCACGCCGAGCATGCCGGCGTTGCCGACGAAAATGTCCAGCTTGCCCCAGCGCTCGTGGATGGCCGCGCCCAGCCGGTCGAGCGCGTCGTGATCGGCGAGGTCGCAGGGAACCAGCGTGGCTTCGCCGCCGATCTTGCGGATGTCGTCGTCGAGTTCCTCGAGCGCGCCCTGGGTGCGCGCCAGCGCGATCACATGCGCGCCCTGACGGGCAAGTTCGAGCGCCAGCGCATAGCCGATGCCGCGAGAGGCGCCTGTCACCAGAGCAATGCGGGAGGAAAGGGGAGAGGTCATCTATCGGGCGTCCCAGGGATTGATGAGGGCAATGCCGGGACTTGAAATCCCGGGCGATACATCGGCCTCAGGCGTCTTCAGCGCGGCGCCAGAACGCTCCGGCGCAGCCAGGCCTGCGCCTTCAGCTTGCCTCCGCCAGCAGCGACAATTGCTGTTTTACGGATTCGCCGACGACATCGGTCAGCTTGGTCGGATAATCGCCGGTAAAGCAATGATCGGTGAATTGCGGGTGCTGCGCGTTGCGGCCATCCTCGCCCATCGCGCGATAAATCCCGTCGACCGAAAGGAAGGCGAGCGAATCGCAGCCGATATACTGTCGCATCTCCTCGAGCGACTGGGTGGCGGCCAGGAGCTTGTCGCGCTGCGGCGTGTCGATGCCGTAATAATCGGGATAGGTGATCGGCGGCGAGGATATGCGGAAGTGAACTTCCTTCGCGCCGGCGTCGCGCATCATGCGCACGATCTTGACCGACGTCGTGCCGCGCACGATGGAATCGTCGATCAGCACGATGCGCTTGCCCTCGATCACGCATCGGTTGGCGTTGTGTTTCATGCGCACGCCGAGTTCGCGCACGTTCTGCGTCGGCTGGATGAAGGTGCGCCCGACATAATGGTTGCGGATGATGCCAAGCTCGAAGGGAATGCCCGAGGCCTGCGCATAGCCGATCGCAGCCGGCACGCCGGAATCGGGCACGGGCACGACGACATCGGCCTCGATGACGCCGCCCTCGCGCGCCAGTTGCGCGCCCATGGCCTTGCGCACGGCATACACCGGGCGGCCATGCACGATGGACTCGGGCCGCGCGAAATAGATGTACTCGAAGATGCAGGGGCGCGCGGGCTGCTGCGGGACCAGCCGGATGCTCTCGATGCCCTCGTCGGAGATGACGACGACTTCGCCATTCTCGATATCGCGCACGAAACGCGCGCCGATAATGTCGAGCGCCACCGTCTCGGACGCCAGAATATACTTGCCGTCGAGTTCGCCGAGCACCAGCGGGCGGATTCCGAGCGGGTCGCGCGCGCCGATCAGCTTCTTGTTGGAGAGCGCGACCAGCGAATAGGCGCCCTCGATCTGGCGGATCGCCTCGAGAAAGCGCTCGACAATGCGCTGCTTGCGGCTGCGCGCCACCAGGTGCAGCACGACTTCGGTGTCGGAGGTCGATTGATAGATCGCTCCGTCGCGGATGAGTTCGCGCCGCAAGGTCAGGCCATTGGTGAGATTGCCGTTGTGGGCGACCGCGAAACCGCCCGACGAAATCTCCGAAAACAGCGGCTGGACATTGCGCAGGACCGTTTCGCCCGTCGTCGAATAGCGGACATGGCCGATTGCGGAATCGCCATGCAACCCTTCCATCGTGCTGGCGCGCGAAAAATGGTCGCCGACGAGGCCGAGGCGGCGTTCCGAATGAAAGCGCTGGCCGTCGAAGGCGACGATGCCGGCGGCTTCCTGGCCGCGATGCTGAAGCGCATGCAGGCCGAGCGCCGTGATGGTGGCGGCCTCCGGATGGCCGAAAATGCCGAACACGCCGCATTCTTCGCGCAACGTGTCGCCGTCCATGTCGAAATCGAGATCCTCGGTCTGGCGGGCGGGGAGGGAATTGCTGGCGTATTGCGTCATCCTACAAACTCCATGCCGCCCAAGCTCCAGGCGAGCCATCCGCTCGCCTTTGGAATATCCGCCCCGACCCCGCCTCGTGCGGGAGCCTATCTGTGCGCAGGCGCCTGCGCGCTTGCCGTCATTGCGTCGAGTTTCTGTCTGTCGGCCGTCCTGATCGAGGGCGTCGCCTCGGAACGCTGGCCGCGCGGCCCGGTCGCCGGCGGCGGCGCGGGCTTGGCGTCGTCGCCTTCGGCCGGTGCGTCTTCCGGCGGGGCGCCGGATTTGTTCTTCTTCAGCTTGGCGAGAATGCTCTCGGGATCGTCGGGCAGAAGCGCCATGATCTGGTCGCCGGTGACGCTCAGCAGCGGGCGCATCTTCGCCGACTTCACCCATTCGGGCTGCGACTTGTCCGGCACCAGCCAGTTGAAGAAGATGAACGCGACGGCGCACAGCAGCAGGCCTCTTGCGGCTCCGAACAGGAAGCCGAGCGAACGGTCGAGGGCGCCGACTTTTGAATCGAGGATCATGTCCGAGATACGGACCGTGATGATCGAGACAACGATCAGCGCGATGAAGAATACGATGCCGGCGGCGGCGGCGAGCGCGATCGTGTCCTTGGATATGTAGGGTTTGAGGTAGGGAACCACCAGCGGGTGGAAATAAAGAGCGGCAAGCGCCGCCGCCGCCCAGGAGGCGATCGCCAGCACCTCGCGCGTAAACCCGCGCAACATTGCGAGCAACGACGAAACGAGAATGACGCCGATCAAACCGAGATCGAGATAAGAAGGCATGAACGGTTGGCCCCGCGCCGATAAAACCTGCTATGCGCGCGGTCTTGCCGCCGGAATGCGGCCCCCACGACCAGATTCGGACACCCGCGCAAGGCCGCCTTATAGAGGGTTCCTAAGGCCGCGTCACCATATCAGGGTTGCGTTCGCGCCAATTGAAGCCGATGTCGCCGGCGCGTTACGCTATCGGCGCTAAGGAGAACGCAACATGGCCTCGCCCCAAGGTTTTTCGACCCCCCTCGTCATCGGCGGCCCGTTGCGCGCGCCCCGGCAAATGCTCGCCGAGCAGGAATACGGCGGCCATGCCTCCATCCACGACGATTCCATGGCCGAGCAGCTCGGTTTTCGCGCAGGGCCGATCGAGGGGCCGACCCATTTCAGCCTGCTGCCGCCGCTCATGGAGCGCATCTGGGGCCGTCAATGGTACGAAAAGGGCTGTATTTCCGCCCATTATCAAAACATGGTCGTGGAGGGCGAGGAGACGCGCGCCTTCGCCGAAATGCCCGCCTCCGGCGGGAAACACACGCGCGTCTGGGTCGAGAAGGCCGATGCAACGCCGGTGCTCGAAGCCTCCGCCAGCATCGGTCCCGATCATGGCGAAACCCTGCTCGAGGCGCGCCTGAAAAAACTGCGCCCGCCGGAAAAGCTGGTCATTCTCGCCGATCTCAAGGTCGGCATGAAGGGCGCGCAGGACGAGCGCGTGCGCATGGACCCCGACCAGAACATGGGCGCGCTCTATCCGTTTTCGCTCAACCAGAAGCTGGCCGCCATCACCGAAGATTCGGATTGGTATCGCGGCAAGGACAATCCCTGGGGACGCGCCATCGTGCCGCTCGAAATGGTCTCGGTCCTCGCCGAATATTCCAGCCGCAGCGCGAAATTTCCGGTGAAGGGCCCGGCTGTCGGCCTCTTTGCCGATCAGGAGATACGCATGATCGAGGGGCCGCTGTTCGTCGGCGAAGACTATCTCATCCGCCGCGAAATAGCCTTTTTATCGGAAAGCAAGCGCACCGAGAGCTATTGGGTGCGCACGCGCATCTTCGATGCTTCCGGCAGGAAGCAGGTCGCCGAAATGCTGCTCAACCACGCCACGCTCAAGCATTCCTACGCCGGCTATCCGAAAGCCTGATATGCGGTAAAAACAACATGATAGAGCACGTCGCGCGATTTTCGTGAAAATGTGACGCGCTCTAGCGCCGCATCAGGCCCTTGGCCTTGCCGTAGGCGCATTTGACGCCTGCGCGCAGATTGCGCTTGGCGGCTTCCATTTCGCCGACAAGAAGGAACGGCAGGCCGGGCGATCCCACCAGCATGTCCGTTATGCGGCGGCGTCCGTTCCAGATCGTCTCGATATTTTGGGCGCCGAACGCGGCGCAGGAATCGGCGATCGTGAAATTCGGATCGGCAAGCAGCGATTTCGTGAGGTCCACAATCAATTGCGCGCCGGGCGAATAGGCGGCGAATTGCTCGTCGAACGCAATTTTCCAGATAAAGGCCATATTGCCGGAATAGACCAGAACGATTGCCGCAACGGGCGCGCCGGCGACATCGAGCCAGGCGATCTCGCATCGGTTTTCGCCTGCCAGGCCGCGCAGGAAGCCGCGCGCCAGCGCCAGCGTGCG
>JBKDZW010000072.1:0-3684 GCA_047971685.1 Rhodoblastus sp.
GACAAGGCGGCGGAAAGCATGCAGGCGGGCTTCGCCAAGGCCCAGCCGGTGCCGCGCGCCGGCTTGCCGGAAGACATCGCGCAATGCGTGCTGTTTCTGGCCTCCGACCGGGCAAGTTTCATCAACGCGACCGACATCGTGGTCGACGGCGGCGTCATCGGCGGCCGCATGTATTCGCCTCATCAGGAAATGTTGCGCCAGACCAAAGCCGCGCTGGGGATCGGATAAATCGCCCTCACGGGGCGACCGCACGGCTCAATGCGCGTCGCCCGCCGCCGCCTTGCCGAGTTTGATCTTGCGCAGGGACAGCGCCAGCGGGATCACCGCCAGGGCGATGACCATCATGGTCTGGAACACGTCTATATAGGCCAGAAGCGCGGTCTGGGAGGCTATGGTCTTGCCGATCCAGCCGATCGCCGCCTGTCCCGCATCTACGGCGGACATTCCCTGCAAAATGAAATAATGGGTCACTTTCTGCAACGTCGTCTGATACTCCGGGCTTGCCGGAGAGATGTTGCCCACCAGCATGTTCTGGTGGAACTGCGAGCGATGGGCGAGCACATTGGCGGACAGCGCGACGCCGATCGAGCCGCCGATGTTGCGCGCAGCGTTGATGATGGCCGACGCCTGATCGGTCTTGTCCGCAGGAATGCCATAATAGGAAGCCGTGGTGATCGAGATGAAGACCATCGGCAGGCCGACGCCCAGAATCATGCGCGTGTCGGAAAAGAACCAGAAATCCACGCCCTGGAACATCCGCGTGAGCTGATGCATCGAAAGCGCGATGAACGCCGCGCCGCAGACGATGAGATATTTCGGCTGAACGAACGAGATGAGGCGGCCCACCACCACCATCATGACCATGGTGAATACGCCGCCGGGCGACAGCACAAGCCCCGCCCACAGGGCGGTGTAGCCGAACTGCTCCTGCACCAGTTGCGGCACGATCTGCGTCGTGCCGAGCAGGATCATGCCGACCGCCAGCATCACGAAGAAACAGGCGCCGAACTGTCGCGTGCCGATCAGGCGCAGATCGATCATCGGATTGCGCCGCGTCAGCTCCCACGGGATCGCCAGGATGAAGGCGCCGACGCAGATCAGGGACGTGACGACGATGAATCGCGAGGAGAACCAGTCGTCCTCGAGCCCGCGGTCGAGCACCACTTCCAGCGCGCCGAGAAAGGTGGCGATCAGCAGAAAGCCGACCAGGTCGAACCCGCCGCTTTCGCGCTGCTTGCGGCGGCGCAGCGCCGCTACTCTGGGCGGCTCGTTGAACAGGACGTAGATCAGCGCCATGGCGATGACTCCCACCGGCCCGTTGATGAGAAAACACCAGTGCCAGGACCAGTTGTCGGAGAGCCATCCGCCGAGCGTCGGCCCCACGATCGGCGCGACCACCACCGACATGCCGAACAGCGCAAAGGCCTGTCCGCGTTTCTCGGGTGGAAAGGAATCGGCCAGAATCGATTGCGCCACCGGCACCATTCCGCCTCCGCCCAGTCCCTGCATGATGCGAAATAGCAGGAGCGAGTGAAGGTTCCAGGCGAAGCCGCACAACAGGGAGCTGAACGTGAACAGCGAAAGGCACGAGAGAAAGAAGCGCTTGCGCCCCATCATCCGCGCCAGAAAAGGACTGGCCGTCAGGATCACGGAATTGGAGACCAGATAGGTGGTCACCACCCAGGTCGATTCATCCTGGCTCACCCCCATGCCGCCGGCGATATAGGGCAGGGCGACATTGCTGATCGTCGTGTCCAGAACCTCCATGAAGGAGGCGAGCGCGACCACGCTGGCGATGAGCCACGGACTACCGCCGCCTGCGGCGGGAGCGGCCGGCGCCGAGACACGCGCCGCGCCGGCCTCGCTCACAGCGCGTTCCTCAGCCGCTCATAGAGCGAGGGCGCGGGGTCGACCCGCACATCGGGCACAACGGACATGCCCGGCCCCAGAGATACGTCTTTGGGCGGATTCTTCATCTCGATCTTCACCGGCACGCGCTGCACGATCTTCACGTAATTGCCGGTGGCGTTTTCAGCTGGCAGCAGCGAGAAGGCGGTGCCCGAGCCCGGCTGCACGCTGGCGACCACGCCTTCGATCTTGTGACCGGGATAGGCGTCGATCCTCATATGCGCCGGCTGGCCCGGCCGCAGACGGTCGAGCTGGGTTTCCTTGAAATTGGCCGCGACCCACAGATGATCGGGCACGAACATGGAGACCGCCGCGCCGGGCTGGGCAAGCTGGCCCCTGGCTGCGGAAAGCTGGACGACGCGCCCGGCCTCGGAGACGGTCACCGTCGTATGGGAGAGGTCGAGCGCGGCCTGGTCGCGCCGCGCCCTGGCCTGCGCCAGTTGCGCTTCGGCGTTCTTGCGCTGGGCTGCGATCGTCTCGACCTGCTTGCGCGCGACGTCGAGGCTGGCCTGTGCGCCGATCAGATTGGCCTGCTGCTCATGGAGCTGGGAGATGGTCATCTGCTTGTTCTGCACCGAGCCCGAGCCTTTGGCGGCCAGATCCCCGTAACGGTCGGCCTGCTCCTGGGCGAAAGCCAGGGCCGCCTTGACCTGGGCGACCTTGGCTTCTCCGGCCTCGATCTGCGCCTTCTGCACGCCAAGCTGGGCGTCGGCGCTGGATATGCTTGCCTGTGCGGCGCCGATCGCCGCAACGGCCTGATCGAGGGCGACCTTGTAATCGCGCTCGTCGATCCGGGCGATCGTCGCGCCGGCCTCGACATGCTGGTTGTCGGTCACCGGCACATCGACGATATAGCCGGAAATTTTGGGGGCGATGGCGTATTGGCGTGCGGCGATGAAGGCGTCGTCGGTCGATTCGAAGCGTCGCGAATAGTCCCAGTAGAGGAACAGGGCGCCTAGAATGACGGCGCATGCGATGAGGCCGATGGCCGACGCGGCTGGCCGACGCCTGAAAATCTCTGGTGATCTCATGAATGGGATGTGCCGATAGTCTTGTAGATAAGGTGATCTTGTAGATAACGCGGTCTTGAAGATGATCTTGAAGATACAGAAGTATATCCGAGGAAATAGCAACCGTTCCGGGGAACCTATGCCTGCCGGACGCAAGGATCAAGGGGCGGCAGGCGCGGTTCCGCGCGCATCCACGAAACGCATGGCGCATGCGACGGTTCCGGACGACATGCAGGATAGGCCGGACGTCAGGACGAGATGCGGCCCTTGCGATATATCATTCGTTTTCGTCGGCGTTGCGGAACGGCTGCGTCAGCATCCGGTCGAGGCGCAATTCGCGCTCGCCGCGAAACTGCGGCAGGCCGATGGTCATTTTCTCGGGGCCGGCGGCCGGCGCCGCGCGATAGGTGTAAAACAGCCGGTCCCAGATCGACAGGTTGAAACCGAAATTGGAATGGGTCTCGGCCGGCACGACCGAATGATGCACGCGATGCATGTCGGGCGTCACGACGAGCGCGCGCGCGAAAGGCTCGAGCCATGTCGGCAGGCTGGCGTTGGCGTGGTTGAACAGGGCAAGGCCGTTGAGAGCGATCTCGAAGGCGAGCGCCGCCCAGGCCGGGGCGCCGAGCGCCACGACGCAGGCGCTCTTGAGCGCGAAGGAAATGACGAGTTCCAGGGGGTGGAAGCGCAGGCCCGTCGTCAGGTCGTAATCGAGATCGGCGTGGTGCATGCGATGCAGCAGCCACAGGGCGGGAATGCGGTGAAA
>JBKDZW010000073.1:0-35686 GCA_047971685.1 Rhodoblastus sp.
CCTCCACGCCGCCGAATATCGTCGCGGCCGGCTCGGCTCCCCCGCACACGCGGGGATGGACCCTCCGAGACGGAGGTCCAGCCTGGCAGTGTCAGGGCTCCCCCGCACACGCGGGGATGGACCCTTCACGAGCTTCGCGGCGAGAGGATCGTTGCGGGCTCCCCCGCACACGCGGGGATGGACCTTCGACCGACAGTGAGACGTGGCCGGCGCGACTGGCTCCCCCGCACACGCGGGGATGGACCCAGGCAAAGCACCGCGCGTGTGAATTATTTTTCGGCTCCCCCGCACACGCGGGGATGGACCCTGATCCGCGAGGCCGCGCCGCGCGACGATGGCGGCTCCCCCGCACACGCGGGGATGGACCCTCGTCGAATTTCGGACGCGCTCAGCAGCGTCGGGCTCCCCCGCACACGCGGGGATGGACCCAGGTCGGGGCGATGAGGACCGTTGCGCCGGCCGGCTCCCCCGCACACGCGGGGATGGACCCCGTTAAAACGGCTGCGCGAGGCTGGCGTATTCGGCTCCCCCGCACACGCGGGGATGGACCCGGCATTTAAAGGGGCTTTGAAATGCCGCAACCGCTTGCGTGCGGTCCGCGGGCAGACGCCTGCGGCTCGAACGGCGGCCTCCGGCGTCTGCCCGCTCTCGATCAACCCCACCAGCCGCTCTCGACCGAACGGCGTCAAACGGGCATTCTTGTGGATGTTCATCCGGTCCTCCGGTGAGACTGAAGCTTCGACAACCTCAGCATCCCCGTTCGGGGCCGGATGGACAACCTAATGAAAGCTCACATCTAGCGCACGAGGCGAATGCCGCGCGCGCGCCGCCCTGGCAAGGCCGCATCGTCGATCAATTCGGCGCGGGCCTGGACTGCGGCCCTTCGAGCGGGATCAGGATTGTCGCATCGCCGGCCGGAACATCGCGGATGGCGCCGACGGCGGATGCGCGCGTCAACTCTCAGCGACCGGTGAAGACCGGCTCGCGCTTCTCGAGGAAGGAGCGCACGCCTTCACGATGGTCCTCGGTCTGGAACAGCCTGCGGATCACCTCGATCGCCCAGCCGCCGATCTCGCGCGGATCTCCGTAAGAGGTGCGCCGCAGGCCTTCTTTCATGTAGCGCAGCGCGAGCGGCGCGTTCGCGGCGATCCTGTGCGCAAGGGCCATCGCGCGCGGCATGAGATCGTCGTGGGGGAGGACTTCGCTTACGAGGCCGATGCGTGCGGCCTCCTTCGCGTCGATCGGATCGCCGGTGAACAGCAGTTCGGCGGCCTTGGCCGGGCCGACGATCGCCGGCAGACGCAGGAGGCCGCCGACATCGCAGATCAGCCCGCGGCGAATGAAGAGTTCGGCGAAATTCGCGCGCTCGGAGTCCAGGCGGATATCCGCATAGAGGGCAAGCTCCATGCCCCAGCCGACCGCCGAACCATTGACGGCCGCGATGATCGGCCGGTCGCATTCGAGCGCCGCCATTGCGGCCGGCGTTGCGGGGTGGCGCACATGCGTCATGGCAGGAGCGTCCGCGCGCGGCTTGTCGACCGTCATCATCTCCTTCACGTCCTCGCCCGAGCAGAAGGCGGGATCGGCGCCGCTCACGACGATGCAGCGCACATCGGGATTGGCGTCTGCGGCGCGGAAGGCGGCTTCCAGTTCGTCATAGGCGCGCCGATTGAGCGCGTTGCGACGATGCGGCCGGTTCAGTTCGATGATTGCGACATGATGGTCGAGACAATATCGCACGCATTCGAAATCCGCAGGAGCGATTGCCGGTCCGGTTGTCATGTGTTCCTCGCGATACATGGTTGCGCGCGCGCTTTCACGACGCGCGCCTGGAATGTGTTGATCGGCTTGTCGAGCAGGCCCGAGCCCGCCGGCGAGGCCGCCCCGCGCAGAACGAGCGCATAGGCATAGCCGATCGAGGGCTGCAACTGCTCGGTTGCAACTTCCCCGATCACCCAATGCAGCATCGTTGCGCGAAAGGAATAGTCGAGCGTGCGCAGCAGCAGCGCCATGTCGACGTCCTCGCGCAGAAGACCGGCGTCCGCCGACTCCCGCAGCAGGCCGAGCCAGAAGGCGTCCCGTTTCGGGTTGAAGATCGCCTCGCGGTCCTCCGCGCCTTCGCTGCCGAGGATGGTCGTCCAGAGCGCCCGATAGAAGACCGGATCCTGTTCGTAGTAGCTGACCGCGAGCGCGACCGCCTTGAGAAGGCGCTCGAACGGCGGCCGCTTTGCCGAGGCGGCGAACGCCGTGCCAAATTCCTTGATGTCCTCGAGCACTGTGACGAGGATCGCGCGTTTGGAGCCGAACAGATTGTAGGGCGTCGCAAGGCTGACGCCGGCGCGCGCGGCCAGCGCGCGCATCGACAAGCCGGCGTCGCCGGTCTCGCTGATCAATTCGCGCGCGGCCTGCACGATCCGTGCGCGCCGCTCCGCTTTGGCGATCTCGCGGCGGCTTTCGGGGCGGCTTTCGGAGGCCGTGACGACTTTGCTTTTCATGGCGCCATCAAATCACATCGCCGGCGGTTGACGACAGAAATTCTTTATATCACGTTATAAAACATAAGTCCCGCAGAGGATGACATTCACCGCAGCCCGGGAGGCGATGCGTGAGGAGATCTCGTTCAGCGGCAGGCGTCCGGGTGACGCGGTCGCGCGCTCTCGCGGCGGCGCTGTGCGCGGCGCTCGCCTGGGCCGCCCCGGCCTTTGCAGCCGACAATGAAATCCGCATCGGAAATTTCGCGCCCTACAGCGGGCCGGCCTCCTCTTACAGCGCCTTCGCGAAGACCGAGACGACCTACGACGCCGGCGACCCCACACTCGAATCGCAGATCGCGAAACTGAGGGCTTCGGGCGCCGACGTGTTCGTCGATTTCACCACGCCGCGCTACTCGGCGCTGGCGATCAAGGAGCCGAGCGACCCGCGCTGGAAGGACGATCCCGCGACGAAAGAGTTCGTCGCCTTCATGGAGCAGTGGAATCCCGACGGCGACAGGACGAGCAGCCAGAACGCCTACGGCTATCTGGCCGCTCAGGCGCTGCGCCATGTGCTGGAGAAATGCGGCGCGGATATTTCGCGCGAAAACATCATGAAGCAGGCGGCCAGCCTGAAAGATCTTGAATTCGGCCTGCTGTTTCCGGGGATCAAGATCAACACGGGCCCCCCGAATTATTTCCCGATCACGCAGATGCAGCTCATCCGCTTCAATGGCGCGGGCTGGGATCCGGTCGGGCCGATCATGTCGCAGCATGTCAACGCACAATAAGAGGATGTCATGACAGAGGCCGCCGCTCCCTGGATTTTGATCGACGAGCGTCGCCGCGCAATCGCCGACGTCATTGAACGCGCCGCCCGCGCGACGACCGGATTCGAAGCATCCGGCGTGAAGCCCGGCGATGTCGTGGCCGTCTATATGCGCAACGATTTTCCCATGATCGAGGCGACGCTTGGGGCGGGAATGGCAGGCGCCTATGTCGTGCCGGTGAACTGGCACAACACAGTGGAGGAAGCGCGCTATGTGCTGAGCGATTGCGGCGCGAAAGTGCTTGTCGTTCACGCGGATCTGTATCGCACGATCGGCGCGGCCATTCCCGATGGCGTGACGGTGATCGTCGCCGCGCCCTCGGCCGCATTGCGCGCGGGCTTTCATATTTCGGACGCCGACGCCGCCGTTCCGGCCGGCGTAGCCGAATGGGAAGGCTGGCTCGACAGCTTCGCGCCGAAACAGCCGCCTTACGAGGTCTCGCCGGGCTCGATGATCTACACGTCCGGCACGACCGGCCATCCCAAGGGTGTGCGGCGCAATCCGCCGACGCCCGAGGAAGTGACATCGGGCCGCGATCAGGTCCGCTATCTCGCCGACCTCATGGATTACGGCGATCGCATGCACGAGATCACGCTGCTGATTCCCGGCCCGGCCTATCATTCCAGTCCGAACGGCTGGCTGTTCAGCTTCATCAACCAGGGGGCGAACGTCGTGGTCGAACCGCGGTTCGACGCGCGTCATCTTCTGGAAGTGGTGGAGCGCGAGCGCGTGACGCATGTTCTGGGCGTGCCGACCATGTTCGTGCGCCTGCTGGCGTTGCCGGACGATGTGAAGGCGCGCTACGACGTGTCGAGCATCCGGCAGGTGATGCACGTCGGCGCCCCCTGCCCGCCGCATGTGAAGCGCGACCTGATCGCCTGGTGGGGGCCGGTCATCACCGAGCATTACGGCTCGACGGAGGTTGGCGCGGTCACCCATTGCACCGCGCAGGAATGGCTCGACCATCCCGGCACCGTGGGGCGCGTGATGCCGAATGCGACGGTCGTCATCATGGATGACGAGGGCAACAGGCTGCCGCCCGGCCAGTCCGGCGAGATCGTGTGCGGGCGCACGCTCTTCCCGGACTTCACCTATCACGGCGACGACGCCAAGCGGCAGCGCTCCTCGCGCGGCAATCTGGTCGCGACCGGCGATGTCGGTTACTTCGACGACGAGGGCTATCTTTATCTTTCGGGCCGCGCGAGCGACATGATCATATTCGGCGGCACCAACATCTATCCGGCCGAGATCGAAGCGGAGCTGCACCGCACGCCGGGCGTTGCCGATTGCGCGGTATTCGGCATTCCCGACGCGGACTACGGCGAGATCGTCTGCGCCTATCTTCAGCCCTATCCCGGCGTGACGCTCGAGGCGGAGGAGGTCCGCGCCGACCTGCGCACACGCCTGGCGAGCTACAAGATTCCGCGAAGGATCGAGATCGCCGAAACCCTGCCGCGCGAGGATACGGGCAAGATATTCAAGCGAAAGTTGCGCGATCCCTATTGGTCCGGAACGGGACGCTCGATTTGAAGAAAATGGCGAACCCGTCGAAGCGCCCGTGACCGGAGGCGCCCGGCGCAAGCCGGTTTCGTGGCGACCGCCGATCTGACGCCGCTTGTCGTCGGCCAGCGCCGGCCACTTCCGGCTTTCGCGGCCGGCGCCCATCGCGCACCAAACGATATCAGCGGCTTGCGTCCGTCGCGCGCGCGCCTGGTCGGCAATTTTTGGCCATTTGATTTGTCGCGGCCACCATCGGCGCGCCACCACGCCCGCCGCCGCCATCGCCCCGGTCTTCTGGGCCTCCGCCCCGATAATCCCGGCAATCCCGCCTTGGCCATTTGACCGGCTATCCCCGCCTGGCCATTTGATTTGTCGTGTCACAGCAAAGGCCCACGGAACGCGGGCCTCGGCGCGCTACCGGGCAAAGTCTGCGGAATTTGCGAATGCGTGGCTGGGGCGGGAGGATTCGAACCTCCGTATGGCGGAATCAAAATCCGCTGCCTTACCACTTGGCGACGCCCCATCGCGCCGGCATGCCGGCGGGCGCGGACCATAGAGCGCGCGCCCCCATACCGCAACCCCGCGCCTCGTACGGACAGCGGCGCTTTTGCCCGGCGGCGGGCGCGCCCGGAACCTGGCCGCCCCAAACAGAAAACCGGCGCAACCCGCGCCTTGCCCAATCGGCGAATTGCGCGATTGCGGTCTTGCCGCCTGCGCGCGCCTTGACTATAAGGACGCGGCTTGCGCCCCTGCGGCGACAGCAAATCGGAGTGTAGCGCAGTCTGGTAGCGCACCTCGTTCGGGACGAGGGGGTCGGAGGTTCGAATCCTCTCACTCCGACCAATTTTCTGGCTTGTCGATTTTTTTGAACCGTCGCGTCGGGCTGGCCCGGAAACGGCGGCCCTGCGCGTCGCTATTGCGTTCATGCCTTCCGATGGGACGAGGCGAAACATAGAATGAGGTCGCGCAGTTCGGGCTCGTCCACGAGATCGGCGGCGTCCTCCGGCGCAAACCAGCTTGTCGTGCGCTGCAAGCGTTCGGGCCAGTCGCGCCGCTGCTTTTCCACCGCCATCGGAAACACGCCGACTTCAAGCGCTTTCGATACGCCCTTGCCCATCCGCTTGACGTAGTGATAGGTGCCGAATGGCTCCTTGGCGACCTTGCCCGTCAGGCCCGCCTCCTCCATCGCCTCGCGCTTGGCCACGGACGGCGGCCTGAGCCCCTTGATCGGCCAGCCCTTGGGCAAAACCCAGCGTCGCGTTTCCCGCGACGTCACCAGCATGACCTGCAATCCCTCGATGTCGCGAAACGGCAGGGCCGCAAATTGCTGAGGCGACGCGCCGGCGTCGGCCTTTCCCGCGTTTCTGACGCCCTTGCGTCCCGCCAATACGCCCGCCTCCCAGATTATCGGACGAATCCCCGGCTTCCGGTTGCGGCGCGCAACCGGCCGGGCCAACTCGAACGAAGCGATTCGCTCGTCATTGTCGTACGAACGCGCGATTTCGCAAAGGGACGGCTGAATACGAATCGGAAAGGCGGATCAAGACGTTGAAAACGAAACACGTCTTGTCCGAGCAGCTTTGCGCGGCTCAGGCGGCGTCGTGCATCTCGGGCCGCGCAAAACTCAGGCGCACGACGCCCTCATTGCCGGAATCCTCGATCGGCACATGCCAGTAAACGCCGGCGAGATCGGGAAAAACGGCCAGCGGCGCCTGTATCTCCACGAGTGGCGCGCCGCGCCTGTTCCCCACGGCCAGCGCACGGTCCAGCAGCCGCAACAGGGCCTGCGTATCGGCCGGCGTTTCAGCGAGCGTGAGGGTGGTCCGCCCGAAACTCGGGATCGCGGCTTCCAGCAGATTATAGACATCGGCTTGCGTCATCGGTCTCTCCCGGATCTCTCCCGACCATGACGCGATCATGACGCAAGTTGGCTGCGAAGACCTTGCGTCAACCCCTCGGATTCTCCGTAATTCACAGGTAAATCGTCCCCTGCGACAGTGCGCCGCGCCGAATTTTCTTTCGGCAACGGCAGCGCCGCCGCAGGCGGCGGCCTATCGGCTTCCCCGCGGTTTCAGGCGCGCCTTCGCGCACGCGCCTGCGGCGACGGGCTCAATAGACCTTGCGCACGCTCGGGCCGCGATAAGCGGCGGCCGGCAGGCTCGGGTCGAGACCGGACGTGCTTGGGCTGGCCAGGGCGACCGGCGACGGCGTTCCGTAAGTCGCCGGCGCGCCCGCCGGCATGCCGGCGACGGGCGCAAGATAGCGCGGGCCCCCGCCATAGGCTTGCTGCGGCTGCGGCTCGGCGGAAGTCTGCCGGCGAGCCACGACAACGCCCTCCTCCGCCTCCTGCGGCTCGGGCGCCTTGCGGCGGGCGGTGCGGGTCGCCCGCTTGCGCTGGGGCTTGTCGCTGGAGGCCACCTGCGTGCGGTTTTGCGGACCGAGCGCGCTTTCCAGACTGCCGGCGGGCGCAGCGTCGGCCATGACCGTCGCGCCGCCGGTCGAATCGGCGCCGCGCACCGGCGTCGTGGCTTCGGCCAGGCGCGCCGGATTGAGCGCCTGTGCGATGACGGCGGGCGAAGCCAGCGTCATGCCCTCGACCGTGGCCGCTATATCGTCGACGGTCGCATCCGTGCGGCACATGTGCACGCGGATGGAAGCCGGCGCGCCGGCGCCGGAATTCGAGCCGCCGAACCGCTTGCCCATGATGGAAAAGCCGCTGTCCTGCGCCGCCCCGCGCCGGATGTCGTCCACCCATTGCCAGGCGAAGACGCAGCGCGCGCCGTTGCGGGCGCGTCCGATAGCCAGACCGAACACGCCAAGCGCGTTCTGGCGCGGCTGGGTGACGATGCGCATCGGCACTTTGGGATAGCGCGCCAGAATCTCGCGCTTCATGCCGCCTTCGGACGGCGGGCCAATGTTGAGCATGCCCGCCATTCCGCCGGCAGGCGACGTCTGCACGGAAATTTCGAGACGGTTTTCGCCAAGGCCCGAAACTTCCCCGCCGAGAACGGCATATTGCACGAGGCCGTTCGGATAGGATTTTTCACGCACCTTGGTCACCAGGCCGCCGGGCTGAGGCATGTGGGCCAGCATCATCGAGCTGTCGGCGCCGGAAACCGGCGTCGTTACCGGCGAACCCGCATCGACGCGCGAAACATAGGCGCTCGATGGCGCATTGTCGGAAGCGCAGCCCGCAAGAACAGCGAGAGCCGGCGCGAGAAGTGAAACGAACACGATTTGATGACGCATCTTACTTGCCCCCTTGCAGGGATTGTCCCGGCGCAGCTTTGCCGAGCGTCGCAAACGCCCTGCGCGCCTCGTCCTTGCGGTCGAGATGCAGCAACGACCATCCGCGCATCATGCGCAGATCCGTCGTTTCGGGCGCCATGGCTGCGCGCCGCTCGAGAACGTCGAGCGCCGCCGCATAGTTTTTCTCGTTGAAATATTGCGCCGCGCGGTCGGCGAGCGCGCCGGCGTCGGCATTGTCGGGCAATTGCGCGACATAGCCTGCACGCATCAACGGCGCCGGCGCATCCGCAGAAGACCCGGGGACCGCAACGGGCGAGGCGGCCGCAACGGGCGGAGCGGCTGCAACGGGCAGGGCGCGCGAAACCTGGGCCTGCGCGGGCTGGGCGATCGCTGCCGGCTGCACGCCGACAATCCTGACCCCGGTCTCGGCCGACGCATGAGGCGCGGCAGGCGGCGGCGAGGCGACGCCAACCGAATTGGGCGCAACCTGCGGCGCAGCGACCGAATTGGGAGCGCTCGGCGCGCCCGCAGGCTGCCCCCCGCCAGCCTCGGCTGCGGTCTTCGGCCGGTCTTTCTCGGGCAATTCGTTCGCCCACAAGGTTCCCGCCGGCGCGATCTGGGCGGCATAAGTCGGGCTTGTCGGACCGCTCACGCCGTTCCAGCCGGGCAGCAGGGAAAAGCCGAAGCGCTCGTAGGGCATGCGGCCGACGCCGGGCACGCGCGCGGCGACCAGCGGATAGGGGCCGCGGAACGGCTCGGCCTGCAAAGCGATCTGGGCGGCCGCCTGCGCGAATTGTGAAGGCGCATGTGCATTCGGCGCAGCAGTCGCCGCATAGCGCAGCGGATTTTCCGGATCGACCGCGACAGGAAAGAGCTTGCGGTCGATCTTCGGCATTTCGACACGCTGCTGCTGTTGATAGGCCCAGCTCGCGCCGTACTGGCCGTTCTGGACATAACCCGCCGCCTGGGCTGCGGTAAGGTTCTGCAAGGGAACGCCCTGCGGCGGCGCGCCCGGATAGGAGCCGGGCACGGTATAGCCGCCGGTCGCCTGCTGCTGCGGCCGCAGCCGCGCATTGGCGAGTTCCTCGCAAGGCGTCGGCGGATGATAGAGCCCGTCGGGAAAAATGATCTCGAGCACCTTGCCGAACAGGCCGTCGTACCTGTTCATCACGTCCCAGAATTCTTTCGTCTGCTTCATTTTCTGAAGCGTCAGCGCATAGCCGTAGACGGTCGCTTCCTTCGGAAACCAGGCGACCGCGCGCTGGAACCATTGATAGGCGACATCGTACTGGCACGAATTATAGGCGTACCAGGCAAGCGCCTGCGCCCCTTCGCCGGATGCGACATCCATCGTGACCTTGGCGTAGCGCGCAAGTCGCTCCGGTTCGATGTAGGGCGGGTATTCGAGCGTCAGGTCGCGTTCGAGAATATCGATGAACAGAATGAGATTGTTCACCAGCGGCTCGCGCCAGGCGTAAGCCACTTCCTCCGTTTCGCGGCGCATGCCGAGCTCGCGCAGCGAATGGGCGAGCCCGTGCGCGATCATGGCGTCGCCGCCGCGTTCGAGCGCTATCTTGAACCAGTCGAGCGCATCGCGGAACGATTTCGTCTTGTAATAATACCAGGCCACCAGCCCCGGCTGGTTCGGGTCCTTGTTCTCGCGCGCATAGGCCTCGAAGACGCTCAGCTCGTTCTGCGGGATTTTCTCTGCGCGCTCGTCATGCAGGAACGCGCTGATGCGGGCGCGCACGATATCGACCATGATCGGCGCAAATTCGCTGCGCCCCGAGGCGTCGTAACGCCCGGCCGCAATCAGCTTCTCGACATCGGCCATGCGCAGATTGGCCATCGCCTTCTGGATAGTGGCGAGCCGCGCGGCCTGGTCGGCCTTGGATTTCAGGATCGACATATAGACCGAGGTCGCGTCGTCGGCCTGCTTGGTCTTGGCGAAGGCTTCCGCGATCGTCCAGAGCATATCGACGTCGGCGTCCTCGGCGTCGTAATTGTCGCTCTTCACATAGTCGACAAGATCCTGCCACTTGCCCTTCTTCCAGAAGTCCATGATGCGGATGCGCAATTCCTTGCGGCGCATCTTGTCGGCGAGATCCTTGGAAGGCTGCCATTGCGGCTCTTCCTTCTTGCGCGCGTTGATGGCGGCGCGCAATTCGTCGAACCGATCGGCGGCGAACAATTCCCAATAGGCGTCTTCGGTCGGATCGCCCGGCGGCTGGCCGTTGAACAGGTCGAGCGGCGGCGTCCAGCCTGGATAAAGGCGTACAAGGCGCTCGATCTCGGTATTGACCCGATCCATCTGGCCGAGCTGCGCATAATAACGCAATGCGGATTCGTCCGGCGTCCAACCCTCGCCGCCGAGCGGTTGAGCCCCTGCGGGCCGCGCATTTTTTTCCTCGGCCCTGGGCTTGCCGTCCTGTGCAGGCGCAGCCTCGCCCGTGCGCGCAGGCGCCGCCGCCGGCGCGCCGGCGGCAGGCATGTCGACGATGAATCCGCCGCCCTTGCTCTGCGCGAGCGCGACCGCAGACACACTCAGGAGCAGGACGCCAGCAAGCGTCAGACGAACGGAATTCAGCGCAGGCATGATGGAAACCTCATCTGCGCAGCGAGAACCGTCATGATGCGAAGCGTCGCGGGATAATAATTTTCAGGCGCGCGCGGGTTCATCAATTCGTGCCCGAACGGCTTGCCCTCGACCGCGCATTGCGTCAGCGCGCCGATGGCCGCATAGCCGCCTTCGCTCAGATTGCCTCCGCTGCGTCCGCCGTTGAGATCGACGATCGCTGCGCCGCGATGGCGCGTCGCCCAGGCCAGGAAGGGCTCGTAATGTTCGCGCTCGCCAATGCCCGCCCAGGCGAGATAGAGCGGAATGCGGATCGCATTATATCCGAATTGCACGGGAAATCCGTCGGCCGGCCTGGCCTTGCCGTCGCGCAGCGACACCCATTCGGTCGGCAAATCGTCCGAACCGAAGCGCGCAATCTTCAGCGCGTCGAGCCCGCTCCGCACGATGCCGCGCCAGTCGATCTCCGGCGCCACCAGCGGCAGGCGCGCAAAAGCCGGAAACACCCAATAGGAGAGATTGACGACAGGGCCGTCGCTGCGGTCCTCGGCCGCAAAGCCGCTGACCGCCGGCAGGAGAAGAGCGCCGTTCTTGGTTTTGTAAACGACGAGCTTGCGTCCGATTTCGACCGCCACGCGCCGCCCGGCGGTTTTAAGCGCGACATCGCCCCAATATTCGCCGGCCTCCGCCAGCGCCCAGGCGACGAGAATATCGCCGTCGGAAGCATCGTTGATATCCGCGACAGCCGGCCGATGCGCGGGATCCCAGCGCCACGCCAGCAATTGATCGTCGCGCACCATCAGATTGGCGCGCGTCCATCCCCACAATTTGTCGAAGGTCGGACGATCGTTGGCGGCCACCGCCAGGACCATCGCATAGCCCTGCCCCTCGCTATGGCTGATCCGGCCATTGCCGGTGTCGACCACACGGCCATTGTCGGTGATGAAACTGGCTTTGTAGCGCTGCCACAATTCCGGCGCCTTGAGCGCGCCGCCAAGCGACAGCGGACGCGCGTCGAGCACCAGCGGCGCCTTCTCGGGCGCCTTGGCGTTGGCGGCGTTCAATTGCGCCTGCACTTGCGCGCCAAGCGGAATGACCGGCGCAAATGTCTGCGCGGCGCCCGGGTTTGCAAGCGCCGTCAGCAGGCAGGCGACGAGGGAGAGACGCTTCATGGCTGCCTCCGGCCGACACTGCGGACGAACAGGCGCGTCGTCACCGCCAGAAGCATGCCGATGAAAAGCGCTATCGCGACATAGATCGAGCTGTTGAGCGAAAGCCAGCCCGCAGCGATCAGGCGCGAATTTTCAATTGTCAGCGGCTGCGTGACGATCAGGCGCTGCGCGCGCGCAGGCGCGGACACGACCGACCCTTCCGAAGCGTCGAGAATCGACAGGCGGCCGGAAATCTGGCGCCACACGCGCGGATCGACCAGGCACGGCACGGATTCGGCCAGATCGCTCGACGTCGGCGCCGTCACCAGCGTCCACACGTCGTCGACCGTATCGCCGTTCATGTTCTGCGCAACGATCAGCGACGCCCGTGCGGTGATTTCCGGCTCTCCCGCACCCGACGCGATATTGGCGCCGAACCAGGAGACGAGATTGTGCGCCCGCACGATCGCCCATTCGCGCACGCCCGCATAGGCTCGCTGCATATAGGCGCCGAACGCATTCGTGTTGCGGACCTTGGCGTTCCATTCGTCATACAGCGCGCCCGACGCCTGGCCGGTGATCTGCAACGAGCCGACCGGCGCCCGGTCTTGGCCGAACCGGAGATCCGGACCGACAAAGATTCCGCGCGATTGCGACTGCTGGATGGTTGCGGTTGAAATATCGTCGACGCGCCGGAAAGCGGTGTTGACCGCACGCTCGTATCCGCCGGGAGGTTTCGGCATGCGGCAGGACGCCGGGAAGTTGCGTTCGAGCACGAGACGGTTGCGGGCGATGGATTCGTAACGCGACAGGATCTCGTCCCGCGGCGGCTTGGCGGCCGCGTTCAGTTTACCTGCCCATGCCTTCTGCAAAGCCTGGGGATCGACACCCGCCGTGCGCAGCAGGCCGGCGTCCAGAACATTGGCCGCGCCGACAATGAGCGCGGAACCCGCTCCCTTCTGCGGCAGCGAGCCGGTCAACTGGAAGTCGATTGGCCTGCCCGCCATGATCGCCATATGCGCGACGATGGTCGCAGCGGCGCCAATGGTCTCGCGATCGGGAGCCGGCACCACGATCTTGGGCCGCATGCCGTCCGCCACGAAGGGGAAGCCGCCGGTCGTCGTCACCGCAAGGTCGGGCATGCGCGCGATGCGGGCGATGCGCGGTAGTTCGATCTCGGTGGAATCGAGCAGCAGGAATCGCTTGGCGCCGGAAATCGCCGCAAGCGGATCGCACGCCGAATCGCTGGCCATCGGCACGAAAGCCTCGATCTCGAGACGATTGAGGCCAGGGCTCATCGCGCCGAGCGGCAGCGGAATCGGATTTTTCGTAAACACGTCGCCGGCCGATTTCGGCAGCTTGAGGCTGACTGCGTTCCGCCCGTTCACGCTGACGACAATATGGGCTTCCGTCGTCAGGCCGGGCGCATAGCCGCCCGCCAGATCGACGACCGCCTTGCCGTAATCGGCCGGATAGAAATCGGGCGGCAGAATGACGTTGAAGGCGGCGCGAAACAGCCGGCCCGAGAATTCTTCGCTGGCGACGCCGAGATCGCGCAATTTCACGCGCTGGCCGCCCTGTACGTGCAGGCCGGGAAAAGCGGCGGCCGCGCGAAGCCCGGCCGGCGCGCCGACCTTGTGCTGGCTTGCGTCGAATTCGGCGAGCGCCTCGTTGACCTGCGCGTCGGTGACGCCGGTCACCACGATTGTCGTGCGCAGCTTGTCGGAGGCGGGAATGACCAGAACGCGCGGCCCCGAAATCGGACCGAACCCGTGCATATCGAGGATAGCCGCGACATCGCTCGTCGTGCCGACCACCAGATTGACGCCATACTCGCCATCGGCCAGCGGACCGATATCGACAACCGGTTGCTCGAAGCGCCCATGCAGCGAAATGAGCTGGGTTGCGCGCATGATGCGCTCGATATTGGCCAGATTGGTGCGGCCCGGCACAACGGCGCGAATCGGCAGGGCGCCCTGCGCGTTCGGCGAGAGCGCCGGCAGATCGGCAAGCTTGGAAACCGGCATGGAGCGCGGCAGCAGCAAGCCCGTCTGCGACGGGTCGATCTGCGTCCACAATTCATAGGTCGCCTGCAACGAGCAATCGACGCGATGACGCTGCTCGGCCGTCAGCCGGATCGAGTTGAACCCGGCCTGCAACACATTCGCCGGTATGTCGAACGTGAACGTCCGGACGGAATGGGTGGCGCGTATATTGGCGCGCCCCACGATCACGTCGTTGACCGAAAGCGTCAGATAGGATGCTTCCGGCATGACCGAGATGGCCGAGAGATAGCCAACCTGGAACTTGATCGGCAGACGCGCCTGCTCGCCGGTAATATAGACCGGCCATTCCGATGAGGCGATCTCGCCCGCCAGGCGAAAGCCCTGAATGTTGTTGGTCAGGTGGCGCAGCGTCGAGCCCGTCGCATGCCGCGCGCCGATCGCGACCGGCGTTGCAATCTGCGATTTCGGCGTTTGCGTCGCCGGCGGCGCGAAAGTGGGGGGCGGCGCGAGAACGCTCGCGTTCGGCTGCGGCGCGGACCCCATGGATGCGGCAGATACAGGGACAGGCGCCGATTGCGGAGCGGGCGCCGGCGATTGCGGAGCGGCCCCGATCGTCTGCGGCGCAGGCGCGGGCTCTGGGCGCTCCACGATCGGCGCGACGCGAACAGGCGCGGGATTTACAGGCGCAGGATTCACTGGCGCAGGATTCACTGGCGCAGGATTCACTGGCGCAAGACTGGACGGAGCCGGCTGCGATCGATAAGGCGTCACGCGCGAAAGGCTCGGCGGCGCCGTGGTGAAGATCGCTTGCGCAAGGCAAGCCTCCGCCTGCGCCGCCAGAAGGGCGGTCGTCAAAAGGAGGAATTGGACGCTTCTACGCATGCGTGCTCGACTAATCCCGTTAGGCGGATTGTTTGATCTGGACAGCGGGCTCGGTAGACGAAGGTTGCTGCGCCTTGCCCATGGCCGCAAAGCGGCGCAACCAGGAAAGCGAAGACTTCGACGGCATTTCGATGGCTTGTTCGGATTTCTCCTTTTCGTGTTTGAGCAAATACGAAATCGCGCGCACGGGCTCGCAGACGCCCCACATGATGAAGCGGCCGGAGCCCGCAAAAATGTTCTTGTTCTTGCGCCGCGTGCGCAAGAACGACGGCAGGGCGTCGGAATCTGCGTACATGAGGTCTGCAAGAACATAATATTCGTCGGGCTCCATCGCCCCGAAGGCGAAACCGTAAGCGCCGGTTTCGCCGGACTTGGCCTGATGCACGAATATCACCGGGATCGTCTCGTCCTTCACGATTTCACCGAGCGGATCGACCGCAAGGCGCCCCCGTGTGACGCCCTCTTCGAGCGACAATCCGGCAAGCTCGACAGAACCGTGCAGCGAGACGCCGCCCGCCGACACGTCCTTGAACTTCACGCGAACGCTCTTGTCGCCGATCGTGAGCGTTCCCTCGCGGTTGATGCCGAGGCGCGGATGACGGTCGGGCTGCTTGCGCTCGGCCACCGCGCCCAGCGCGGCGCCGGCGATCATCAGGTTGAACAGGTTCCACAGACCGACCACCAGCATCAGATTGTCGACGCCCGGCTCGAACATGTAACGATAGGCGGCAACCAGACCGGCGCTGAACAGGATGCCGTAAACCGCAAAGAACGGCCAGGCGAGCTCCGACAGATGATCGTTGTCGAGCGAAAGACCTTTGGCGGTCACGTTGAACGTCGGCTTGCGCGGCTTCATCACCACGGACACGATCGCCTTGGCCAGAAACACGCCCTGCACATATTCGTACAGTTCCGAAACCCACGGCCAGCGCACCCGCCCGAACAGATAGTTCTGAAGCATGATCGAGACGATCATGTACGTTGCGGTATAGGCGATCGCCTCATCGAGGTTCGATACGAAAATCTTGATGTCGAAGAAGATGTGCGTCAGCGGCGCGAACATGAAGATCATGCGCGGCACGGGGAAAAACCAGAAAGTCATGCTCGACAGATAGGCCACGCGCTGAATGAACCTCAGGCCCTTCTTGAAGGCCGGATTTTTCAGCATGAGGATCTGGAACATGCCCTGGCACCAGCGCGACCGCTGACCGATGAAGGACGTGAAGGTTTCCGGCTGCAACCCGGCGATCAGCGGCTTGTCGACATAGACGCTGTTCCATCCCTTGGAATGCAGCTCGAACGCAGTCTCGCAATCTTCCGTGATCGTGATGCCGGAGAAACCGCCGGTGGTCTCGAGCGCCGAGCGGCGCAAAAGCGCCGCCGAACCGCAAAAGAAGGAACCATCCCATTTATCGAGGCCGCGTTGCGTCACCCCGTAGAACATCTCGTTCTCGGAGGGCATTTCATGGAAGGTGCGCAGGTTCTTCTCGATCGGATCGGGATTGAGAAAGACGTGCGGCGTCTGCACCAGGAAGGTCTTGGGGTCCTTGGCGAAATAGCCAATCGTTTCACGCAGGAAAGCCCGGAACGGCGCGTGGTCGGCGTCGAACACAACGATGATCTCGCCCTTCACATGAGCGAGCGCATTGTTCATGTTTCCGGCCTTGGCGTGCTCGTTGCGCTTGCGCGTCAGATAGATCGCGCCAAGCCGCATGCACAGCGCCTGCAACGAAATACGCCGCTGGCGGGCGGCTTCGGCCTTGGCGATGTCCTTGTCGTCGCATTTCTGATCGGTGCCGCCATCGTCCAGCAGCCAGACA
Organism: Rhodoblastus sp.; assembly: GCA_047971685.1. Taxonomy (GTDB): domain Bacteria; phylum Pseudomonadota; class Alphaproteobacteria; order Rhizobiales; family Beijerinckiaceae; genus JAJXWB01. Next base: position 16,485 of record JBKDZW010000073.1, read on the forward strand.
TTCAGCTTGTCGGCCGGATAATCCATGGACTTGGCCGCGGCAATCGTGGTGGCCAGGATATATTCATCCTCATTGTAGGTGGGGATGAAGACATCGACGACAGGCAGCTTGTCGTCGTCCTCGCGCTCCAGTGGCGGACGGACGAGCGGATCGGCGTTGATGACGAGGCTGATCGCCAGGATCAGCACGCAGTACATTTCGACGATGATCAGCATCAGGCCGAGGCCGAAAGCCAGCGGATCGCTGGTCGGCGGCAGCGTGCTGGTCCAGCGCCAATAGATGTAGCGAATGACGACAAAGCTGGCCAGCGCAAGGAAGAACTGGCGCGCAACCGGGCCGCGGCCGAACAGCCATATGGCGATCAGACAGGCGATGACGGTTCCGCTGAGCATGAGCTGACTATGCACGCTCACTGGCTGCGTAAGCAGGACGATGGCCAACAGGCCCGACGCCGCCCAAGCTATGCCGCGCATCGTCGCCGACATTCAACGAAACTCCCTAACTAACGGTCATGACCCTAGCGCTGAGCCTTTACGCTTCCGTTAACGTAACCGGAGCCTAAAGAATGCGAGCCGCGCCAGACCATCGCGCTTCGCTAAGAGCCAAAAGGCGGCGGATTCCACCAATCGGACATGCGGCAAAACAAGGCCTGCCGCACGTCGGAGCTATTCTCGAAATCTGTTGCGTATTGACGCCAGAGACGTTCACATAAGATGAACGTCCTGCCGCAACGGCTACGCGAAAAGACGAAAACCTGAACAGGGTCGCAGTGAGGTAAACGCGTGCCGGCCCGTAGACGTTAATTTTGTATTGACGTTTCGAGACTCAGAAGCCGACGCGGGCGTCGAGAATGCCGTAGAGGCCGCTGCCGCGCACCCTGTCGACCATGACGCCGGCCGAGGCGCCGACCTGCAACATGCCGAATTTCGCTCCGGTCATATGCAACCCGAGCCGCCATTGGCTGAAGAAATCGTCGCCCATGAAAATCGCTTCCGGGCCGACATAGAGTTGCGGCGCGAAAGCGTAGCCCGCCTTCAGGCGCGCATAATAGGCGCTATGCATGGTCGAGTAGGAGGCCACGCCCGAAAACATCGTAAGATCGGTCGGGCGGTAGTTGAAGTCGAGCGCGACCTTCATGCCAACGCCCTTGCCGATCGAGGCATTGTCGGGATCGTATCTGTCGATCGAATTATGATCGTAATTGCCGCCGCCGTAGACGCCGAACGTCAGGCGCGGCATCACCCATTCATAGCCGACCATGAGCGAGAGATCGGTTTGCGTGCCCTTGACCGAGCCAAGCAGCGTCTTGTTATAGCTGTATTGACCGATCACGCCGCCAAGCCGCACGCGCAGGCCGGATTCGTCCATCCCGGAAAACGGCGCAATGGTGGCGATGGCGGTCGCAAAACGCGAGCCCTTGCTGTCGGCTGTAACCGCAAAGTCGATGGCCGCGCCAAAAGTCTCCTTGGGCGTGGGCGCGCCGACATAACCGTTCGATTTCGAGACAGGAGCCAGCGGCGTATAGACCGGGTCTGTCTGCGGCGGAAAGGCCGAAATATAAGCGGTCGGCGCAGGCTGGCTGCCGGGCGCGCCCGTATACCATTCGGCGGCATGTCCTGCCCCCGGCGCAATCATCGCCAATGCCGTCAAAATGACCGGACCAGAACGCATATGCCAACGCTCCCGAGGAAGGCTCTGTTTCGCCTTTCCTTCCTTTGCGTCGCACAATGGTTCCCTGACGTAACGGGTCGGTTAATTAGCCCCCGCGATCAATCGTTATGTCTAAAATCGCGTTAACCCTTGCAGGTCAACTTACGAGTCAATTTACGGGTCGGCTTGCGGCCAGCCTGGCTGCGGCCCGCAATTTCAACCGACCTGCCGATCCCGCCCCTCCCAGAATTTCGCACGCAAGACTTTCTTGTCGACCTTGCCAACCGGCGTCATCGGCAGAACGTCGACGAATTCGACGCGCTTGGGCGCATGCGCCGCCCCCTTCTTTTCCTTAACCAGGGCGATCAGTTCTTCGGCGCTTGGCTGGGCGCCGGCCTTGCGCACCACAAGGGCGACCACCGTCTCGCCCCATTTTTCGTCCGGCGCGCCGATCACGCTCGCCATGGCGACGCCGGCATGGGCCGACAGCGCATCCTCGACATCGCGCGGGTAGATATTGAACCCGCCGGATACGATCATGTCCTTCTTGCGGTCGAGAATGAACATGTAACCGCGCTCGTCCATGCGCGCGATATCGCCGGTATGCAGCCAGCCGTTGCGGAAAAGGTCGACCGTCTGTTCCGGCCGCTTCCAGTAGGATTGCACGGCATGGTTTGCGCGCACGCAGATTTCCCCCGAGCCGCCCGCAGCCACCGGCTGGTCCTTGTCGTCGAGGATCGCGACATCGACGCTGGCGATCGGAAAGCCGCAGGAGGCGAAAAGTTCGGGACGCGCCAGATCGTGGTCGGCCTTGCGCAGAACCGATATGGGATAGCATTCGGTCTGCCCGTAAAGCTGCGAGAACACCGGACCTATCCGCCTCATTCCCTCTTCGAGGCGGGCCGGCGACATCGGCGAGGCGCCGTACAGCAGAAGTTCGAGCGAGGTAAGATCGGTGCGGTCGAGATCCGGATGGTCGAGCAGAACATAGATCATCGTCGGCACGAGAAGCGTCATGTTGATCTTCTCGCGCGCTATCGTGTCGAGCACCGCTTTCGGGTCGAAGCCCTTCATCAGATGAATGGTTCCGCCCAGCATCAGGCACGGTAAAATCTTGGTGCCCGCCACATGGCTCATCGGCGCGATCACCAGATAGCGCGGCGCGGGCGGTATCTCGAAATCGGAGAGTATCGCGGTCGTATAATTCGCGTTCTGCGCGTGAGAGCGCAAGGCGCCCTTCGATTTGCCCGTCGTGCCCCCGGTGTAATTGAGAATGGCGATATCGTCGGCTTGCGCGATATTATGCGCATTGACCGCGCCCGCAGCGCCTGCGGACGCCAGAAGATCAAGCGCGTAATCCGTGCGCCCGAGCGAAAATTTCGCGCGCAACACATCGCCCGTCCGTCCCGCGAGATCGGCGCCGCGCGCAAGAAAGCCGGCGTCGTCCACCAGAAGCGCCGTGCATTCGCCGTCCACGATCTGCTCGACCTGATCGTCGAGCGAGCCGAGCGGATGCAGCCATGTGATGCTGATCGCCGAAATTTGCGCGGCCACGCTCGCACACCAGGATTCAGAGCGATTGGCGGTGAGAATGGCCAGACGGTCGCCGCGCCCCAGCCCCTGCGCGGCAAAAACCGCCTGCATGCGTCCCACGAGATCGAGCGCGGCCGCATAGCTCGTCCGTTTGTCGCCCTCCACGAAGGCGATGGCTTGCGGATAGCGGGCCAGCGCGCGCAAGGCCTGTACGCCGGCGTTGGGGCCGTGATGAATTGGATCGTGCATTCCGTTCTCCCGCACAAGCGCCAGGCGACGCCTTCTCGAGTTCAAAGATTAGGCGCAGACCGCACATCGGGAAAGTTTTGTCGCGGCATGGCTGATACGACGCCAGCCGCCATCCGGCGGCTGAACAAGCCAAACGTGGCCGCAGTACGGCAAACAGGCGAGCGCCCCTGTCGCGCCTTGCCGGCGCCGGTCTATAATTGCCGCCAACACGCGGGAGCGACGGCCAGACGAGCGACCGTGCGAGAAGAAACCATGCGAGGAAAAATCAATGACGGACTGGCTTGATAAAATCGAGGCGCGCCTTGCCCTGCCGCTGATCGCTGCGCCCATGTTCCTCGTTTCCGGCGTCGATCTCGTTTCCGCCGCCTGCGCGGCCGGCGTCATCGGCGCCTTTCCGACCGTCAATTGCCGGACGGCGCAAGACCTCGACGCCTGGCTGAGCGAAATCGCAAAACGCAATGCGGCGGCCTCCGACAATGGCGGCCCGGCGCCTGCGCCCTGGTGCGCCAATCTCGTCGTCCACAAATCCAATGCGCGGCTGATGGAGGATGTTGCAATTCTTGCCCGCCACCGGCCCGAGCTTGTCATCGCGTCAGTCGGCTCGCCTGCTCCCGTCATCGCCCCCCTGCACGAAGCCGGCGCCCGCGTGCTCGTCGATGTCGCCACCATCCGCCATGCCGAGCGCGCGGTTGCGGCAGGCGCCGACGGGCTCGTCCTGCTCACCGCCGGCGCCGGCGGGCAGACCGGCTGGCTAAATCCGCTGGCCTTCGTGCGCGCGGTGCGCGCCTTTTACAATGGCCCGCTCGTGCTTGCCGGCGGCGTTTCGGACGGCGCGGCCTTGTTCGCCGCACAGGCCATGGGCTGCCGCCTCGCCTATATGGGGACGAAATTCATCGCCACGCACGAAAGCATGGCGAAGGACGCTTACAAGGACATGCTCGCTTCGGCGCGCGCAGACGACATTCTGCTGACGCGCGCCTTCACGGGGCTGGAAACCAATATGCTGCGCCCCTCGATTGTCGCGGCGGGCCTCGATCCCGACAATCTTCCCGCGCGCGGCGCCATCGACATTGCAAAGGACATCAGCATCGAGGGCCGCGCCGGCAGGCCGGAGCGCTGGCGCGACATCTGGAGCGCCGGCCACAGCGTTTCCGGCGTGGAGGCGATCGCCTCCATCGCCGATCTCGTCGCGCGCACGCAAACCGAATATGACGCTGCGCGCGACGAAGCGATCTTCAGAATATCGAATAGGCCCCGTCGATGAGAAACATCTCGGCCGTATGATAGGACGAGCCCGTGCTCATGATGTAAACGGCGAGCGCCGCGAAATCCTCCGGCTTGCCGAAGCGCCGCATGGGAATGCGCGGCATGACGTTGGACACGAATTTCTCGTTCGAGAACAGGCCGCCGGTCATTTCCGATTCGATCCAGCCCGGCAGCACGCAATGCGCGGTCACGCCATAACGAGAGAGTTCGACGGCAAGCGCGCGGATGATCGAATTCAGCGCGCCCTTGGTGGCCGCATAATGCTCGTTGCGCGCCGTGCCGGAAATCGAGGCAAGGCTCGATGTGGCGACCAGCCGCCCGAAGGCGTCGCCCTTGCCTGCGCGCTCGCGCATGTGGCGGCCGGCATGTTGCAGGGTGAGAACCGCGCCGTCGAGATTGGTCGCCAGCATTTTGCGCCATTCGCTTTGCGGGCGGTCGAGAAACGAGCTTCTGCCGCCCCCGCCGATGCCGGCATTGGCGAAACAGCCGTCGACGCGGCCGTATTTCGCCAGCGTTTCGTTGAATGCGCGTTCGATCGAGGCGGGGTCCGACACATCGCACTGGCGCGCCTCGCACTTGCCGTTGGCCAGCGTCTTGAGCGCTGCGGCGCTCTTCTCCGCATTGCGCCCCCAGATGGAAACGGCCGCGCCTGCCGCCGCCATGCCCTGCGCCATGCCAAGACCAATTCCGCCATTGCCGCCGGTGACGACGACGACGCGGCCTGTGAGATCGAAAAGCGACACGAAACCCTCCTTGCTGATTTGCGCGATCATTTCAGACATCGAACCGAACGCAAAATCGAGCCGCGCGGCAAAACGACAGCGATGTGCGCATAAGCACATATTTCCGTAGGAAATACACCATACTCGCCCCAGCGATTGATTTCGCCTTGCGATACAATCGCTGGAAATGGGGGGCAGTCATGAAAACAATCGTCACGATAGCAGCGTTCGCGATAGCAGGAACAGCCATTGCCTTCGCTTCGACGGCAACCGCCGCCACGCAACGCGAGGCCGCGCGTCATTGCCTTGGGAAAACCAACAACGATTCCGCATACAACCAATGCGTCAACGAAAGGGCAAAGCCCGACAAATCCCAGCGCAAGGGCAAGAACATCCCTGCCGATCAGAACTTGCAGAACGCCGACGGACACAGGTTCGCCGGCAGCCGGGCGGAAGGCCCGAGCAGCGGCACGGCCGGGATCGGCGCGGGCACGGGCGTCTGAAGCGGGCGACAAGCGCGCGTTAAGAGAAAGGGACGGATGCAACCAGCGTCCGTCCCTTCTGCATTTCCGGCGATTGACAATACACGCCGTATTCCGATTCTTGGCGCAAGATTCACCTGAAGGACAAGAGCACAAGGAAACAGCGCCATGGCTTATGAAACGATCCGCGTTGCGGTTGAAGACAATATCCAGACCATCACCCTCCATCGTCCCGAGAAGCTCAACTCTTTCACCCGGCAGATGATGGAGGAAATGATCGCGGCCTTCGACGAGGCCGACGCCAACGACGATGTGCGCGCCGTCATCGTCACCGGCGAGGGCCGCGCTTTTTGCGCCGGCGCCGATCTCGGGGCGGGCGCAAGCACATTCGAGCTTTCCGCGCGCAAGGACCGCGCGCAACCCAAGGGTGGCGCGGATGGCGCGGTCGATTATTCCGACGAAGCGATACGCGACGGCGGGGGGCGGCTCACCTTGCGTATTTTCAAGTCTCTGAAACCCGTCATCGGCGCCATCAACGGCCCGGCTGTCGGCATTGGCGCGACCATGACGCTGCCGATGGATATCCGGCTCGCTTCGGACCAGGCGCGCATCGGCTTCGTCTTTTCCCGTCGCGGCATCGTGATGGAGGCGGCCTCAAGTTGGTTCCTGCCGCGCCTCGTCGGGCCGCAACAGGCGCTCGAATGGGTGTTCTCGGGCCGCGTATTCAATGCGGACGAGGCGCTGCGCGGGCGTCTGGTTTCGCGCGTGCTGGCGCCGCAGGATCTCCTGCCCGAAGCGCGCCGCCTCGCCAAGGAGATCGTCGACAATACCGCGCCCGTCTCGATCGCCCTGCAACGCCAGATGATCTGGCGCATGCTCGGCGCCGACGATCCCATGGAAGCCCACAAGATCGATTCGCGCGGCATTTTCGAGCGTGGCCGCTCCGGCGACGTCAAGGAAGGCGTGATGAGCTTCCTCGAAAAACGCGCGGCGAATTTTCCCGACAAGGTCACCAAGGATATGCCGCCCTATTTCCCGTGGTGGAAAGAGCGCGAATACAAATAAGCGCCAATCGGCGAACACGAAAGACGCTTCCTGCTCTCTGCGGGCAGGAAGCGTCTTTGCCTCCATTTTGTCTCTTGGTTCTGTTTTGTCTCTTGGGTTCATTGTCCCGCGTGACGGCCGAACGCCGCATGCGGGCCTCGTGTTCCGGGACGCCTGCCGCCCGGACTGCCTGAGCCGAGAAGAACGGGGAAGGCCTTGAGAACTTTGGTTCGCGCCCTCAGCCGCGCCGCGCCGCGCCCGAAGACAGCCCCATCTGTTTGGCGATCACCTGGAGCATGATCTCGTTGGCGCCGCCGCCGATCGCCGTCAGTCTTATGTCGCGCTGAATGCGCGAGATGCGCGATTCCCACATGTAACCCTGGCCGCCCCAGAATTGCAGACAGGCGTTTGGAATTTCGAGCGCGAGCTTGCCGGCGAGATATTTGGCGATCGACGCTTTCTCCGTCACATCCCCGCCGCGCACATAATGTTCGGCCGCGCTCCAGGCGATCGCGCGCAGGGCCTCGACTTCCGCATGCATGGCGGCGAGCTTGTGCTGGATCGCCTGCATGTCGATCAGGGCCCCGCCGAACGCCTTGCGCTCGCGCACGTAATCTACGGTGATGTCGATCGCCGTCTCCAGCATGGAGACGGCTTTTGCGGCGGCGTAGAGCCGCTCCTCCTGGAACTGCTCCATCTGATAGATGAAGCCGCGCCCTTCCTCGCCAACGCGATTGCGCACCGGCACGCGCACATTGTCGAAAAAAATCTGCGCGGTGTCGGAGGCATGCAGCCCGAGCTTCTTCAGCTTGCGCGCAACTTCGACGCCTTTGGTCTTCATCGGCACGATGATGAGCGACTTGTTGCGATGGGCCTGCCCGTCGGACGTATTGGCGAGCAGGCACATCCAGTCGGCCTGCACGCCATTGGTGATCCACATTTTCGAGCCGGTGATCACATAATCGTCGCCCTCGCGCACCGCGCGCGTACGGATCGAGGCGACATCGGAACCTGCGCCTTCTTCGGAAACGCCGATGCAGGCGACTTGCTCGCCGGCAATCGCAGGCGCCAGAAACTCGCGCCGCAAGGCGTCCGATCCGTGCTTGGCGAGCGCGGGCGTCGCCATGTCGGTCTGCACGCCCAGCGCCGTGCCGACGCCGCCCGTGCGCGCGCGCCCCCATTCCTCGCCCGCCACCATCGAATAGGTGTAGTCGAGACCGAGGCCGCCGAAGGCTTCCGGCTTGCTGATGCCGAGAAACCCGGCCGCGCCCGCCTTTTTGAACAATTCATGCGCAGGAAAAATGCCGGCTTCCTCCCATTCGTCGGCATAGGGATCGATTTCGTTCTGCACGAATTTGCGCATCGAGCGGCGAAGTTCTTCGTGTTCCTGACTGAAGATCATTCGATTTATCCCGGCAGATCGAGAACCTGTTTGGCGACGATATTGTGCTGAACCTCGCTTGACCCGCCGTAGATCGTCGCCGGACGCGCCAGCCAGTAATGGGCGAGCGCGTCGAGACTGTCGTTGCCAAGCGTCACCGCTTCGTCGATCGAGCCGTTCTCGGCGGACAATTCGACAAGCGCTTCCGTAATTTTCTGATAGGTCGAAGTCGCGAAAATCTTCAATATCGAGACATCGGGGCCGAGCGCCTCGCCGCGCCGCAGAATATCGGCGAAACGCGAATAGGCCTCCGTGAGATCGGCGACATCGAGACGCAATTGCGTGAACTTGTCGCGGAAGCGGTCGTCCTCGAAAGCGCCGGTATTGCGCCCGAGCAACGCCAGACGATTGAGGGCGACCTGCGACAGTTTCGGACTGCCGAGGAAAATCCGCTCGAAGCCGAGCAGCGCCTTCGCCATCGTCCAGCCCTGGTTCACCTGCCCGACGATATTGTCCCTGGGCACGCGCACATTGTCGAAAAAGGTCTCGCAAAACTCCTCGTGCCCGCCGAGCGTCATGATCGGCCGGCGCGTGACGCCGGGCGTGGAAAGATCGACGAGCAGGAAGGAAATGCCTTCCTGCTTCTTCGCCTGCCTGTCGGTGCGCACCAGCAGGAAAATCCAGTTGGCGTCCTGCGCCAGCGTCGTCCAGGTCTTCTGGCCGTTGACGACCCAATGGTCGCCGTCAAGCACGGCTTCGAGCCGGAGAGAGGCGAGATCCGAGCCCGCATTCGGCTCGGAATAGCCCTGACACCACACATCCTCGCAGGCGATGATGCGCGGCAGATAGGTCTGGCGCTGCTCCTCGGAGCCATAATTGATGAGCAGCGGCCCAAGCATGACAATGCCCATATCGGGCGCGCGCGGCACGCCGGCGCGGTCGAGTTCTTCGAGATAGGCGATCTGCTTGGCGACCGACATGCCCATGCCGCCGTATTTTTTCGGCCATTGCGGCGCAAGCCAGCCGCGTTTGGAAAGTTTGAGGCTCCAGGGTTTCACCTCGGCCCAGCGGATACGGCGCGGCAAGTGGCGGATTTCCGGCGGGCACTCGGCCTCGATGAAATCGCGCACCATCTTGCGGAAATCGCCATCGCTCATGGCGTCGTAATTATCTTGAACTATCGCGGACATGGCGGCCTCATACCTGATCGAGCGCGGGCGAAAGCGCGGCGTAGCGCTTGCGATGCTGCGCGCCATTGCCGAGCCAGGCGGAAAGTTTCAGCGCGCGGCGCACAAAGAGTCCGATGTCGTGCTCGTCCGTGTAGCCGATGGCGCCATGCATCTGGATCGCCTCCTTGACGATTTGCAGCGCACCGTCCGAGCACCGCGCCTTGCAGGCCGAGGCGATCAGCGCGCGGCTCCGCGCATCGGCGCCTTCAAACGCGCGCGCGGCGCGGTCTATGGCCGCGCGCATCATCTGCACCGTCACATAGAGATCGACCGCGCGATGCTGCAACGCCTGAAAAGAGCCGATCGCCTTTCCGAATTGCTTGCGCTGGCGCAGATAGTCGAGCGTCATGTCGAGCGCGCGCTGCGACAGGCCGAACATTTCCGCAGACGCGGCAATCCGCGCCTCGTCGAGCGCAGCATCGAGCGCTTGCTCGCCCTTGCCGGGCGCCGCCACGCAGAAGTCCGACTGCGCCTCCACATTATCGAGGATAATGCGATGGCAGGTCGTTCCATCGGTGAAATAACGGGTCTCGATCTTCACGCCGGCGTCGCCAGGCTGGACGGCGAAAAGGCCGACGCCCTCGGGCGCGCGCGCCGAAACGATCAGCAGATCGGCTTGCGCTGCGCCATGCACGAAATCCTTCGCGCCATTGAGCCGCCACCCCTGTCCTGCGGGCGCGGCGAGCGTATCGCATTCGCCCGCGTGCAAGGCGCCGGCCTTCTCCTGCCAGGCGACCGCAATCACGCGCCCGCCTGCGGCAAGCGACGAGACCAGATCGGCGTTCTGCGCGCCCTCGCCATTGACGAGCGTTCGCGTGGCGAGCACGCCGACGGCCGCAAGCGGCTCCGGCCCGATTCCGCGTCCGGTCTCGCCAAGCAGCGCGACGCATTCCTCGACGCCAAGCCCCATGCCGCCGCAGGATTCGGGCGCGCGAACGCCAGCCCAGCCAAGCTGCGCCATCTCGTTCCAGCGCGCAGGATCGTATCCTTCAGGCTTCTTGCGCCATGCGCGCACGTCGCGCGCCATATCCGAGCGATTGACATAATCGGCCGCGCTGTCGCGCAACATGCGCAAAAGATCTTCACTATCCTGCGAACTCATCGCCTCGTCTTTCCATCTGGCGCCAGCCAAGCTTCGATTCCATCGAAGCACTTGCGCACGTTCCCTGATTACGGGCAAAAGCCGGATTGCTCTAGCCCCTGCCCTTCACACCGACGAGCGACACGACCCTGCGCGTGATCTCGACCAGCCGCGGCCCGTAGATTTCCTCTATGTCGCGGGATTTCAGCAAATAGGCAGGGCCTCCGCAATTGAGCGCATAGAGGCCAGCGCCATTGGGCAGGGCGAGCGCTGCGCCCGCCCCGTTCACATCCTTGCGCCATTCGCCGATGGACGTGCAGAAGCCGCGCTTCTCCACATCCTTGAACGCTTTCTCGATGCCGCGCAAAAGCTTCGCCTTGTCGTCGGGATATTTGCGCAGCATCTGGTCGATCAGCGGCGTGCGCTCGCGCTCCGTCAATGCCGCGAGATAGGCGCGCCCCATCGCCGACACGCCAAGCGGAATGCGCGAGCCGACGGTCACGCGCAAGGCCACGATGTTCTGTCCTTCGCAATTCTCGAGATAGAGCATGTCGAGACGGTCGCGCGCGCCCAGCGCAACGGCTGCGCCGCATTCGTCGGCCAGCTCCTGCATGAAGGGGCGCGCCACGCGCCGCACATCGAGTTGCGCCAGGGCCACGTAGCCCAGCGCCAGCATGCCGCCGCCAGGCGAATAGACGCCGACCTTGCGGTCGTAATTGAGATAGCCGAGCTGCGTGAGCGTATAGGTCAGCCGCGAGATCGTCGGCTTCGGCAGGCCCGTTCGCCTGGCCAGCTCCTGATTGCCGAGCGGCCCGTCCTCCGGACGGAACGCGCGCAAAATGCCGAGCCCCCTCGACAGCGCCGTCACGAATTGCCGATCGTTCGCCCGTACGTGATCGGGTTTCTCGATAGCTGAATCCATAGCTTCCTCGAATTTTGAGATTGTTTGACGCGATTTCGCGCAATGCGCAAGCGTTTTCGCATCGCGAAATTTTTGGCTCGCAAATTGACGGCGCCCGAACCCGGTGTAATCTCCCCGCAAGCCCGCTCGACGGGTCGCCGAAACAACAAGGGAAACTGCCGCGATGGCGCTGGATTATCAAAAACTCAAGAACTGGCCATTGCCCGACGTCCGGCAGAAGATCGAACCCAAGGACACGATGCTTTATGCGCTGGGGCTCGGTCTTGGCGCCGATCCCATGGACCGCAAGCAATTGCGCTTCGTCTACGAGCAGGATTTGCTGGCCCTGCCGACCATGGCGGTTGTCGTGGCGCCGCTCGGGTTCTGGATGAAGGATCCCGCGGTCGGCGTCGACTGGAAAAAGCTCCTGCATGGCGAACAGGGCCTTGTGCTGCACAAGCCCATTCCCGCCGAAGGCGAGGTCATCGGCCGCTCGCGCATTCTCGAAATCGTCGACAAGGGCAAGGACAAGGGCGCGCTCGCCTTCATCGAACGCACGATCGAAGACGCCCGGACGGGCGAACTCATCGCCACTCTCAATTCCACGAGTTTCCTGCGCGGAGACGGGGGATTTGGCGGACCGACCGGCCCGACGCCCGCCCCCCACAAGCTGCCCGAGCGCACGCCCGACAAGGTCTGCGATCTCCCCACCGCGCCCGGCCAGGCGCTGATCTATCGCCTTAGCGGCGATTACAATCCCCTGCACGCCGATCCCGATGTCGCAGCGACCGCAGGCTTCAAGCAGCCGATTTTGCATGGCCTGTGCTCGCTCGGCGTCGCCGGCCACGCCGTTCTCAAGACCTATTGCGATTACGACCCGACGCGGTTGGCCGCACTGAAACTGCGGTTTTCCTCGCCCGTCTATCCAGGCGAAACCATCCGCACCGAAATGTGGAGCGACGGCAAGGACATTTCCTTCCGCGCCCGCGTTGTCGAACGCGATAAGGTCGTGCTCGACAACGGCCTGGCGGAGTTACGCTGATCTCTTACAGCGGCAGGAAGTAGACGACGACGCAGAAGACAAGAAGCGTCGTCGCCGCAAACACGCCGTTCCAGCGGATCGTGATGACTTCCGAAGGGCGGCCGATCACGCCGCCCAGAAGCACCATGGAGGAATTGAGCGGCGACAGGCCGTTGCTGAACGACCATGCGCCCACGATCACGAAAACAAGTTGCAGCGGCGACAATCCCGTCGCCGGCGCATGGGCGAGCGCGCCGACCAGCATGGTGACCGTCACCATGGCGTTGATGCCGACCACGCTCAAGCCCGCAATGACCAGCACGATGACGACGCTGAGCGCGGCGGGCGTGAGCTTGAGCCCCGTAACGACCGCCGCCAGCGCATCCGCCGACACGACCAGCGGCGCCAGCGCGCCGAGAAAAGCCGCCGTGGCAAACAGCGTCACTTCGTTGGCGTAGGCGGGAAAGGCGAGCTTCGAGCGCTCGAACAGCGCAACGCCCGCCGTCCGTATCGCCCCAGCAAGGCCGCTCTGCATATTTTGCAGAACGACCCAGGCAAGCGCAAAGGCCGGCACCACGAGCAGGATATGCACGGTGAAGCGGATGCCGGTGATCCATTCGAGCGCAAAGGCGATTGCGGTGATCGCCGTCACTTGCACGACCATGGCGAAGGCCGCGCGCCAGCCGCCGGGATCGTCGTTGACGGGAACCGCGCGTCCGCGCGGAAACTGAACGAAATCGAACAGCCAGCCGAACGCCAGAAACACCGCCGTCATCGCAAGGCCGTAGGGCGCGTATTCGGCCCAATGCGCGCCCGGCGTCAGCGAGAACAACAGCGCCATGGTGATTGACAGCGGGCACCACATGGCCATGGAATGAAAGCCGCGCAAAACCGCAAGCGTCATCCGCTTTTCGCGCATTTCGAGCCGGTTTGCATCGCCGCCGGCGGAGGCCAGCGTATTGGTCTGCTTGAGCATGGAGGCAAGCAGCGCCAGCCCGCCGATATTGAGCAAAATGCCGAAGAGATGCCCGCCGAAGGCAAGCGCCAGATAGCGCCGGCCCGGCGGTTGCGCGACGAGATAGCGCCCCGCCCGGTCCACCATCGGCGAGGAAGCCGCCGCATCGCGCAGGAAACCGAGCGCTGCGAGAAAGGCGGGGTAAAAGCAGGCGGTCGCAAGCCCGCCGCCAATCCTGCCCCATCGTCCGGTGGCCAGCCCCGCATAAAGCCCGAGCGCAATGCAGACGACGACGAGAAAACGCGCATTGCCGCGCAACCGCGGCCATTCCAGCGCTATATAGACAACCAGCGCGGGAACGGCGACAAAGCCGGCGGGCGGCCAGCCCGTATAGGCGTGCACGGTCGCCCCGACGAGCACAATCGCCAGCAATGCGGCCGATTGCGCCCGCGCCCATTCCGTCTGCCTCAGAATCATCTGGCTTGATTAGCAGCGCGCCGCTGCGCCGAACAGTTGCGAAACGCCGTTTCGTCATGCGAAGTTTGAAACCCCGCCCGCTTTTTCCCGCACAACCGAAGTTCGCCTTTTGCAAAAACCTCGCAAACTCTCTCCCGCCGCCGCCCTCGCCATGCTCGAACCGGGCATGCGCGTCTTCGTTCATGCAGGCCCTTCCGAGTGCCAGACCTTTATCGACGCCCTGAAGGGCGATCCCGGCCGCGCCCGCGACGTCGAATTCGTCGGCGTCTTCATTCCCGGCCTCAATACGACGGATTATTCCGCGCTCGCGCCCGGCGCGCGCATTCTCTCGACCTTCGTGTCGCCGCCGTTTGCGGACGCCTTCAGGGCGGGGCGCCTGCGCTATCTGCCCAAGGCCTACAGCGCCTTTGGCGGCGTGCTCACGCGCCTGGAAATAGATCTTGCAATTGTCCGCGTCTCGCCGCCCGGCCCCGATGGCCGCATGTCCTTCGGGCTCAACCAGGATTATGCGCCGATCGCCGCGCGCGCCGCGCGCCGCGTCCTCGCCTTTGTCGACAGCGCGATGCCGCATGTGACAGGCGAGCCCGGCCTTGCCCCGCAAGATTGCGAGGCGATCGTCGAGATCGACGAAAAGCTGAGGCCCTTTCCGGCAGCCAGCGCCAGCGCGACGCTCGCCAGGGTCGGCGCCAATGCGGCAGGGCTCATCCGCGACGGCGACACGATCCAGATCGGCATCGGCAAAGTGCAATCGGCCGTGCTCGCCAATCTCCACGACCGCCGCCATCTCGGTCTGCATTCCGGCATGATCGACGATTCCATCGCCGGCCTGATAGACAAGGGCGTGTTGGACAACAGCAGGAAATCGACCGATCGCGGCCTCGCCGTCACCGGCATGGCGATTGGAACCAGAGCCGCCTGGGCCTGCGCGGGCCGGCCCGACATGCGCTTTCGCTCGGCCGACTATACGCATGCAGCAGGCGTCATCGCGGCGCAGAACAATTTCGTCGCCATCAATTCCTCCATCGAGGTCGACCTGCTCGGCCAATGCAACGCAGAAATGCTGGGCGGCCGCCAGATCAGCGGCGCCGGCGGCTTTCACGATTTCCAGCGCGGCGCCAACAGCGCACAGGGCGGGCGCGCCATTGTCGCGCTTCCCGCCACAGCCGGCGGCGCCAGCCGCATCGTCGCGCGCCTGCCATCGGGCGTCGCCACCGGCCCGCGCAACGATGTCGATTACATTGTCACCGAGTACGGCATAGCTGCCCTGCGCGATCTGGACCTCGACGCGCGCGCCCAAGCGCTGATTATGATCGCGGCGCCGGAGTTCCGCAGCGATCTGACCGCAGCATGGAAGGAGCTTCGCGCGACATTTTGAACCGCACGCAACGTGCCCTGAATTCGAGCGGCGTTTCCAGTCTTCATGGATCTGTCGGGAATATCGTGGCCCGTGCGCAAGCCGAGCACACGGGGAGTGTGCGCCTAAAACAAGCCGAGCGCGCGGGGAGCGTGCGCCGGAAACAAACGGTCATGCTGCGTGGCTTTCGCACATGGCGGAACGGAAAATACGAGGAAACCATGACGCAACAACCACCCGATGGCCTTGTCAGCGGCGCCCGCAGAATTTCGCGCGCAGAACTGGACAAGAACGCAGCGCGCGCGGCGCGCGGCTTCACGGAGATCGGCGTCAAGCCCGGCGATGCGGTCGCGCTTTTCCTGCGTAACGATTTTGCATTCTTTGAAGCCTCCATCGCCGCCCAGCGCATGGGCGCCTACGCCGTGCCGATCAACTGGCATTTCAAGGCCGAGGAAGTCGAATACATCCTGCACGATTGCGGCGCGCGCGCCTTCATCGTGCATGCCGACCTCTGGCCTGTCGTCGCCTCCGTCATTCCTGCGGGCGTGCATGTCTTCATCGTGCCGACGCCGCCGGAAATCGCAGAGAGCTACAATATAGCGCCGTCCCGATGCGCCGTGCCGGCGCAAACACAGGACTGGAACATGTGGGTCGCCGGGCGCGAGCCCGCAGAAAACCTGCCCCCGCCGGCAACCGACAGCATGATCTACACATCGGGCACGACGGGCAATCCGAAGGCCGTGCGCCGCAATCCCGCAACGCCGGCGCAGATGGAAAATTCCGCCCACATGCGCCGCATCGTCTATGGCTTTTCGGAAGACATGGTGGCGGCCGTGCCGGGCCCTCTCTACCATTCCGCGCCGAATTCCTTCGGGCTTCGCTCCGCCCTTATGGGCAAGGCGGTCATCCTCGAGCCGCGCTTCGATCCCGAGGGATTGCTCGCATCCATCGAAAAAAACCGTATCTCGCACATGTTCATGGTGCCCACCATGTTCGTGCGCCTGCTCAAGCTGCCGAAAGAAATACGCGAAAAATACGATCTCTCGTCGCTGCGCTACATCATTCATGCGGCAGCTCCCTGCCCGCCCGAGACCAAGCGCGGCATGATCGAATGGTGGGGGCCGATCATCCATGAATTCTACGGCTCCACGGAATCGGGCGCGGTCACCATCGCCACCAGCGAGGACGCATCGAAGAAACCCGGAACCGTCGGCCGCCCGGTCGAGGGCGCGGAAATCGTCATCGTCGGCGAGAACGGCGAAGCGCTCGGGCGCAACCAGACCGGCGAGATTTTCACCCGCATCGCCGGCAACGCCGATTTCACCTATTACAACAAGCCGGAAAAACGCGCCGAGATCGACCGCAACGGCCTCATCACCTCGGGCGATGTCGGCTATATCGACGACGACGGCTATGTCTTCATCTGCGACCGCAAGCGCGACATGGTGATTTCGGGCGGCGTCAACATCTATCCCGCCGAGATCGAAAGCGTCGCGCTGCACAATCCCGATATCAAGGATTGCGCCGTCTTCGGCATTCCCGACGCAGAATTCGGCGAAAGCCTGATGGCGGTGGTCGAACCCCAGCCCGGCGTCGACCTGAAGCCGGAGGCCGTGCGCGACTATCTGCAAATGCATCTGGCCAGCTACAAGGTGCCGCGCCACATCGAGATCGGCCACAATCTTCCGCGCGAGGATTCCGGCAAGATTTTCAAGCGCCGTCTGCGCGATCCCTACTGGACGAAGGCTGGCCGCACGATCTGAGCCCCGGGCCGGAAGCTCGAATCTTCGCGCGTTTGCAGGCCGCTCTCAAATGCGCGCGATCAATTCTGCGGCGCGGTCCCCGGAGCGGATCGCGCCTTCGATGGTTGCAGGCAGGCCGGTCTGCGTCCAGTCGCCCGCCAGAACGAGATTGCGCCAGCGCGTTTGCGGGCGCGGCCGCAGCGCGTCCTGCGCGGGCGTGGCCGAAAAGGTCGCGCGCTTTTCCTTGACGATCCGCATCGCCGGTATTTTTGCAGCATCGAGACCGGCGATTGCCGCGGCCTCGCGCCAGATAGCCAGGCCGATATCCTCGGGCGCCTTCTCGATAAAATCGTCGGCGGCGCTGATCGTGACGGACAGGCGGTCGGGAAAGGCGAACAGCCATTCGCTCATCGCGCCGACGACGCCGGTCGCAAGCGGCATGTCCGGCGGCGGCGCGACGGCGAAATGCGCATTGAAGATCGCACGATGCTCGTTGGGCGCCGAAATGCCGGGGATGAGTTCGAGCGCGCTCCAGGCGGGCGCGGCGAAGATTATTGTTTCGTCTTCGCCGATTTCAATCGTCTCGTCGCCGAAATCGAGCGCGCGCGCGCGCTCCCCATCGAACCGCAACCCGCGCAGCCGCGCGCCGAAGCGAATGTCCGCGCCGGCGGCGTTCAGAAAGGCGAGCGCGGGGGCGATGAAGGCTGCTCCAAGGCCATGCGCGGGAATGCGCGGGCGCGCCGCCAGACCGCCGGCGCCAAGGCTTTCGCGCACGATTTGCGCGGCCAGCCGGGCGGATGCGAGATCGAGTGGCGTATTGAGCGCGGAAACGAGCACCGGCTTCCACAACCGGTCCCACAGCGGCCCCTGCGGCTTCAGGACTTGCGCAACGCGCGCTTCGTCATCCGCGCGCAACAGCGCAAGCGCGCCGAAATAATCCGTAAGGCGCGTATCCGGCACGCGCCGGGATGGGGAGAAAATCCACCAGGGCAGGCGTCCGGCGTTCGGCTGCAACCGCCATTTTTCATGCGCCGCAAGATCGTAAAAATCGAACACGCATGCGTCCGGCCCGCTCAGCGCGTCTTTCGCGCCTATGCGCGCGAGATAGGCGTTGGCCGCGTGATTGCAGGCAAGCAGCAGATGATTGCCATTGTCGATGGTCAGGCCAAGCTGCTGGTCGAAATAGGAGCGGCAGCGCCCGCCCGCCATGCGCGCGGCCTCGTAGAGGCGCACACGCCGCCCCTGCCCCGCAAGTTTCGTCGCCGCCGCAAGACCGGCAAGCCCCGCGCCGATGACGTGAACGAGACCGCTCACAAAACGCCCCAACGCAACAGCGCAAACAGCATCTTGAACTTGTCGACGCCGATACGCGCGCGCGGCGGCGCAAAACCGCGCCGTGCGATCCGCTCGAGCACATCGGCATAGGCCGCCGCCATAAGGCGCGGAGCCTTGACCGCTGCGCGCGGCGCGCCGTCCATGATTTTTCGCGCCGCGCCGAAATGTTCGCGGGCCTGCGCAATCAAGGGCGCGCAGGCCTCCGCCAGGCGCGGATGGGCGGCAACCGCCTGCGGCGAAAGATCGCTCATGCCCGCCGCAACCAGCGCTTCGCGCGGCAGATAAAGGCGCCCGCGAGAAACGTCTTCGTCGAGATCGCGCAATATATTGGTCAATTGCAGGGCGCGCCCCAGATGATGGGCAAGTTTTACGCCCGCCGCGTCGCCCATGCCGAAGATGCGCACGGACAGCCGCCCGACCGCGCTCGCCACGCGGTCGCAATAAAGATCGAGCGTGGCGGCGTCGGGCGCAACCACGGGGCCGCGCAAATCCATGTCCATACCGTCGATGACGGCGATGAAATCCTCGCGCTTGAGGCCGTAACGCGCGACATGCGGCGCAAGGACGGCGGCCTCGCCCGCCGGGCCGCCGACATAAAGCGCATCCACGCCCGCACGCCAGCGTTGCATGGCGCCGGCGGGATCGTCCCGATGCGCATCGCCGTCGGCAATATCGTCGACCGCGCGACAGAAGGCGTAGACATCGTACATGGCCTGCCGCTTTTCGGACGGCAATATGCGCATGCCCGCATAAAACGACGAGCCCGCAGCTTTCGCCTGC
>JBKDZW010000074.1:0-15432 GCA_047971685.1 Rhodoblastus sp.
GACGAGGGACGCTGCCGCGGCGTCGTCTGCATCAAGATGGACGACGGCACGATCCATCGCTTCCGTTCGCAGCTCACCATTCTGGCGACCGGCGGCTATGGCCGCGCCTATTTCTCGGCGACTTCGGCGCATACCTGCACGGGCGACGGCGGCGGTATGGTTCTTCGCGCGGGGCTGCCGTTGCAGGACATGGAATTCGTGCAATTCCACCCCACCGGCATTTATGGCGCGGGCTGCCTCATCACCGAGGGCGCGCGCGGCGAGGGCGGCTATCTCACCAACGCCAACGGCGAGCGCTTCATGGAGCGTTACGCGCCAAGCGTGAAGGATCTGGCGCCGCGCGACATGGTCTCGCGCGCCATGACCATGGAAATCCGCGAGGGACGCGGCGTCGGCAAGGGCAAGGACCACATCTTCCTGCACCTCGACCATCTCGATCCGAAAATTCTGCACGAGCGTCTGCCCGGCATTTCGGAAAGCGCGAAGATTTTCGCCGGCGTCGACGTGACCAAGGAGCCGATTCCGGTTCTGCCGACCGTCCACTACAATATGGGCGGCATCCAGACGAATTATCACGGCGAGGTTTTGACCAAGAAAGACGGCGATCCCGATGTGGTCGTGCCGGGCCTGATGGCGCTGGGCGAAGCCGCCTGCGTGTCGGTGCACGGCGCCAATCGCCTGGGCTCCAATTCGCTGATCGACCTCGTGGTGTTCGGTCGCGCGGCGGGCCTTCGCGCCGCCGAACTGGTGAAGGCCGGCGACAAGCAGCCGGAATTGCCGGCGGGTTCGGCCGACATGGCGCTGTCGCGTCTCGACCGGAACCGCTATGCCAGCGGCGCGACGCCGACCGCGCAATTGCGCCTCGAAATGCAGAAGGTGATGCAGGACCATTGCGCGGTCTATCGCACCGGCGAAACGCTGGCCGAGGGCTCGAAGCTCATCCACGAAACCTGGAAGAAAAGCAGCGATGTCGGCGTGAGCGACCGCTCGCTGATCTGGAATTCCGATCTGATCGAGACGCTCGAATTCGACAATCTGATCGTTCAGGCGGTGGTCACCATGGACGGCGCCGTCAACCGCACGGAATCGCGCGGCGCGCATGCCCGCGAGGATTATTCCGAACGCGACGACAAGAACTGGATGAAGCACACGCTGGCGACCATCGACGACGCCGGCAAGGCGGTGACGATCGACTACCGCCCCGTGCATTCCTACACGATGTCGAACGAGGTTGAGTACATCGAGCCGAAGGCGCGTGTTTACTGACGCCGCAGGGATCGAGAGGAAAGCTGAGCGATGGATAGCTGGACGGGCCTCGGAAGGCATGGCCGGCGTTTGGGAAGCCTGGTTCGCCAGCCTGGGAAGCGAGTTTGCTTCAATCGCTTGAACCGTCATCTTTGAGAGACGCCGCCATGGTTGAATTCATCCTACCTAAAAATTCCCGCGTCACGCCGGGCAAGACCTGGCCGAGGCCCCAGGGCGCCACGAAGGTCACGGAATTCCAGATCTACCGCTGGGATCCGGACGATGGGCGCAATCCGCGCATCGACACCTATTATGTCGACCGCGACGATTGCGGACCGATGATTCTGGATGCGATCATCTGGATCAAGACCAAGATCGACGCCACGCTGACCTTCCGCCGCTCGTGCCGCGAAGGCATTTGCGGCTCCTGCGCGATGAACATCGACGGCACCAATACGCTTGCCTGCACGAAGGGCATGGACGAGGTCGCCCATCCCATCAAGATCTATCCGCTGCCGCACATGCCGGTGGTCAAGGATCTCGTGCCCGATCTCACGCGCTTCTACACCCATCACGCCTCGATCGAGCCCTGGCTCAAGACGACGACGCCCGCGCCCGAGAAGGAATGGCTGCAATCGCCCGAGGACCGCGCCGAACTCGACGGTCTCTACGAGTGCATTCTATGCGCCTGCTGCTCGACCTCGTGCCCGAGCTATTGGTGGAACACCGAGCGCTATCTGGGCCCGGCCGCGCTTCTGGGCGCCTATCGCTGGCTGATCGACTCGCGCGACGAGGCGACCGGCGAGCGTCTCGATTATATCGAGGACACGTTCCGCCTCTATCGCTGCCATACGATCATGAATTGCTCGAAGGCATGCCCGAAGGGTCTGAACCCCGGCAAGGCGATCTCGAAAATCAAGAACATGATGATCGCGCGCCAGATATGATCGCGTGAAATTTGCGCAAAAAAGCCGCAGCGGGCGACCGCTGCGGCTTTTGTTTTACAGGCCGGAAAAGCCGGTCAGCGACGCTGCTGCCGCATTGCATACAGCCGCGTTTGCAGGTCGAGCATGGCGGTCGCAAAGCTGGAGGCGTCGTCGATCCATTCGTCCCAGAGCGCTGCGGCCGAAGGCGTGCGCGCGACCAGCTTGCCGGTGAGATCGTCGGTGTCGAACTGCAATTCCGCCTCGAATTTCTTGGCCATGCCCTGCATCGCACGATTACGGGCAAGGCAGGACATGTAGAGCGTTTCGGCGCCGCGATTGCGGGCCGCCTGCACGATGCGGCCCATCAGTTCCGTGCCGACGCCACGCCGACGCCAGCCAATCTCGACGGAAAAGGCGGCTTCCGCCGAACCCTTGTCCAGCCCCAGGCCGACGCCGCGCAATTCGCCGGCGCCGCGCAGCACGCCATCGACGAAATAGCCGTAGATGACGTCGTCGATGCCGAAGCAACGTTCGGAATAATTGACGAGAAATTCGTCGCTGACGGACATGGCGAACCGATCGTACCGGCTCTTGGCGTCCAGCCGCAGCAAATGATCGCGGAACGCCGGCATATCCGACGGCCACAGGCGTCTGACGCCGCCGCCGCAAATATTCGCGTGATCCATTTCAGCCTCCAATCGCAACCGATGCAGTCGCGTCAGAACCCGACTCATGCCACCGTTTCATGACAAGATATTGTGCGTCGCAATAGATTGAGCAAGCGTAAGGGGTCATGTTCCGATATCTAACTGTTATATAGCAATATTTTAAGCAACCGTCTTGACAGTTGATAGGTGGTTCAAGGCAAAATCGTGGCGATCGCAACATAAATATATTGCAATGCGGCATTTGGCCGTTTGCGCGGCTGCTTCCAATAATTATTCTATAATATCAATCAGATGAGGGATGAGAGGCTCGTCCGCCGGGGGCATTGGCCAGTTGCGGAGGTCGCGCGGGCGCACCCATTTCAGGGCCTGATTCTCGCGCGCGCGCACGGCTCCGGTCCAGCGCCGGCAGATGTAGAGTGGCATCAGGAGGTGAAAATCCTCGTAAGCGTGGCTGGCGAAAGTCAGCGGCGCCAGACAGGGCGCCTTAACCTCGATTCCCAATTCCTCGGCCAGTTCGCGAATCAGGGCGTCTTCCGGCCGTTCGCCGGGGTCGAGCTTGCCGCCTGGAAAGTCCCAGAGGCCGGCCAGATTCTTGCCCTGCGGGCGTTGGGCGATCAGTACGCGCCCGTCGGGATCGACGAGTGCGCAGGCGACGACAAGCAGGATTTTCACTCAGGCCTCAGCGATCGTTGGTGAGGACCAGCTTGATCGGCCTTTCCTCTTTTCCCGTTACGGTTACGGTGTCGAACATGGCGCCGCCGTCGTTTCCGGTGTGCAGCTTCTGGCGGTAGGCGCCGGCGTTCATCTTCACATAGGCGTCCTTGTCGCGGTAGCGCACCTGTCCGGTCACGAAATAAACGCCGGGCGCGATATTGTCGAACTCGAAACGGCCCGAGGATCCAGCGCGCGTCGTGCGGGTGAATTCGGCATATTGCGGATCGACGTCGACGCGCGGAATCTCGTTTGCGGGCAGCGATCTGCGGCCCTTGTAGAGCACAGCGAAGCGCTGGCGCGCATAAGCGGTCGCCGGCACGAGGCGGATGATCTCGCCCGATGCGTTGACCGTCCCGCCATTGTCGTCGCGCCAGAAGGCGTGGCCCTGAATCGAGCCCGCGCCGTTTTTCTTGATATAGGCGGCCTCGCCGGGGTCGAACCCGGCAGCCGACAGCGTTGCGGCGGTTTCGGGCGTGGAGCGGCAGCCGGCGAGCGCAAGGGCTGCTACGATCACGACACATATTTTCCGCATCCCCGACTCCTGTCGCCGATTGTCAAAAGTTTTTCGCGTGAGAACGCCCTGAAAACAATGCGACAAAACGCATGTGCGCAGCCAGGCCAAGTGAGCTAACTGCGATAATCGCCGTTGATGGCGACATATTCCCTGGTGAGATCGCAGGTCCAGACTTTCGCTGCGCCCTTGCCTATGCCGAGATCGACGCGGATTTCGATCTCCTGTTCTTTCATGATCCCGGAAACCCTGGCCTCGTCATAGGCGGGGTCGCGCAAGCCCTTGCAGGCGACGCGAACGCCGCCGAACCAGATGGCGAGCCTGTCGCGCTCGGCCTTCTCGCCGGCCTTGCCGACCGCCATGACGATGCGGCCCCAATTGGCGTCTTCGCCGGCGATTGCAGTCTTCACCAGTGGCGAATTGGCGATGGAAAAGGCGATGCGCCTGGCCGCTTTCGCGCTGTCTGCGCCTGTCACCTCGACGCCGACGAATTTACGCGCGCCCTCGCCGTCGCGCACCACCTGATGGGCGAGATCGGTGAGGACGATATCGAGCGCGGCCTTGAAGGCGACAAGGCGGCGGTCGCCGGCGGCGGCGATTTTCGGCGCGCCTCGGGCCGCAGCTGCGCCTGTGGCGAACAGCATCAGCGTGTCGGATGTGGAGGTGTCGCTGTCGACGGTGATGGCGTTGAAGGATGTCTGCGCCGATTTGGCGAGCATGGCCTGCAAGGCGGGCGCTGCGATCGGCGCGTCGGTGAAGACGAAGGACAGCATGGTCGCCATGTCGGGCGCGATCATGCCGGCGCCCTTGGCTATGCCGGAAATGCGCACGCGCACGCCGCCGATCTCCGCTTCGGCGGTGGCGACCTTGGGAAAGGTGTCGGTCGTCATGATCGCGCGGGCGGCGTCGAGCCATGCCTGCCCGGAAGCGTTTTGTACGAGCGCGTCGAGCACGCCGTCGAACTTGCCGGCGTCGAGCGGCTCGCCAATCACGCCGGTCGAGGCCATGAAAATCTCGCCCTCCTTCGCGCCGGTCGCGCGGGTGGCGATTTTCGCCGCGCGCCTGACCGCGTCCGCGCCGGCCTTGCCGGTGAAGGCGTTGGCGTTGCCGGAATTGACGAGCAGAACGCGCGCCTTGCCGCCCTTCAATTTTGCACGGCACCAGTCGACCGGCGCGGACGGGCATTTCGATCTGGTGAAGACGCCTGCGGCCTGCGTGCCCTTGTCAAGCAACGCCAGCATGACGTCGGTGCGGCCCTTGTAGCGGATGCCGGCCGCGCCCGAAGCGAAGCGAACCCCCTCGATTGCAGGCATATCCGGAACGCTCTTGGGCGCGAGCGGAGAAAGCGGAGCGTCGTGAGCCATGGGAATTCTCGTGAGTGCGGCAGGATTTGCGAACCGAATCGTCAGGTCTCAAAGCGTTTCGGAAAACGCGCATCGGAAAGTTAAAGACTGCGGCGCAGGCCGCAGTCCCGGGATCGCTCGGCCTTGCGACAGATCGTCACTTCTTGGGCGCGGCGTCCTTCTTTGGCGCGGCGGCCTTTTCGTCTTCCACTTTCTGATCTTTCTGCGGGGCGTCGAAGCGCTCGATCTTGGCGGCGTCGCGCAGTTTCACCACCTCCTCGCCCTCGGCCTTCTGCATGACGTAACGCTGGACCTGATCGTGGACGTCGGAGAGCTTGGGGAATTCCTTCATCCGCTTGTCTTCGAGCTTGATGATATGCCAGCCGAACTGGGTCTTGACCGGCTGGGAAATCTGGCCCTTTTCGAGCTTGAAGGCGGCGTCGGCGAATTCCGGCACCATGCGGTCCTTGGTGAACCAGCCGAGATCGCCGCCCTTGGAGCCAGGGTCTTTCGAGACTTCTCCCGCGACCTTGGCGAAATCCTCGCCGCCCTTCACGCGCTCCAGCGCCTTCTTGGCCTCTTCTTCGGTCGGCACGAGAATGTGGCGCGCATGAATCTCGGGCTCGGGTTTCTGCTGCTTGGCGACCTCGTCATAGGTCTTCTGGATATTGGCGTCGGTATTGGCGGCTTCCGCGATCTTGCCGAGATAGGTCTCGGTCAGGAGCTTGTCGCGCAAATAGGCGAGGCGGCGGGCGAATTCCGGGGTGTTGGCGAGCTTTTCGGCTTCGGCCTTCTGCGCCACCACCTTGGCGGCGATCAGGTTGTCGAGCACGGCCTTGTCCCGGGCAGGGCCTTCGAGCTGGCGCGGCAGGCGGGTCTCGAGGTCGTCGCGGGCGATCGCCACGTCCTCGTCGGTGATTTCGGCGCCGTTGACGCGGGCCAGAACCTTGGCCGAAGCGGGCAGCGTGCCGGCGACGAGGACGGCCAGGACAAGGCTGGCGGCCACTGCGCGCAGGGAAACATGAGTGTGGAAGGGGGACATGAGTTTCTCCAGGAGGCCGTGGGCCGATCGGTCGGCGCACGCGCGAATCGCGCCAATGACGTAAAATTCAGACATAAATTCGTCTATTCCGGGACGTAGCGCAATCGCAAGGCATGATGGAGGCGCGTTGACAAGGGGCGGCGCCATCCTTATCTCTCGCCCGGATTTTCCGGGCGTTCCGGCGCATGTCCGCCGTTGCGGCGGCGTCGTGTTCTCCCCCCCATCATGCGTTTGAACGGGGCCGTGATGGCGCAACGCCAGAAAAAGCGCAGCGCCAGGCGCCCGCCGCCTATAATCACGCCGCCCATAATCACAAGGTCTTCGTCTCCATGCTCGGCTCTATTGCGAAGAAAATTTTCGGCTCCGCCAACGACCGCCGGTTGAAAGGCTACCAGCCGAAGGTTCGCGCCATCAACGCGCTGGAGGACGAGGTCGCCGCACTCAGCGACGAGCAATTGAGGGCGCGCACACAGGAATTCCGCGATCAGCTTGCCGCCGGCAAGACGCTCGACGATCTGCTCGTTCCAGCCTTCGCCACCGTGCGCGAGGCAGCCAAGCGCGCGCTCGGCCAGCGGCATTTCGACGTGCAGATGGTCGGCGGCATGGTGCTGCACGAGAGCGGCATTTCCGAAATGCGCACCGGCGAGGGCAAGACGCTGGTGGCCACGCTCGCCGTCTATCTGAATGCCCTTGCGGGCAAAGGCGTGCATGTCGTCACGGTCAACGATTATCTGGCAAGCCGCGACGCCGAATGGATGGGGCGCGTCTATCGCTTTCTGGGCATGAGCGTCGGCGTCATCGTGCACGGGCTCGACGACGACGAGCGCAAGGCGGCTTACGCCTGCGACATCACCTACGGCACCAACAACGAATATGGCTTCGACTATCTGCGCGACAACATGAAATACGAATTGTCGCAGATGGTGCAGCGCGGACACGCCTATGCGATCGTCGACGAAGTGGATTCGATCCTGATCGACGAGGCGCGCACGCCCCTCATCATTTCCGGCCCTTCCGAGGATCGCTCCGATCTCTACAACACCATCGACAAGCTGATCCCTTCGCTCGTCAAGGAAGATTACGAGATCGACGAGAAACAGCGCGCCAGCAGCCTGACCGAGGCCGGCAACGAGCATATGGAGGAGCTGCTTCGCGCCGGGGGGCTTCTGAACGAAGGCTCGCTCTACGAGGCCGCCAACGTCACGCTGGTCCATCACGTCAATCAGGCCCTGCGCGCGCACAAGCTGTTCCAGCGCGACAAGGACTACATCGTGCGCAACGACGAAGTCGTCATCATCGACGAATTCACGGGCCGCATGATGCCGGGCCGCCGCTATTCGGAAGGCCTGCACCAGGCGCTGGAAGCCAAGGAGCACGTGCAGGTTCAGCCCGAGAACGTGACGCTCGCCTCGATCACTTTCCAGAATTATTTCCGCCTCTACGACAAGCTTGCTGGCATGACCGGCACGGCCTCCACCGAAGCCAGCGAATTCGCCGAGATCTACAAGCTCGAAGTCGCGGAAATTCCGACCAACCGCCCCGTGCAGCGCAAGGACGAGGACGACGAGGTCTACCGGACGGAAGAAGAAAAATTCAAAGCCATCGTCGGCGAGATCGAGGCCGCCGCCGTCAATCTCCAGCCGATGCTGGTCGGCACGACCACGATTGAGAAATCCGAGGAGCTGGCCGCCTTTCTCATCAAGAGCGGCTACACGCAGATCGACTTCGAGCAGCCTGACCCGCTGAAGGCGCTGTTTTCGGCCGCCGCCGCCGGCAAACCTTCAAAAATGTTCGCGGTGCTGAACGCGCGCTTCCACGAGCAGGAGGCCCACGTGGTGGCGCAGGCCGGCGTGCCCGGCGCCATCACGGTCGCCACCAACATGGCGGGCCGCGGCACCGACATCCAGCTCGGCGGCAACGCCGACCTGCGTATCGAAACCGAATGCGAAGGGCTCGAGGGCGAAGCGCGCGCGGCCAGGGAAAAGGCGATCCGCGAGGAAGTCGCAAGCCTGAAAGAACAGGCGATCAAGGCCGGCGGCCTTTATATCGTGGGCACCGAACGTCACGAGAGCCGGCGCATCGACAATCAGTTGCGGGGCCGCTCCGGCCGTCAGGGCGATCCCGGACGCTCCAAATTCTTCCTGTCGTTGCAGGACGATCTCATGCGCATCTTCGGGTCCGAGCGCATGGACACGATGCTCAAGAAGCTCGGCCTTCAGGAAGGCGAGGCGATCATCCATCCCTGGATCAACAAGGCGCTGGAAAAAGCGCAGCAGAAGGTGGAAGCGCGCAATTTCGACATTCGCAAGAACATTCTGAAGTTCGACAATGTGATGAACGACCAGCGCAAGGTCGTGTTCGAGCGCCGCCGCGAGATCATGGCGGAAGAATCGGTCGAGGAGACGGTCGGCGAAATGCGCGAGGGCGTGCTGGAGCGTCTGGTGTCCTCGCATATTCCGCGTGACGCCTATGCGGAAGCGTGGGACGTGAAGGGTCTTCACGAGGCCGTCGGGAATGTGCTGGGCATCGAGGCGCCCGTCGCCGATTGGGCCAAGGAAGAAGGCATTGCCGACGAGGAAATGCTGGAGCGCCTCATCAAGGCGGCGAACGAGGCCTATGCGGCGCGGATAGAAAAAAATTCGCCCGACGTGATGCGTTACGTCGAAAAGCAGATCGTCCTCCAGGTTCTCGACCATCTGTGGCGCGAACATCTGGTCGTGCTCGATCATCTGCGGCAGGTGATCGGCTGGCGCGGTCTGGCGCAGCGCGATCCGCTGATCGAATACAAGTCCGAAGCGCTCGATCTGTTCCGCTCCATGATGGAGCGCTGGGACGAGATCACGACCTCGCAGACCATGCGCGTGGAAGTCGCCTTCGAGCCGGGCCCGAACGATTTGCCGCCGATGCACGCCCATCATATCGACGCCTCGACCGGCGAGGACGAGATGGCGCTGGCCGAAATCAATTCGCGGATCGCAGCCGGCGAATTCAACCCGCAGGCGCTGCTCGCCCCGCAGGGCGCGTCGGCGCAGGCGCGCGATCCCAACGATCCCGCGACCTGGGGCAAGGTCTCGCGCAACGAGGCCTGCCCGTGCGGGTCGGGCAAAAAATACAAGCACTGTCACGGCGCGCTCGCCTGATACAGCGGGTGCGCGGTTGCGCACCGCCCGGGAAAGGGGCGGGTCTAGTCTCCCTGCATCGCCGGACACGAAACGTCCGGCGAAACAACAGGAGGGAAACATGACCCGCACTCGCAAGCTCTTCACAGCGGCCATCGCCAGCCTGACGTTTGCCGGCGCTATCGCCATTTCCGCAACGCCTGCCGCCGCATGGCGCCCACACGGCGGCGGCCATCACGGCGGCGGTCATTGGGGCGGCGGCCATCATCGGCCTCACCACGGCGGCCATTGGGGCCACGGCCATTGGGGCTGGCGCGGTCCCGCAGTCTATGTCGGGGCTATTCCGTCTGCGTCAAACGCCACCCGGTATACGACCGTTGGGGCAATTTCCGGGGCCACCGGAAGATCCGGTTCGCCTGCTAGGCCGGCATGACATCAAACTCCTGCAAGGCCCTCGCTGCAAAGCGGGGGCCTTTCGGGCTGCGCGGATTATGCGCTAAGCAGCGTAAATGAGCGCTGGGTCCGATTCCGCTGCCGCGCCGGCCATTGCGGGCGGGCGTCCGCTTGTCGTCGACGTGATTGTGCCTGTTGCGGTCGACACCGCCTATTCCTATCGCGTTCCCGCCGGCCTTGCGCTTCAGGCGGGCGATTTCGTCGATGTTCCCCTGGGCGCGCGCGAGACGGTTGGCGTCGTGTGGGCTGTGCGCGAGACGGCGGCGGGCGCCAATCTCAAAGCGATACTTGGCAAGTGCGATGCGCCTGCCCTCAAGCCGGAACTGCTGAAGTTCATCGACTGGGTGTCGCGCTGGACGCTGTCTCCACGCGGCATGACCCTGCGCATGGCGATCCGCGCCGCCGCGCATATCGGCCCGGAGCCCGTGCGTACCGGCTACCGCGTGACGGACGCGCCGCCGGAACGGATGACGCCGGCGCGCGCGCGCGTGCTGGAGACGGCGGGCGACGGATTTACCCGCACCAGGTCCGAACTGGCGAAGGCGGCCGCCTGTTCTTCCGCCGTCATCGATTCGCTGGTCGATTGCGGCGCGCTTGAGGCGCTGGCGCTTCCGGCGGCGCCTGTCGCAGAGGCGCCCGATCCCGATTTTGCAGCGCCCGCGCTTTCTCCCGATCAGGCGCAGGCGGCAGGCGCGCTTGCCGGGGCCGTAGAAAACGCCAAATTCTCCGCGACCCTGCTCGAAGGCGTTACGGGGTCCGGCAAGACGGAGGTTTATTTCGAGGCGGTTGCAGCCGCTATCCGGGCCGGCGGGCAGGCGCTGATCCTGATGCCGGAAATCGCGCTGACCGCGCAATTCGTCGACAGGTTCGCCGCGCGCTTCGGCGTGCGCCCCGCCGAATGGCATTCGGGCGTGACGGGCCGCAAACGCGGGCGCATCTGGGCAGGCGCGGCCGACGGTTCGGCGCAGGTGGTGGCGGGCGCGCGTTCGGCCCTGTTCCTGCCGTTCCGCAACCTGCGCGTCATTATCGTCGATGAGGAGCACGAAGCCGCCTACAAACAGGAGGACGGCGTTTCCTATCACGCGCGCGACATGGCCGTGGTTCGCGCGCGCATCGAGGACATAGCCGTCGTGCTTGCTTCCGCCACGCCCTCGATAGAGACGCGCGTCAACGCCGGGAGCGGTCGTTACAACTGGCTGCGTCTGCCCGAACGGCACGGCGGACGGGCCTTGCCGCAACTGGCTGCGATTGATCTCAGGCGCGACGCGCCGGAACGCGGCAAATGGATTTCGCCCGTTCTGGCCGACGCCATGGCGCAGACGCTGGCGGCCGGCGAACAGGCGCTGCTGTTCCTCAACCGACGCGGCTTTGCGCCGCTCACCTTGTGCCGGGCGTGCGGGCATCGCTTCCAATGTCCCAATTGCACGGCATGGCTGGTCGAGCATCGCTTTCGGCGCGCGCTCGTCTGCCATCATTGCGGTCATGTGGAGCGCCGGCCCGAGGTCTGCCCGGAATGCGAAACC
Source organism: Rhodoblastus sp. (assembly GCA_047971685.1). Taxonomy (GTDB): domain Bacteria; phylum Pseudomonadota; class Alphaproteobacteria; order Rhizobiales; family Beijerinckiaceae; genus JAJXWB01. The sequence goes on from JBKDZW010000074.1 coordinate 11,545, forward strand.
GTGAATTCGCTGACCGCCTGCGGGCCGGGCGTCGAGCGGCTGGCGGAAGAAGTGGCGAGGCTCTTTCCCGATGCGCGCACGCTGACGCTGTCTTCGGATTTTCCGGGCGGCTCGCAAAGGCTGAAGCGCGAGATCGAGGAGATTTCGCAAGGCGCCTTCGATTTTGTCATCGGCACGCAGCTCGTCGCCAAGGGACATAATTTTCCGTTTCTCACGCTGGTCGGCGTGGTGGACGCAGATGTCGGCCTGTCCAGCGCCGATCCGCGCGCCGCCGAACGCACGTTCCAGATATTGCAGCAAGTGACGGGCAGGGCAGGGCGCGGCGAAAAGCCGGGGCGCGGGCTGGTGCAGACCTATCAGCCCGAACACTCCGTTCTGTCCGCGCTGATTTCGGGCGATCAGGAAAATTCTACGCGGAAGAAATTTTCGCGCGAAAGAACGCCAGTCTGCCGCCGTTCTCGCGTCTTGCGGCCATCGTCGTTTCCGGCACGGATCGCGCCGCTGCGGAAATTCATGCGCGCGCGCTGGCGCGGGCGGCTTACGATCTGCCTGTGACGGACAAATATCGCGTTGCGCCAGCGGGCGGCCTGCCCGCGCCGGACGAGATCGTCGTGTTCGGCCCGGCGGACGCGCCGATCGCCATGGTGCGCGGCCGCCACCGTTTTCGCCTGCTGGCGCGCGCGCCGCGCGGCGCCGATCTGCAAGGTTTTTTACGCGCCATGCTGGCGGCCGCCCCCGCCCCGCGCGGCAATGTTCGCGCCCAGGTGGATGTCGAGCCGATGAGCTTTTTGTGAGGGCCGAATTCCTTCTCCGGCTTGCAGAAAAGGGAAACGGCCGGCGGTCGGATTAATGTGAATATGTTTGTGGAAGTCCCGGATACAGAATATTCCCCGATTCAGAATTCCTTGGAAATCAAAATGTTCAAACGCTTCGTTCTTCGCCCGCTCGGTTTCCTCCTTGGCCTGCTCGGACTTGCCGCCATCGTGCTGGCGGTCATGATCGCGCAGCCGCTGGTTGCGCCGCCGCCGCTGGCGTCCATCGAAAAAGGCGCGCGCGCGATCGATCCCCGGGACGCGCCTGCGCTTGCCTATTTTACGGCGCGCGACGGCACGCAGATCGGTTATCGTATTTATCCCGTGGCGCCCGGCGATTCCACGCTGACGGCGATTTTGATCCACGGCTCGGCCGGCCATTCGCTGAACCAGACGCAGATCGGCAAGGCGCTGGCGGCGGCGGGCGTGCGCGCGATCGCAATCGACATGCGCGGCCATGGCGTTTCAGGCACGCGCGGCGATGTCGCCTATATCGGGCAGAGCGAAGACGATCTGGCCGACCTGCTCGCCCACCTGGACATTCCCGACAAGCCCGTGCTGGTGGGCTTTTCCCTGGGCGGCGGCTTTGCGCTGCGCGTCGCGCATTCGCCGCTGGGCAAAAAATTCAGGAGCTTCGTGCTGGTCTCGCCCTTCCTTGGCGCAAATGCGCCAACCTCGCGGCCCTCGTCGGGCGGTGCGGGCTGGGCGAGCGTAGACATGCCGCGCATCGTCGCGCTGTCGCTCCTGCATCGTCTCGGCATCGATTGCTGCGGCTCCCTGCCGGTGATCGCCTATGCGCTGCCGCCCGACATCCAGCGTCACGTCACCTTGCGCTATTCGTTCCGCCTGCTGTCGAGCTTCGGCCCGAAGGATATGCGCTACCGCGATCTCTCCGGCATAGACGCGCCGATCACGATTGTGGCCGGCGCCAATGACGAACTGATGTTCGCCGACCGTTACGCCGAAGTGGCCAGGACGAATGCGCACGCCAGGACCGCAATCGTTCCCGGCGTCGATCATATGGGCATGGCGCACGATCCGGCGGCGCTCGCGGCCATCGTGGCGGCGGTCAAGGGCGAGACGAAATGAGCGAGGATGCGGCGCCGGCGGATGTCGCCGGCAGCCTGAACCGCCGCGCAGGCCTTGGCGTCCTGCGCAGGCAAAAGAGCCGGCCCCCTCCCAAAGCCTTATTCGTCAAGGTCTGGTCAGGCTTGCGCACAAAAAAGCCATATGTTAGGTCACGCGCGCCTTCGGGGCGATGCGTCCGCACGCCCGCGTCCCGTCTTGGCAAACTGCCCGGATTTCCGTGGTTTTGCGGCGCAAGCCGCGACAGCGCGCGTCATATTCGGACAATTTCACGAAGCCGGCTTCCGCCGTCTTCGATATAATTCACGAAGTCGGCTTTCCGTCGCCTTCGGCATGTCGACCGCTTGAGGGCTTCAGCGTTGGCCAAAGAGGAAACGATCGTATCCGGCATGGCGGGGCGTTACGCCTCCGCATTGCATGCCCTGGCCGTGGAAACCGACGGCGCGGCAGCCGTCGGCGCGGCCCTTGCCTCCTTTCAGAAGCTGATCGAGGAAAGCCCGGACCTGCAACGTCTGGTCAGGAGCCCGGTTTTTTCCGCCGAGGACCAGACCAAGGCGCTTTCGGCCATTCTCGCCAAGGCCGGCATCTCCGGCGTAGCCGCCAGTTTCATCAAGCTCGTCGCCTCCAAGCGGCGCCTGTTCGCCATCTCCGACATGATCGCGGGCTATTTCAAGCTTGAAGACGCCGCCAATGGCGTGACGCGCGCCGTGGTGACGGCCGCAGCCCCCTTGTCCGACGCGCAGACCAAGGCCTTGCGCGACCAGCTTGTCGCTGTCGCCAACGCCAAGTCCGTCGATGTCGACGTTCAGATCGATCCCGCCATCATCGGCGGCCTTGTCGTCAAGGTCGGCTCGCGCATGGTCGATTCTTCGCTGAAAACCAAACTCAACGCCATTCGCACACGCATGAAAGAGGTCGGCTGATGGATATCCGCGCCGCTGAGATTTCCGCGATCCTGAAGAACGAGATCGCGAATTTCGGAAATGAAGCCCAGGTTACCGAGGTTGGACAGGTTCTGTCCGTCGGCGACGGCATCGCCCGCTGCTATGGTCTCGACAACGTCCAGGCGGGCGAAATGGTCGAGTTTGAGAGCGGCGTGCGCGGCATGGCGCTCAATCTCGAGAGCGACAACGTCGGATTCGTGATTTTCGGCTCCGACCGCGAGATCAAGGAAGGCCAGACGGTCTAGCGCACGGGCGCGATCGTGGACGTGCCGGTCGGCAAGGAAATGCTCGGTCGCGTGGTCGACGCGCTCGGCAATCCGATCGACGGCAAGGGCCCGATCAAGTCCGCCGCCCGCGCCCGCGTGGACGTGAAGGCGCCCGGCATCATTCCCCGCAAGTCGGTGCACGAGCCGATGGCGACCGGCCTCAAGGCGATCGACGCGCTGATCCCGGTCGGCCGCGGCCAGCGCGAGCTCATCATCGGCGACCGCCAGACCGGCAAGACCGCCGTCGCGCTCGACACCATCCTCAACCAGAAGCCGCTCAACGCCGAGGGCGCGCCGGAGAGCCAGAAGCTCTATTGCGTGTACGTTGCGGTCGGCCAGAAGCGCTCCACCGTCGCCCAGTTCGTGAAGGTGCTCGAAGAGCACGGCGCGCTCGAATATTCGATCGTCGTCGCAGCCACCGCCTCCGACCCGGCGCCGTTGCAATATCTGGCCCCGGTCTCAGGCTGCGCCATGGGCGAATATTTCCGCGACAACGGCATGCACGCGGTCATCATCTACGACGATCTGTCCAAGCAGGCCGTCGCCTATCGCCAGATGTCGCTGCTGCTGCGTCGTCCGCCCGGCCGCGAGGCCTATCCCGGCGACGTGTTCTATCTGCACTCCCGCCTGCTCGAGCGCGCAGCCAAGCTGAACGACGAGAACGGCGCGGGTTCGCTGACCGCGCTGCCCGTCATCGAAACGCAGGCCAACGACGTGTCGGCCTATATTCCGACGAACGTGATTTCGATCACCGACGGCCAGATATTCCTCGAGACCGAC
>JBKDZW010000075.1:0-14797 GCA_047971685.1 Rhodoblastus sp.
CGAGGAATTGCGCGCGCGTCTCGAAGTGTTCCAGCCGCTGCCCGAACCGCTGATGAAGCTTTCGCGCAACCTGAAGGCCAGTTGCGATCCCGACGGCGTGCTCAATCCGGGGCGCATGTATGCAGGCGTCTAGATTTTGATGACCGCCTCCGGCTAGATTTTGATGACCGCCTCCGGCTCTTCGCAACGACAGCCCGAAGCGCTACGGATTCAGCCATGAAAACCAGTTTCACTCCCACCGCGCTCGCCGATCCGCATATGCGCGAATCCGAAAAGATCCTGCGCTCCTGCGTGCATTGCGGTTTCTGCACCGCGACCTGCCCGACCTATCTGCTCGAAGGCGACGAACTCGATTCCCCGCGCGGGCGCATCTATCTCATCAAGGACATGCTGGAGGGCGGCAAGCCCGCGACGGAAGAAGTGGTCAAGCATGTCGACCGCTGCCTGTCGTGCCTCTCCTGCATGACCACCTGCCCATCCGGCGTGCATTACATGCATCTGGTCGACCACGCGCGCGCCCATATCGAACGGACTTATTCGCGCCCGTTCCCGGACCGCCTCATGCGCGAAATGCTCGCTTTCGTCCTGCCCCATCCCGGCCGCTTCAGGGCAGCGCTTGTCCTCGCACGGCTTGCGCGTCCCGCAGCATCGCTGGCGCGGCATATTCCGGGTCTGGGCAAACGGCTTGGCGCCATGCTGGCGCTGGCGCCCTCGCGCGCGCCCTCTCCTTTGCCGCCGGAGACGGCGCTTGCGGGGGGGCGGCGCGGCCGCGTCGCCATGCTCGAGGGCTGCGCGCAGCCAGCGCTCAAGCCGTCGATCAATGCGGCGGCGCGAAGGCTGCTGGCGCGCTGCGGCGTCGAGGTCGTGGCCGCGCCGGGCGAGGGCTGCTGCGGCGCGCTCGTCCATCACATGGGGCGCGAGCGCCAGGCGCTCGATTTCGCACGCGCCAATATCGACGCCTGGACGGCGCTCATCGACAACGGCGGGCTCGACGCCATTCTCATCACGGCGTCCGGCTGCGGCGTCACGGTCAAGGACTACGCCTACATGCTGCGCGAAGACGCAGCCTATGCGGAAAAAGCCGCGCGCGTTTCCGCGCTCGCCAAAGACGTGATCGAATATCTTGCAACGCTCGACTGGGCGCCTGCCGCTGCGCCCGGCTTGACGATCGCCTATCATTCGGCCTGCTCGATGCAGCACGGGCAGAAAATAACGGACCTGCCGAAGACCTTGCTGCGCAAGGCGGGCTTTGTCGTGAAAGACATTCCCGAGAGCCATATCTGCTGCGGCTCGGCAGGCACATACAACATCATGCAGCCAGACCTTGCCGCGCGCCTGCGCGACCGCAAGCTCGCCAATATCGCGCGCCTGAAACCGCAGGCGGTGGCGGCCGGCAATATCGGCTGCATCGCGCAACTGGCCAATCAGGGCGGCCCGCCCGTGGTCCACACGGTCGAATTGCTGGACTGGGCCTGCGGCGGTCCGAGGCCGCAGGACCTGACCTGATTGCCTGGATTTCAGGCGCCTGTTTTTTAGCCAGACTGCCGGCCGATTGGCGCGGGCGCGGGCGCGCCTGCGGACAACATATTGATTTTCCTTGCTGTAGCGACCTCGCCCCGTTCTGGCACGCATTTTGTTGATAGCTCCCCGGACCAGACACAGGGGCGCGCAATGAAAATCATTATGGCGATCATAAAGCCGTTCAAACTCGACGCCGTGAGGGATGCGCTGTCAGCGCTCGGCGCGCACGGGCTGACGGTGAGCGAGGTCAAGGGCTATGGGCGCCAGAAAGGCCATACGGAGATTTATCGCGGCGCCGAATATGCGGTGAACTTTCTGCCCAAGCTGAAGATCGAACTCGCCGTCGCCTCCGATCAGGTCGCCGGTGTGGTCGAGGCCATTTCCTCGACCGCGCGCACGGGCCAGATCGGCGACGGCAAAATCTTCGTTTTCTCCCTCGATCAGGCGATCCGCATCCGCACCGGCGAAACCGGCGACGACGCGCTTTGAGCCCCGACATTCCAGACATCAGGAGCCAGACCATGACATTTTCTTCCCGCTGCAAGGCGGGGCTTGCGGCAGGCGCGCTCGGCGCGCTCTGCATCATGCCCGCCCTCGACGCCGCGCTCGCGCAGGCAGCCGCCGCCACAGCTCCCGTTCCCAACAAGGGCGACACCGCCTGGCTGCTGATCTCGTCGGCTCTGGTGCTGATGATGTCGGTTCCCGGCCTCGCGCTGTTTTACGGCGGCCTCGTGCGCTCCAAGAACATGCTGTCGATCCTCACCCAGGTCCTGGCGATCGTCTCCATGATGGGCTTGCTGTGGTGCTTCTTTGGCTATTCGATCGCGCTCGGCGACGGCGGCGGCCATTATCTCGGCGGCTTCGGCAAGGCGTTCCTGAAGGGCATAGACGCCAATTCGACCGTCGCCACCTTCTCCAACGGCGTGGTCGTGCCCGAATTCGCCTATCTCGTCTTCCAGATGACGTTTGCGATGATAACGCCGGCGCTGATTGTCGGGGCTTTCGCCGAGCGCGTGAAATTCTCGGCGGTCATGCTGTTCACCTTTCTGTGGGCCACCTTCATCTACTTTCCCGTCGCGCACTGGGTGTGGGCGACGCCTGCGCCCGACGATCTTGCAAACGCGGCCAGGGCGCTGGCTGCGGCCGGCGGGGACGCGGCCGGCAAGGCTGCCGCGCAGGCGAAAATCGACGAATTGTTCGCTTCCGCCGGCTGGATCAACCAGGGACGGGGCATCGGCGAATTCCTGATGAACGGCGTGGGCGCGCTCGATTTTGCCGGTGGCACGGTCGTCCACATCAATGCGGGCATCGCCGGCCTCGTCGGCGCAATCATGGTCGGCAAGCGTGTGGGCTATCCGCGCGAGGCCATGATGCCGCACTCGCTGACCATGACCATGATCGGCACGTCGCTGCTGTGGGTCGGCTGGTTCGGCTTCAACGCCGGCTCCAATCTCGAGGCGAACGGGACGACCGCGCTCGCCTTCCTCAACACGATGGTTGCGACCTGCGCGGGCGCCTTCTCCTGGCTGATGGTGGAATGGATCGCCAAGGGCAAGCCGTCGCTCCTCGGCATGGCGTCCGGCGCGGTGGCGGGGCTGGTCGCCATTACGCCGGCCTCGGGCTTTGCCGGGCCGATGGGCGCGATCGTTCTCGGCCTCCTCGTCTCGCCGGTCTGCTTTATCTTCGTCTCGAAGGTCAAGCACGCGCTCGGCTACGACGATGCGCTCGACGTGTTCGGCGTGCACTGCGTTGGCGGCGTCATCGGCGCCATCGCCACGGGCGCGCTGGTCAATCCGGCGCTCGGCGGCGTCGGCGTCGCCGATTATCTGAACATCGCCGGCAATAATGCGGGGGTCTACGCTTTTGGCCAGCAGATGGTTTCGCAGATCGTCGCGGTCATCGCCACGCTCGTCTGGTCGGGCGCGGGTTCTGCGGTCCTCTACAAGATCGTCGACCTGACCGTCGGCCTGCGCCTGCCCGGCGACAACGAGCGCGAAGGCCTCGATGTCGTCGACCACGGCGAACGCGCCTACAATTATTGAGCGCGAAAGCGGAATCGAACATGCGAAAAGGCGCTTCCGGCCTGGCCGGAAGCGCCGCTTTCATTCGATGCCGCGAGAAAAAACGAAAAAAACCCGGCGGACGTCAGTTCGACCTTATGACCTTCCACGGAGCGCGATCGGCGCCGCATGTCATGACGCCGGCGATCACCCTGCCTTCGACCGCCTTGCCCGAATACGTGCAGGCCGTCCCGCCATCCTTCCTCATGCGCTGGAGCGCAAAATTGCCGTCCTGCGCAACGCCCGCGACATTATATGTCACCTGCGCGCCGTAGCGGTTCTTCATCTTGGCGACGCCAAGCAGATTGGCGCCCGTGACTTTCATATTCCAGACGCCTTTCACTGCGTCAGCGTCGCCTTCGACAACCATCCACGTCTCGGCGGAAGCAACGGCGGGCGCCAACACGAGAGAACAAACGAAAACCAGACGTTTCAACATAATCATTCTCCGTAATTTGCATCAGTTCAGAATACGCACCTGCGTGACCGACCTGCCGATCGACTGGAAAGCGGTCTGCAAATCGGCGGCCGAGGCCGAGTCGTAATAATTGGACGAATTGCTCGCGCAGTTCTGAAGGATCGACTTGACCGTCGAATCGGCGACCTGGAAGGCGACGGTGAAAATCGTGATGCCTTTCGACTTCACGGAATCGCAGGTCTTCTTGGTCAGGCAATTGGCGCCCGTGACATCCGAGCAGGAAGCGTCGCCCACATTCGAGGCGTCGTGCCAGGGATAATTGGGCGATTGCGTGTTGAAGCCGTCCGTCATCAGCACGATGAATTTGCGAGTGCGCGAACCATAGGAGGCGCCGTCCGCATAGGGCGTATTGGGCGAGATGGTGCGCCAGGCCCACAGCAACCCCGGCGCAATATAGGTATTGCCCGAAGGCGTCAGCGCATCGATCGCCGTCTGCACGGTCGTCTTGGAGCTGGTGAGCCGTTGCAATGGCGTCGGGCAACTCCAGTCGACCAGCGCGGGAACCGGGTTGACCGCGGTGACGAGATCGGCGTTGCCGTCCACATCGGCGGGATAGGCGCGCGATCCCACGCATCCCCACCAATAGTGGTGCTCGGCCACCGGACACGATTGGTAAGTGCCCTGCTGCGTCCAGCCGTTGCAGGTCGTGTCGGTGCATGTGGAGGGCATGCCGTCTTTCAGGCATGAGTAGGAATTGGTCGTCGTCCCGCCCGTGCACACCATGTCCGGAAGAGTCTCGCATGGCACGTTCGCCGCAGGCGTGGTGTAATCCTGCGAGCCGGTGAGCCAGGTCGCGTTGCGGTCGGCGGTCGAGATATTGACGTAATTGGAGAAAGGCACGACCGAGACCTTCACGTTCGACGCCGCATTCGAGCCTGAAAACAGAATATTGTTCAGATTGGTCGCCGCCGCCTTCAACGCATCCATTTTAGCGCCGGCCATGGAATCCGTCGTGTCGAGCGCCATGGCGAGTTCGATCGGGCCGCCCGGCATGGCGACGCGGGTCGTTGCATCCATATTCATATTGGCGATGCCAACGAGGCGCATCAGCCGTGTCGGCATGTCGAGATGAGCGGAAGCCACGAGCGCGCCCGAACTGTCGATCCTGGCGGAAGCAGTGAAATTGTTCGATATGCCCAGCGGCCCGAGCGCGCCGGCAAGCGCTTTCTCCACAGCATGCGTCAATTGCGCGTTGGAAGAAGAGTTCCCTGACGATGAAGCCTGCGCAATAGCCACCGACAAGGCCGCCGAATCCAGGCTCGTCGTCAGGGCCGTGCGCATGCGCATCATCGATGCGTAATCGACGGCCGCGCCAATCGCGAGCATTACGGGAAGAAGGACGACCGCAAACATTACGGCTGCGACGCCACGGCAATCCCTTTTCAATCCGCCTAAAGCCGATTTTATTCGATTAATTTCGAGCATGACCCTGCACCATAAAATAACAATGGCGACATACTGCTATTGAACGATTTAAGTACATTTAAATTGATCGATAGATCCGGCTCTTTTCAATCACGCTTTATTAACTAAGATATTGACGCCTTAACCTTTCTCTCCGAACGGAAAACCGCGTACACTTTCACCCGAACGCCCCGGCGCAGGCGTTGCCTGCGCGCTTTGACGCGGTTCAATTTCTGATGGAGTTCGATGTCGATGGTCTCTGTGCTTTCCGGCATTTCGTCCATGGCGACAAAGAATGCCCTTGCCGAACTGGCTGCCGCCTATACCGCCGCCAGCGGCGAAAGAATTGCGATAGAATCCGTTGGCGGGGTGACTGCCGCCGACAGAATTCGCGCTGGCGAAACTTTTGAATTCGCGGTGCTCGCGCGCGGCGCGCTCGTCAAGCTCGAAACGGAAGGGCATATTCTGACCGGCAGCCTGATCGACATGGCGCGCTCGCCGATGGCGATCGCCGTGCGCGCGGGCGCCGGCCTGCCCGACATTTCGACCGAGGCAGCGTTCCGCACCGCCATCGAGAACGCGGGCTCAATCGGGTTTTCGACCGGACCGAGCGGCGCACATTTTCAGGATCTGGTTAAGAAATGGGGGCTTGCCGAGCGCCTGGCCGACCGCCTCGTCACTGCGCCGCCGGGCGTTCCCGTCGCCGAACTGATCGCGCGCGAAAAAATCGAGATCGGGGTGCAGCAATTGAGCGAGCTTGCCGGCGCGCCCGGCATTGCGGTCGTGGGGCTGTTGCCCGACGCCATCCAGTCGATCTCGACATTTACGGGCGGCGTTTGCGCCCGCGGCGCCCGGAATGCGGCGGCGCAGGAATTTCTGCGCTTCCTCGCCTCGCCGCCGGCTGACGAGGCCAAGCGCCGGCACGGGCTGCAATAGAACGCCCGCGCGCCGGGTTCACGCGAAATATCGCTCGATATTCTCGGCGTAGATATCGGCGAGATTATCGAGATCGGCGATCTCGACGTTTTCGTCCGTGGCGTGAATGGTCTTGCCGACAAGGCCGAATTCCAGCACCGGACAATAAGAGGAGATGAAGCGCGCATCCGATGTGCCGCCCGAGGTCGACAATTCCGGCGTACGCCCGGTCTTCGACTCGATCGCTGCGACGACGAGATCGGTGAAAGCCGATCTTTGCGTGCGAAAGGAAATGGAATTGGTGGGAAACAATTTCACGCGCGCATCCGCGCCGCCGGCTGCCTGCGCCACGATTTCCCCGATGCGCGCGCCAAGCGTTTCCGGCGTCCAGATATCGTTGAAGCGCACGTTGAACCTGGCCGTCGCCTCGCCGGGAATGACGTTGCGCGCGCCGTTTCCCACATCGAAGGACGTGACGACGAGGCGCGTCGGATCGAAGGCGGCGTTGCCTTCGTCGAGCGGGGCCGCCGAGAGCGCCGTGACGATGCGCGCCAGCGTGGGAATGGGATTGTCGGCCTGCTGCGGATAGGCGGAATGACCCTGACGGCCCACCACCCTTATGTCTCCATTGAGCGAGCCGCGCCGGCCAATCTTGATCATGTCGCCGAGCGCGTTCGGATTGGTCGGCTCGCCGACGATGGCGTGGCTGAACCGCTCGCCGCGCGCAAACGCCCATTCGAGCAGCTTGACCGTGCCGTTGACCGCAGGGCCTTCCTCGTCGCCGGTGATGAGCAAGGAGATCGCGCCTTTCGGCCTGCCGTGGGCTGCGACGTAGCGCAACGCGGCGGCGACGAAGGCGGCGATGCCGCCCTTCATGTCGCAGGCGCCGCGCCCCCACACGCGCCCGTCGGCGATTTCCGCGGAAAAGGGCGGGAACCGCCACAGGCTCTCGTCGCCGGTCGGCACGACGTCGGTGTGGCCGGCAAAGGTCAGGTGCGGCGCGCCTTCGCCAATGCGGGCGTAGAGATTCTCGACATCGGGCGTGTCCTTGTCGGAAAAGGTCACGCGAAAAGTCTCGAAGCCGGCGTCGCCAAGCAAGTGTTCGAGATAGGCGAGCGCGCCGCCCTCCTCCGGCGTGACCGAGGGGCAGCGGATGAGGGCGCGGGTTATGTCGAGGGCGGTGGCGGTCATTCAGATCGACCTTTCGCAAGCAGGTCGAACATTTCCAGCGCCGTCCAGATCGCGACTACGGCCATCATGCCCTCACACGCCCAGACCATTGCGCGCGGCATGACCTCGGCCACGCGCGGTTGCAGCCAGTCGGCTGCGCCCGCCACCAGCATGGCGAGCGGCAGCAGGCCCGCAAGCCCCAGCGGCGCAGGGCGCCCGCGATCCCGAAAGCGTTTCGCGCCGAGATTGACCCAGGAGATGGCCGTGAAAATCGTCAGCGCCGCATAGGCGATAATATAGGTGTTGGCGGCAAACGCGGCGGGGTCGAAGAAGGCGCGTTCGCTCAGCGGGCGATTGGCCCAGGGCAGGGCCGCCAGCATGATCGCCGTCGTGGCGAGAAACAGGACGACCAGCGGCGCGGCCGCGCGCAGCCAGCCGGCGCGGTCGATGCGGCCCCGATCGGTCCGGTAGAGAAAACGGAAACCTGCCGCCTGATCCGCCATCAGTCGCGCAGCAATTCGTTGATGCCGGTCTTGGAGCGCGTCTGCGCGTCGACCGTCTTCACGATCACGGCGCAATAGGTGGACGGACCCCAATTCTCGCCCGGCAGCGGCTTGCCGGGCACGTTGCCGGAAACCACGACCGAATAGGGCGGCACGTAGCCGATATGCGTCTTGCCGGTCGCGCGGTCAATGACCTTGGTGGAGGCGCCGATATAGACGCCCATGGCCAGCACCGCGCCCTGCCCGATCACCACGCCTTCGACGACCTCCGAACGCGCGCCGATGAAGCAATCGTCCTCGATGATGGTGGGGCCGGCCTGCAAGGGCTCCAGAACGCCGCCAATGCCGACGCCGCCCGACAGATGCACGTTCTTGCCGATCTGCGCGCAGGAGCCCACCGTCGCCCAGGTGTCGACCATCGTGCCCGAGTCGACGAAAGCCCCGAGATTGACGAAGGACGGCATCAGCACGACGCCCGGCGCGATATAGGCCGAGCGGCGCACGATGCAGTGCGGCACGGAGCGGAAGCCGGCGGCGGCATGTTCGGCCGCGCCCCAGCCCTCGAACTTGGAGGGAACCTTGTCCCACCAGCTCGACCCGCCCGGGCCGCCGGAAATCGTCGTCATGTCGTTGAGGCGGAAGGACAGAAGCACGGCCTTCTTCAGCCATTGATTGACGCTCCAGGCGTCCTTGCCGGATTTCGACGCATCGCGCTCGGCGACGCGCGCCTTGCCGGCGTCGAGCAGAGCCAGCGCCTTTTCGACGGCATTGCGCACATCGCCCTGCGTTGCGGGGCTCACATTGGCGCGGTCCTCGAAGGCGGCTTCGATAATGCGCTGGAGATCGGCGTTGGACATTGCTGGCTCTCGGTTTCGTTCTCGGGCGGGCGACGTTTGGGCGGTCGGGGCGGCGCTGTCAATGGCAGGCATGCGCCTGCCGCCACGTTTGCGCCGATGCGCGCGGGATTGGCGGAAATTGTGGTTGAGATTATGCTCGACGCGATTTCAGAGGATTCGATCATGTTTCGTATTTTTCTGGCAAGCGCCGCGCTCGTTGCTTTCGGGGCCCAGACGATGGCGGCCGCGCCGAAGCCGAAAAAATCGAGGCCGCCCAAGACGATCGAGATCGTCAATCAGCGCGCCGTCAAGCTTGAAGCCTTTTCGCTTGCCGCCGCCGACAAGCCGGACAAAATTCTGGCCAAGCTCGCCAAGCCCGTGCCCGCAGGCGAAAAAGTCAAACTGTCGATTTCCAACGCGAAAGCATGCAGTTTTGTCGCGACATGGAAATTCGCCGACGCCGGCGACCAGGCGGAAGTCGACCTGTGCAACGATCCGAAGATCGTGCTGACGGACTGATCGCGTTCAGCGCGCAAAACCCTCTCACTTTTGTTCAGGCGCTCTAACCGAGATCGAGCGCGACCGTTGCCGGCGCATGGCGCGGCAGGCGGCGGGGAGCTACGAAAACGGCGTCCCCCCGCAGGATGCGGTTTGCCGCCCATGGGTTTCTGGCCAGCCAATGCCGCGCCGCCTGCGACATGCGCCGGCGCTTTTGCGCCGATATGGCGATGGCCGCCTCATCCATGGTCGGGCGCGCCTTCACCTCGACAAAGGCGATGGCGTCGCCACGCGCCGCGATAATGTCGATCTCGCCTTCGCGGATGCGATAGCTGCGCGCGAGAATGCGATAAAACTTCAGACGCAGCCAGAGCGCAGCGTATGTCTCGGCGTTGAGCCCGTAGGCGCGGGCCCGCCTGCGGTCCCGGCCGCTCAATTTTCGCGCTCACGCGCCAGTTGCAAGGCGCGCGCATAAACGCGACGGCGCGGCTGGCCGGTTTCGCCAGCCACGATTGCGGCGGCGTCCTTCACCGAGTTTTTCGTCATGGAGGCGCGCAGGCGCTCGTCCAGCGAGGCGTCCGAGACTTCGGCGGCGTCTTCGGCGGGCGGGCCGATCAGCAGGACGATCTCGCCGCGCAAGGGCTCGCCGGCTGCGATTTCGCGCGCAAGCGCGCCGAGCGGGCCGCGTCGCACATTCTCGAAATGCTTGGTGAGTTCGCGCGCCACCGCCGCTTCGCGCGCGCCGAGCACGGCGGCGCAATCGGCCAGGGTTTCGGCGATGCGCCGCGCGGATTCAAAAAAAACGAGCGTGCCGGGAATGGCGGCGAGTTCGGCAAGTCGCACCCGCCGCGCCGCGCTTCTGGACGGCAGAAAACCTTCAAAGAAGAAGCGGTCGGTCGGCAGGCCCGCCACGACCAGCGCCGCCAGAACCGCCGAGGCGCCGGGTACGGAGGTAATTGAAACGCCTTTGGCGACGGCTTCGGCCACCAGCTTGAAGCCGGGGTCCGACACCAGCGGCGTTCCCGCGTCCGACACCAGCGCCAGCGCCGCGCCGCCGGACAGGCGCGCGAGCAATTGCGGGCGCACGACATGGGCGTTGTGCTCGTGATAGGCGATCAGCGGCGTCGCTATGCCGTAATGGGCAAGCAGCGTCCTGGTGACGCGCGTATCCTCCGCGATCACAGCCTCGGCTGCGGCCAAAGTGGAGAGCGCGCGCAGGGTGATGTCGCGCAAATTGCCGATGGGCGTGGCCACGACATGGAGGCCGGGGGCGATGCGTTCGGATTCCGCGCGCAGGCCGAAGGCGGTAAAGCTCGCGCCCTCTTTTTGCGCCGGCGCCCGATGCGGTTCGCGTTTCCAGTCCTGCGTCACTACGATCCCGCGCGGCCCCGTCCGTTCTATAATACGATCACTCGTTCCATAAATAGAACGAACCGTGGTATTTCGCCAACATAAACATTTCAGCCGCAATCGTCCTGTTATTAACCAAGGCTTGCAATCGGCGTTTCATTATGGCTTTCGAGCGTTAAGGATTAAGCCGCGTTGATGCGCGCCCGCACACGCGGGCGGCTGGAGGGTGATGTGAGGCTGTTTTCGAACACGCCGGCGTTTGCGTGGAATGCGCGTCGCCTGCCTATAGCGGTCGCCTGCGGGCTGGCGTTTGCGCTAGCGGGCTGCAACTCGCCTTTCGGGCCGCGCGGCGAACTGCCGCCGCCGCCGATGCCTGCGCCCGGCGCGCCGCAAACCGCTGTCGGCGGCGAGACCATAGGCAATGGTCCCGTGCGCGTCGCCCTGATTGCGCCGCTGACCCAGGGCTCGGGCCCGAGCGTGGTGGGAACGTCGCTGCGCAACGCCGTCGATCTCGCCGTCTCCGAAGCCGGCGCCAATGACATTACCGTTCTCGTCAAGGACGACCGCGGCTCCGTCGACGGTTCGCGCGCTGCAACGCAAGCGGCGATCAACGAGGGCGCGGAACTCATTCTGGGGCCGCTGTTTGCCAACAACGTGCGCGAGACAGGGCGTATCGCCAAGGCTGCGGGCCGCCCCGTCATCGCCTTTTCGACCGACGCCTCGGTCGCCTCCAACGGCGTCTATCTCCTGTCCTTCCTTGTCGAAAGCTATGCCGACCGCATCGTCGATTTCGCCGCGCAAAAGGGCAAGAAATCGCTTGCGGTGCTCGCGCCGGAAAGCGATTACGGCAATGTCGCCACAGGCGCCGTTCAATCGGCGGCGGCGCGCGTGGGCATGCGCGTGATGGCGGTCGAGCGCTATCGGCCGGGCGCTTCGCAGGAAGCGGTCAAGCGCGTGGCGCAGGTCGCCGACCAGATCGACGCGCTGTTCATTCCCGATCAGGCCGAGGCCATGGGCGCAATCGGCAGGCAATTGGCGGCTGCGGGCATCGATCCGAAAAAGGTGCAGGTGCTGGGCACCGGCCTGTGGAACGACACACGCGCGCTCAACACGCCGTTCCTGCAAGGCGCATGGTTCGCCGCGCCCGAAAACGCCGGCTTCAACGCCTTCGCGCAACGCTATCGCGCGAAATTCAATTCCGATCCCGCACGCATCGCGACATTGGCCTATGACGCTACGACGCTCGCCATCGCGCTGTCGCGCAGCCAGGGCTCGACGCGGTTTTCCGCCAGCGTGCTGACCAATCCTTCAGGCTTCAACGGCGCGGACGGCGTATTCCGCTTCAAGGCGGACGGCCTGAACGAACGCGGCCTGTCGGTGTTGCAGATCGGCGCCGGCACAAGCTCGGTCATCAGCCCCGCGCCGCGCAGTTTTGCGGGCGGGCCGACCTGATCTGAACGAATTTCGACGAACGGCGCGGCAGAGCACAAAAACCCGCGCCTTTCGGGCGCTTTCGGCTACATAGCCAGCGCCTTTCAGGCGCTTTCGGCGGCGTGAAGATTTACATCTTCCATTTGCCGTCCCGGCTTCATTTTCCGCTCAGGCCGTTTTTGCGCGGGATTTGCGCCGCACGCGCGACAGGACGAAAGATTTGAGCGCCTTTCCCGTCTGTCCGGCCTGTTTCTGTTCGCCGCTCGCACGCGCGCTTTCAAATTTCGCACAGGCTTCATTGGCCTGCGCGCGCGCTTCATAGGCGCGGGCCAGGAAGCGCAGCACATTGCTCGAGGGCTTGCGTTCGTTTGCAATCGAACGAAGGACGGCGGCAAGTTCGGCGAGAACGGCGGGGTCGGCGGACAAGGCGTAAGTCATCGTCTGCTCCTGTTGGAGTTCAGCCAGACTACGCGGCAAAAGCGGCGAAAGTTTCCGGTTCACGCAGAGTTGAAAGGGGCGCCCCGGCTTTCCCGCATCCGTCCGCCAAAGCGTTTACGCCGCGAGATCGGCCACCACGGCGTCCAGCACCGGAAAGCCTTCCATGCTGACCCGCAAGCGGCCCTCGCGGGTATATTCCACGAGGCCGTCGGCGATCAGTTCGGCGACGCGGGACGCGGCAAGGGCCTTGCCGGTCAGCGCCTGAAAGCGGCCGGGGTCGATTCCCTCCGCCAGCCGCAAACCCATCAGCAGGAATTCGTCGCCTTGCTCCTCGATGGAAAGCGCCTCGTCCTCGACCAGCCCATGGCCCTCGGTCTCGACGCAGGTGAGCCACATTTCCGGATGCTTTTCGGTGGCGTGCGCGCGCCGGCCTTCGCGGTCCATCACACGGCCATGCGCGCCGGGGCCGACGCCGACATATTCGCCGTAGCGCCAATAGATGAGATTGTGCCGGCTTTCCGCGCCGGCGCGCGCATGATTGGAGATTTCGTAGGCCGGCATGCCGGCCTTGGCCATCATGTTCTGGGTGAGATCCCACAATTCGCGCTGGATGTCGGCAGACGGCATGACCAGCTTGCCGGCGCGCTCCAGCCGCTCGAACATGGTGTCGGGTTCGATGGTCAATTGATAGAGCGACATGTGCTCGGGCGCGCGCGCGAGCGCCTCGGTCAGTTCGGCGCGCCAGCGTTCGATGCTCTGGGCGGGACGCGCATAGATGAGATCGAAGGAGACGCGCTCGAACACGGATGTTGCGACATCGAGCGCAGCCAGCGCCTCGGCGCGGCTGTGCAGGCGGCCGAGCATGCGCAGGTCATTGTCGTCGAGCGCCTGCACGCCGAGCGAGACCCTGTTGACGCCAACCGATTTATAGCCGCGAAAGCGCTCGGCCTCGACGCTGGAGGGATTGGCTTCCAGCGTGATTTCGGCGCCGGGCTCGATCGTCCAATTGTCGCCGATCGCCTGCAAAATCGCCTCGACCGTCTGTGGTTTCATCAGCGAGGGCGTGCCGCCGCCGAAGAATACCGAGCCGACCTTGCGGCCCCTGGTGAGTTTGGCGCGATGCGCGAGCTCGATCCGGAAAGCCTCGACATAGCGGGCCTCGTCGACCGGATTGCGCCGGACGTGGCTATTGAAATCGCAATAGGGACACTTCGACAGGCAAAACGGCCAGTGGACGTAGACGCCGAAGCCCGGATCGATTCGAGGCGGAAATTTAGAGGCCATGCGGCCTTATTGCACGAGTAAGGCCAGCGGGAAATGTGCCGGAATGGGACGTGACTGCACCGCCGTCCTGACGAGACCGCCTGACAAGACCGCCTTGGACGACAAGGGCCGCCACTCTACCGGCAAGGCAAAAGCGGCAAGGCCGGCGAGGTCGCGCCCTCCGGAATGCGTTCGTTTGATATTTTTATTTAATATCAAATGGATGAACACGCGCATGCGCCCGGACGGCAATCCGTCATATCTGACAAACAGCGCTTCCGTCAGTCCAGACACCCTCGCGCCAGCGCCTGAAACGCCCGCGCACGATGGCTCAGCGCCCGGCTTCCGTCGGCGGGAATTCCGTGCTTTTCCTCCGCCGTCATTTCCCCGAACGTCCGCTCGTGCCCGTCCGGTCTGAAGCAGGGATCGTAGCCGAACCCGGCCGCGCCCTTCGGCGGAAAGACGAGATCGCCGTCGACGCGGCCCTCGAACGCCTCGACATGGCCATCCGGCCAGCACAGCGCCAGCGCCGAGATGAAATACGCCCGCCACGGCTCTTTTGCGCCAGATGCTTCGGCCTCGCGGCGAATGCGCTCCATGGCGGCGAAAAAATCTTTCGTCTCGCCCGCCCAGCGCGCCGAATGGATGCCGGGCGCGCCGCCGAGCGCCTCGACGCAGAGACCGGAATCGTCGGCGAAAGCCGGCAGATTGGCGGCCCTGGCGGCGGCTTGCGCCTTGATCCGCGCATTGCCTGCAAAATCGGACGCGGTTTCCTCCGGTTCGCTCAGGCCCAGTTCGCCGGCCGACGCCGCCTCGATCCCGTAAGGCGCCAGCAGCTCGCGCATTTCGCGCAGCTTGCCGGCGTTATGCGTGGCGATGACGATTTTGCCGGAGAGGCGCCGGCCCATCAGCCGACCGCCGCCTTCTGCA
>JBKDZW010000076.1:0-2751 GCA_047971685.1 Rhodoblastus sp.
GGATGCTGCGTCGCCTTCTCGATGTCCTTCACCGTGATGAGGCCGACGCATTTGTTGTCCGCATCGACCACCAGCAGTTTTTCGATGCGGTTCTGGTGCAGAAGGCGGCGCGCTTCGTCCTTGGCCACGCCCTCGCGCACGGTGATGAGCTTGCGCGTCATCAGTTCCGACACCGGCTGGTTGGGATTGTCGGCAAAGCGCACGTCGCGATGGGTGAGAATGCCGACGAGCTTGCCCGACTTGCCGAGTTCGTCGCGCTCGACGACGGGAATGCCGGAAATCGAATGATGCTGCATGATCGCGAGCGCCTCGGCCAGCGACTGGTGGGGGAAGATGGTGATCGGGTTGACCACCATGCCGCTCTCGTAGCGCTTGACCTTGCGCACTTCCTCGGCCTGTTCGTCGGGCTCGAGATTGCGGTGGATGACGCCGATGCCGCCGGCCTGCGCCATGGCGATGGCAAGGCGGGCTTCCGTCACCGTGTCCATGGCGGACGAGACGATCGGCAGGTTGAGCGCGATGTCGCGGGTCAGGCGCGTGCCGATATTGACCCCGCTCGGCATGATCTCGGAATGGCCGGGCCGCAGCAAAACGTCGTCGAAAGTAAGGGCTTCGACGAGTATGGGACGCTTGATGTCTGGCATGGCCAACTCCGGAAATGGCGAAAGCGGCGGAATCGGTTCCGCCGCCTGAGAATTGGCGGGTGCTCATAGCATGAGTGCGGCGGGAGGCAAACCGGCGAATTGGCGGGAGCCCCGGCGGCCATCTCGCCGCACCGGCCGTAACGCATTAGATTGGGGCCGGGCGGTCCCGAATCTCGCGACTTTGCCGGGGATGCCGGTTCTGCGCGGAAAATGGCGCCAATCCCTGCGATTTGAACGGGCAAGACGGGCGCACAAGCGAATGCATGAGACAGGCGCGGATGCTTGAGACGGGCGCAAATGACGGCGAAGGCGCTCCACAGCGCCATGACGAAGGCGGGCCGCCGGTTGAAAAGCGCTCCTCCATGGCCACGCCGCTGGTCATCGCGACCGCGCTTTTCATGGAAAACCTCGATTCCACGGTCCTTTCGACCTCGCTGCCGGCGATTGCCTCCGATCTCCACGAAGACCCGATCGCGCTCAAACTGGCGCTGACCGCCTATCTCCTGTCGCTCGCCATCTTCATCCCGGCGTCCGGCTGGACCGCCGACCGTTTCGGCGCGCGAAAAGTGTTTCGAATCGCCATTCTCGTGTTTGCGCTGGGCTCGATCCTGTGCGGCCTGTCCTCGACCCTGCCGCAATTCGTCGCCGCGCGCATGATTCAAGGCATGGGCGGCGCCATGATGACGCCGGTCGGCCGGCTCGTGCTCATGCGCTCCGTGCCGCGTTCGGAAATCGTGCGGGCGCTCGCCTGGCTCACCGTGCCGGCTCTGATCGGGCCGATCGTCGGCCCGCCGCTGGGCGGTTTCATCACGACCTATTTTCACTGGCGCTGGATTTTCTGGATCAACATTCCCATCAGCATCGTCGGCGTGGCGCTTGCCGGCGTCTACATCGCCAATGTGCGGGAGGAGGCGGTTCCGCCGTTCGATCTCGGCGGCTTCGTCCTGATCGGGCTGGCGCTGTCGTGCCTCATCTTCGGCTTTTCGGCTCTGGGGCGCGGCGTGGTCGCAGGCCCGGTCGATGCGGCCCTCATCGCATTCGGCGCGCTCTGTCTGGCGCTCTATGTGCGCCACGCGCTGAAGGCGCCCCATCCGATTGTCGATCTGCGCCTGCTGGCGCTGCCCACGTTCCGCGCCAGCGTCGGCGGCGGCTTTCTGTTCCGCCTGGGGCTTGGCGCCACGCCCTTCCTGCTGCCCCTGTTGTTTCAGATGGGTTTCGGCCTGTCTCCGTTTCAGTCGGGCTCGCTCACTTTCGTCTCCACCCTGGGCGCCATGGCCATGAAGCCGACGGCCGGCCCCATTCTCAGGCGCTGCGGCTTTCGCAATGTGCTTGTTGTCAACGCGCTCGTCTCCTCGGCGTTTTTCTTCGTCAATTGCCTGTTCACGGCCTCGACGCCGCATATGCTCATCGTCGCCGTGCTGCTGACCGGCGGCTTTTTCCGTTCGCTGGAATTCACCGCCATCAACGCGGTCGCCTATGCCGAGGTCGACGACAGGCGCATGAGCCATGCCACCAGCCTTGCCGCGGTCGGCCAGCAATTGTCGCTGTCGGTCGGCGTCACGCTCGGCGCCGGCGTGCTGGAATTTTCGCGCCAGCGTCACGGCGCGGGGGCGGGCCTGGAGGTCGCGGATTTCGCGCCGGCCTTTCTGGTCGTCGGTCTGATTTCGGCGGCCTCGATCCTGTTTTTCGCGCGCCTGGCGCCGGACGCCGGCGCAGAGATTTCAGGCCGGCGGCGCCATTGAAGCCGATGCTTTGCGGAAAACGACGGCGACTTTTAAACCCCTTGCAAACCCCTTGCCGCCAGCCCGCATTCGTGGCTTGCTTCAACCGAAACGGCGCGAAGCGGGAAGAAAAATGAGCGAGCAGGGAGCAGAGGCCGCAGGCAAGGCCGGCCGGACGCGCGCCGCCCCGCTCGAAATCCGCGCCCTCAAGCGCGACGACCTCGTCGAATGCCTGGTGCACGGCTGGCGGGATTTTGCCGCCGCACCGCTCTACGGCCTGTTCTTCGGCGGCATTTACGCGCTCGGCGGCATTGCCCTGCTGGCCCTGTTTCTGGCCTTGCGCATGCCCTGGGTCGGCTATCCGCTGACCATGGGCTTTGCCCTCA
>JBKDZW010000077.1:0-24161 GCA_047971685.1 Rhodoblastus sp.
CGACAGCCGTGTCGATGCCGCGCTTCAGATCCATCGGGTTCATGCCGGCGGCAACCGCCTTGGCGCCTTCGCGGACGATGGCGGCGGCCAGAACCGTCGCGGTCGTCGTGCCGTCGCCGGCCGCGTCGTTCTGCTTGGAGGCGACCTCGCGCACCATCTGGGCGCCCATGTTCTCGAACTTGTCGGCGAGTTCGACTTCCTTGGCGACGGTGACGCCGTCCTTGGTGATGCGCGGGGCGCCGAACGACTTTTCGATGACCACGTTACGGCCCTGGGGGCCGAGTGTGACCTTGACCGCATCGGCGAGAATCTCGACGCCGCGCAGCATCTTTGAACGCGCGTCGGTGGAGAATTTTACTTCCTTGGCTGCCATGTTCCTGAAACTCCTGGAAATGTTGGAAAGTTAGAAAGACGGCGAGATCAGGCGATGACGCCCATGATGTCGCTTTCCTTCATGATCAGGAGGTCCTGACCGTCGATCTTGACTTCCGTGCCCGACCATTTGCCGAACAGGACGCGGTCGCCCGCCTTCACGTCGAGGGGAACGAGCTTGCCGCTCTCGTCGCGGGCGCCGGAACCGGCGGCGACAATCTCACCCTCCTGGGGCTTTTCTTTCGCGGAATCAGGAATAATGATGCCGCCCTTGGTCTTTTCTTCGCTGTCGATGCGCTTCACGACGACGCGATCGTGCAGAGGACGAAACTTCATGGTCTCTCTTTTCCTAAAATCGCGGCCACCCTCGTGATGGCCGGCATGGTTGGAGGCGTATTAGCACTCGTTAACACAGAGTGCTAGCAAGCGACCCGGAGATAAGGACGCCCATCCCTATCTGTCAAGGCGGCCAAGACTTTTGACGGAGAGATTTTTGGCGGCAAGATTTTCGACCGGCGCCGTTTGCGTAAATTGCGAGCGATGGCCACATTTTGCGGACAGCCAGCAATTGGAATAGCCTTGGTCGCCACGGAAACGCCATGCGTCGTAAAATTATTCTTCAGGCCATTGTTTCGATATCAGCTTTCGGCGCGCTCGCGCTGGCGCAGGCCACGGTCTCCGACAATGCCTTTCTGGGGGCTGCGCGCTGGTTCTTCGCCGCCGCCATCATGTTGCCGGCGCTCGCCATGTCCTTGCGGGCGGGGATCGCCTATCTGGTCTTCGCAGCAGCGCTTGCCGGCGCCATCGGCTTTCTCAACGAAGGCAAGATCGCGCTGACGGAAATGCCGCTGACCTGGCTCGACGTCCAGATTGCAAGCGCCAATCCGGCAGGCTTCCTCAACGCCGTCAAGATTTCGCCGGCGCTGGCCTATACGAGCCTGGCGGCAATCGCCGCGCTCATGCTCGGCGCGATCGCCTGGCGTCTTTCCCGCCTCGACCGGCGGACCGCCCGCGCCAATGCGCCGGCGCGCGCGCTGGCGCTTGTCCTTGCCTGCGCGCTCGCCTGGACATCCGGCGCGCAAATGGCGCGCCGGCTCGAACGCGCCATACAGGGCCACGAATATGCCGAGATCGCCAACATGCCCGATGGCCTTGTGCTGATCTCCAGACTCGTCGGCGCCGTTCCGTTCCTCGCGCTGACGGCGCGCTACGAGGCGCATGCGCCGACGCCGTTCCGCCAGCTCGCCGAAAGCGGCGCGCATGCCGCAACATCGCCCGGCGAGGCCGCCCCCTATCTCAAGCCCGTTTTTCGCAACGGGCCTGAAAAACCCGACGCCATGGCGCCCAATATCGCTGTCGTTCTTCTGGAATCGACCTTCGACATTTCACGGGTTTTCCCGACCGAGCCAACGGTGACCTCGCCGCTGTTTCCGGCGGGCGGGCAGGGCCAGTTGCAGGGCGAACTCAATGTGCATGCAGTGGGCGGGGGCACCTGGATCAGTGAATTCGAGGCGATTACCGGCATTCCCTCGCGGCTTTTCGGCTATGCCGGCTATTACACCCATGTCGAGCTTGCGCCTTACGTGAAGGGGTCGCTGGCCACCTATCTGAAGGCGCGCGGATACCAGACGCTGGGCCTCTATCCGGTCGAGGGCGCGTTCTACGGGTCGCGCGCGGCCTACAAGCATTACGGTTTCGAGCAATTCTTCGACGGCGAGGAATTGAGAATAGAAAAACCATGGTTTGCGCAGGACACCGAGATCATGGAGAAATATCTCGGCAAGCTGGCGGCGACCGACAAATCGAAACCCGTCTTCTCGTTCATGCTGACCATGGAGAACCATTCGCCCCATCCCTGCACGCGCTATGGGAGCGAGAAGGAAATGCCATATCGCTTCGCAGGACCGACGAATGCGCGCGGCACATGCGAATTGAACGAATATATCGCCCGCTTCCGCTCGACCGAAGCAGCCGTCGCCATGCTCGAACAGGCGTTGCAGGCGCGCGAAAAAGAGACGGGGCGGCCCTATGTGCTGCTCGTGTTCGGCGATCATCAGCCGAATTCCTTCACCGGCACCGGCCGCATGCCGATGTGGGCGCCCAATGATTATTCGGCGCTGCGCCGCGCGCCCAACGACGTGACTTTCTACCAGATACGCTCGTCCGCGCCCTCGCCGTTCGCCGTCAAAAATCTCGACGCCTCGATCGTCATGCTGCCGACGCTGCTCAGCGCCTATGTCGCAAAAGAGCGGAGCGACATGTATCTGCCCGGCAATTTCGCGATCCAGGCCCGTTGCGGCGAAAGGATTTCGCTGCCGCGTCTCAACAACGCCTATGGCAAAGACGCAGCGATCCCCGAGGGGCAGGCCAATTCCGATCCGCGCGCAAAGGAGCTCAGTCAGGATTGCCGCAGCGCGCTGGTGGCCGCACGCGCCGATTATCTCTCCCTGATCGACATTCCGTGAGCGCCACGCATATTTCCGTCCGGCGCGTTCTCATCGTCGCCAATCCGCAGGCGCGCAGATATGCGCCGCGCAAGATTGCGGCGATCGCTGCGGCTCTTGCGCGCAAAAACTGCGAAGTCGCGCAGGAAATTTCGCAGGCGCGCGGCGATATCGAGCGCATTGTCGCTGCGCGCGGCGCCGGTTTCGACGCGATTGCGGCGCATGGCGGCGACGGCACGATCAACGAGACGCTATCGGGTCTTCGCGCGATTTGCGGCGCGCAGCCGGCGCTGGCGCTGATCCC
This sequence comes from Rhodoblastus sp., assembly GCA_047971685.1. Taxonomy (GTDB): domain Bacteria; phylum Pseudomonadota; class Alphaproteobacteria; order Rhizobiales; family Beijerinckiaceae; genus JAJXWB01. The sequence goes on from JBKDZW010000077.1 coordinate 3,121, forward strand.
CGGAGGCACGATAAACGTTCTGGCGATCGAGACGGGGGCGGCGCGCGGGGCGCACGAGATTGCCGAAACGATTGCGGCCGGGCGCATTGCGCCTCTCCATTACGGGCTCGCCAACGGCCGGCCCTTCGTGCTGATGGCGTCCGCCGGGCTCGACGCCACCGTCGTTGCGGCGACCTCGCCGCGCCTCAAGGCGCGACTGGGCGGGCTGGCCTATCTCGCAACCGCCGTCGCTCACACGTTTGGCGCGCGAACGCCCGATATACGGGTGACGGCCGGCGGCGAAACCATCCGCTGCCGGCTCGCCATATGCGCGAACGCCGCACGCTACGGCGGAAATTTCCTGATCGCCCCGCAGACCGGGGCCACCCGGCCCGGCCTTGCGCTGGCGCTTGTCGCCGACGACGGGTTTTTCGCACTCCTGCGCATTGGCGCGCGCATGCTGGGCGGACGCGGGATTTCGGGCGCGGGCGTGCGCGTGATCGAGGTCAACCAGGCGCGGCTGGAGGCCGAAGGGGCGACTGGCGGACCGGAAGTCGCCGTCCAGATCGACGGCGACCCCTTCGGAACGACGCCTGTCGAGGCGGTCTGCGCGGACGCGCCCGTGCGCCTGATCGTCAAGGGCTGAACGACAGCAAGACTTTCTTATGTGCGGTGCGCTATGAAACGGGCATGACCCGCCGTACCGCGCAATCGAGCCCGCCGCGCGCCTTCCTACGGGACGAGCGCGCATGAAGGTGCTGCTTGCCTTCGTGGTCAACGCCCTGTTCAACTTCACGATCGGCCTGATCGTCGCGAAATTCCTCGGGCCCGAGGAATATGGCCGGTTCGCGCTGGCGCTGGCGCTCGGTCTTGTCATCCAGACCGCCGTCTTCGACTGGATCAGACTGTCGGCCATCCGCTTCTATTCGCAACGCACGCGGCAGGACGCGCCGCAGGTGCGCGCCACGCTCGACACCGCCTTCGCCATTCTCGCGGTCGCCCTCACCCTGGTCGCCAGCGTCGTCTTGCTGTGGAACGTCGATCTCGGCCTGTCGCACACGCTGATCGGCCTGGCGCTTGCGACCGCCGTCATCAACGGCCTGTACGATTATTCCACGGGCCTTGTGCGCGCGCGTTTCGACGACAGGCAATATGGCCGCCTGGTTCTCATCAAAAACGCCTTTTCGCTGACGCTCACGGTCGGCGCCGCTTTCATTTTCCAATCGGCGAAAATGGCGTTGCTGGGCGCCATTATCTCGATCGCCGGCTCGATTTTCACGGCCCGCAGGGCCCTGACCGACACCGGCAGCGAACCCCGGCGCGCGAGTTTCGATCTCGGGTGCGCCTATCTTGCCTATGCCGTGCCGATCATTACGGCCAACCTGCTCTATCTGCTCATCCCCTTCGTCAATCGCTCGCTGGTCGCCAAATATTACGGCTTTGCGGAGACCGGGCAGTTCTCGCTCGCCTTTGATTTCGGTCTGCGCGCCCTACAGGCGATCGGCTCGGCGCTCGATGTGCTGCTGTTCCAGATTGCGGTGGCCGCGCACGAAACGCACGGGCTGGAACGCGCCAAGACCCAGGTCGCGCGCAATATCTCCATCGTGCTTGCGATTCTCGCGCCCGCCTGCATCGGCCTCGTGCTCACGCTGCCCTCGATCGAGGCGCTGGTCGTGCCCATGCAATATCGCGGACCCTTTGGCCAATATCTGACCTTGATGCTGCCCGGCCTGTTCGCGCTCACCATGATCTCTTTTGCGATCAATCCGATCTTCCAGATCCAGAAGAAGACATTGCCGCTGATCGGCGCCGCGCTGATCGGCTGCGCCAGTACGCCGCTGCTGCTGCTGCTGCTGCCGCGCGGGACGGATGCATCGAGCCTGGCCATCGCACAGAGCGGCGCCTATATGGCGGCCCTGATCGCGCTCGTCTGCTTTACGCTGCCCGGACGCCCGCGCTGGCCTTCGCTGCGCGATATCGGCGCGATCGCGCTGGCGACGGCGGCCATGACGGCGGCGCTATGGCCGATGAGGAGCTGGACGCCGGGCATACCGACCCTGGTCACACAAATATTCGTCGGGGCCGGCGTTTTCGGCGCGCTGGCGCTTGCCCTGGATATCGGGGCCTTGCGGGCGCCTATCTTCGCCAAAGCGCGCGCGCTTGCGTCACGCAAAGGCGCAGCAACAGAACCGCCCAGCAAAAATTGAATTTCCATCGTTTATATAGCGATAACCATTTTCATTATTCAATAATTTACTTCAATTAAGGCGCCTTAATACTTATATAACCACGCAAATACCTAACGCTCTTAAATCAAAATCTACATGATACGATACTTCCTCATTTCTACGCGCTCTGCGCGGCAATGGGGAACTATCATGTCACCAGTCTGGCGTATCCTGCTGCTTGCAGGCGTCGCAGCTACAGCAACCCAGCCGGCGATGGCCGGCGCCTATGGCGGCGGCTTCATCGAATTCATGCTGGGGGGCGCGCAGTCCGGCCCGTCGCGCGATCCGTTCGCACCGCAACCGCGCATGCAGGAACCTGGAGCGCCGGCGCCGTCCGCCAATCGGGCGTTGCGAAGCAGCCCGACGGATTTCAACCGGCCGGCGCAACTCGCCAATTATGGCGCGGCCCCCGTCGAGACCCGGCGCAGCGTGCCCACGGAATATCTGCGCACGGAAGTCGATTATTCGACGCAGGAGCGGCCGGGCACGATCATCGTCGACACCTCCGACAAGCATCTCTATCTGGTGCAGAGCGGCGGACGCGCCATTCGCTACGGCATAGGCGTGGGGCGGCCGGGCTTCACCTGGGCCGGCGTCAAGACGGTGTCGCGCAAGGCGGAATGGCCGGGCTGGACGCCACCGCAGGAAATGCTCAAGCGCCGGCCGGACCTGCCCAAATATATGGAGGGCGGGCCAAGCAATCCGCTGGGGGCGCGCGCGCTTTATCTCGGTTCGTCGCTCTACCGCATCCACGGCACCAACGAGCCCTATACGATCGGGCAGAACGTGTCGTCGGGCTGCATCCGCATGATGAACCAGGACGTTCAGGATCTTTACGACAGGGTGAAGGTCGGCACGAAAGTGATCGTGCTGTAGCTATTCCGCGCGGGCGGCAAACGAACACGCCCGCCGGGTAGACGGGAACTGCGCGAAAAACGCGCGGGAGGCGAAGTGAAGGCCGTCGCGGCGACGCGGCGGCCTTTTCGTTTTCAGTTCAGGCCGTGTCGCGCCTCAGGCGTCGTAAGCATCGTCGGAATCGTCGTCGTAATCGTAACCTGAATCATCCGAGGCGTTCTGATAATCGGCGCCATCGTCCTGCCCGGAGCCCTCGTCGCCATAATAATTGTTGATGATGGTGTCGCCGCCGCCGGCATTGGCCTGCTGCGCTGCGCCGGAACCCAGGCCCGAGCCGAGGCCCGCCGTGCTCGAACCCGCGCCATGGCCGCCGAACATGCCGCTCAGCGAATTGACGAGCAGCGCGCCGCCGGCGACGCCGGCCGCAGCGCCAAGCGCCCCTTTCAGGAAGCTCGAACCGCCGCCCTGCTGCTGTTGCGCGCCGCCCCAGCGACCGGCCTGCTGCGGGGGAGGCGCGCCCCAGGCGGCCTGCTGCGGCGGCTGGCCTTGCGGCGCGCCGCCTTGAGAAACGCCGCCTTGGGGAGCGCCGCCTTGGGGAGCGCCCCAGGGATTGCCCTGGCGGGACGGCTCGGGCGTACGCTGCGGGGCTGCCTGCTGGCCGCCGAACAAGGAACCAAGGCCGCCCAGAAAGCCGCCCTGGCCGGCCTGCGCCGGCTGCGCGCCGGGCGCCGCATGCGCGCGCAATTCGCGATTTTCGGCTTCCATCTGCTGTAAACGCGCTTCCGCCTGCTGCAAGCGCTCGGAAGCCGCTTTCATGGCCTGCTCCTGCACGATTACGGCCTGCGCCAGAAGATAAGGCGCATAAGGCTGGATGCGGACGGCTTCCGCAATAAAGGCTTCCGCATCCCGGTCGCGCGGCTGGGAAGCCGCGGCATTGGTGCGTTGAAACAATTCGACGAGCACCTGACGCTCTTCGGGCGACATATCCCTCTCCCCGTTGGACGCGCATTTTTCGCGCGAGCAGCGAATATGGGGAGCAACCAGGGGCGCGCCAAGTGCCGCCCGGGTGCGCGTTGGCACATGACGGATTTTTCGCACGAGACTTTTTCGCGCAAGACGCAATCATGAGGAGCGGGCCGGAGAATGCGCGAATTGGCGGCCGCGCTGCGGCGGATTGCCGTTATTCAATACGCATTATTCAATACGCATTATTCAAAAAATGGAGCGGGCGATGAGAATCGAACTCACGACATACAGCTTGGGAAGCTGTCGTTCTACCACTGAACTACGCCCGCAACGCACACGAAACGTCTATGAACGCCATGGCGCGCGCCCTCGACCGTGCAGCCTTCGGGCGCGACATAGATAAAGGATTTCGCGTTTCCCGCAAGCACGCTTTCCAGCGTATGCGGATCGCGCCCGGCTTCCGCGAAAAGGCCGGCTGAACTAATGTGCCCGCGCACCGCCGGACAGGCGGGCCGACGCCCAGATGACAGCCGAAAGCACCGATGACATTTTTTACCCGCCCGCGCGCTCTTTTCCGCCTGCCCGCACTCGCCTGCCTGTTCGCTCTAGCCACGCAAACTCTTGTGCTGGCGCAGAACGCGCAAACTCTTGTGCTGGCGCAGAACGCGCAAACTCCTGCGCTGGCGCAGAAGAAGCCCGATCTGGCGGTCGAGGCGCGCAATCTTTCGACGCCGGATATTTGCGCGGAAAAGGACAATGTCCAGATCGACTTCGTTTCGCCCCGGGTGCGCAGCTTCCGCATTCAGGCGATCCATCCCGTCTATATCGGAACGATCACGGTCGACCGTTACGCACCCGATTTTTCGAGCTGCTCGTTCGAGACCTCCAAATATTTCGGCGAGGACGGCGAGAGGGTCACGCTCTACGAGACGCCCGCCATGCAGCTTGTCGGCTACAAGCTGCCGAATTTCTGGCGTCCCGCGCGCACGCAATTGCGGGTAGGCGCGAAAACTTTCGACGGGTTTCACGCCGTGCAGCTCTGGGTGCGCCATCGCGAACGCGCCGAGGAAGTGATGGTCTTCTATCCGCCCGACGGTTATTGGCGCATCCGTCCGCTGCCTTTCGCGGACATGCGCTGGAGCGCCTATGGCTCCTCCTTCCTCGTCGGCCCGGTCGAGGTGCAGGAACGCCCCATCGTCGACCTCTCGGCGATCGCCTTCGATCCGCAGACGAAGACCTTTACGCTCGATTTCCGGCGCGGCGGCTCCGCGCGGATAAAACTCGGCGCGCTCGATCAGGACCATATTTCGCTCGATGTCGCCTTCGACGGCGCCATGCCCGGCAATCTGCCCTTCGCCGCCTTGCGCTCGATGTTTGCAACGGAGACCAATTCCGATGTCGCGCGCGCGGCCTGGTTGCCCAAGGGCGCGGATGCCTGGAGCGAAGGCCCGATCATGGATTTCAGGAAAGCCGAAGTCACCGAATTCTGGGCCGGGCGGCGTTTGCCCTCGCGCCACAACACCAGCGCGCCGGACATGAATTTCAACCTGTTCTCCGCAACGGCGCCCTGAATGAGCGGGCCGGCGCCGGCGAACGACGGGATTTCACACGCAAGAATAGCCGTTCTCGACATGGCGCGCGGCGGCGCGCTGGTCGCAATGTTTGCCTATCATCTGGTCTGGGATTTCGCGCATTTCGGGCTTATCGACGCGCAACGCCCGTTCCGGCCGGACATGCGGCTGTTCAGCCATGTCATCGCCTGCGCCTTCCTGTTCATCGCCGGCGTCAGCATGGCGCTGGCGCAGCGCACGCCGTTCGACTGGCGCGCCTATTGGCGGCGCATCGCCATGGTGGGCGCCGCAGCCGCTCTCGTCACGCTGGCAAGCTGGCTCCTGTTTCCGCAGGCGCTGATCTTCTTCGGCATCCTGCATTGCATAGCAGCCGCCAGCCTGCTCGCCCTGCCCTTCCAGTTTCTGCGCTGGCCCGCAGCGGCAATTGCGGGAATCATCTGTTTCGCCCTGCCGGAACTGGCGACGCCGGCGATCTTCGAGACGAAGGCGCTGATCTGGATCGGGCTCGGCAAGACCATGCCCCTGACCAACGATTTTCGCCCGCTGCTGCCCTGGGCCGGCGCGCTGCTGATCGGGCTCGCCGCAGGAAAAGCGATGGCCGGAACGCGCGCATTCGCGGCGCTGGCGGCTATTTCCGGCGCAAACCCGCCCGCCCGCCTGCTGGCCTTCGGCGGGCGCCATTCGCTGCTCGTCTATCTCGTCCATCAGCCGATCTTCTTCGGCGTTCTGACGGCCGCCGTCTGGGCGTTCGGCCCGCCGGCGCCCGCCGGCGAACAACCGTTTCGCGCAGCCTGCGAACGGCAGTGCACGACGACCGGCGCCGGCGCCGCGCAATGCCAGCAAAGCTGCGCCTGCGTCGTGCGGACGATCAAACGGCTCGATCTCTGGGACAAGCTCAATAACACCGGGCTGAACAGCGCCGAGCAAACGGTATTGGGGCGCGTCGCGCGGGATTGCGCGAAATAATCATAAAATATCTTACAGCACGTAGCATGCCTGCCATTTTTTCGCCTCATTAGGTATATTTTCATAGAAACGTTTGCAGAAAAACGAAAATCTCCTACGCCGGTGCAAAAATTTCTTGTTTCACCGCCCAAATCGGCGTCAGCTTGCCCCATGCCTTCCCAATTGCGCCTCGGCGGGCGCGGGCAGGCCGCGAGCACGACGCTCGGTTAACCGGAAGTCGACCTGGATTCTGGCGCGTGACGTCGGCTGGGTCGATCCGATGACTAAAGAGGGCAAATCCGTGGAAGAAATCAAAAAGAAATCGACGCGCGGCTTCGCGTCGATGGATCCGGAAAAACAACGAGCAATCGCGCGTAAGGGCGGCGAAAGCGTGCCGAGCGAAAAGCGTAGTTTCTCGCGAAATCCCGACCTGGCGGCGGCGGCAGGCCGCAAAGGCGGCACACAGGTCGACCCGGCAAAGCGCAGCTTTGCCCGCAACCCGCAGCTCGCCTCCGAGGCGGGCCGCAAAGGCGGACACGCCTCGCACCGCGCCGCGCGGCGCGACGCGATCGGATAGGCGGCGCGCCAGCGCTATTGTCTGTCCGGTTTGTTCGGCGCCCTGCACGATCCGGGTTTGTGCGGCAAGAATCGGGTCTTTCCGCGTAAACAGGCGTTCGTGCGCAAGCTAAGGAATGGGGGCGTGTGCGGCGATACGGCCAAGTCGCATTGCGCTTCAAGGGGGGCAGCCCAGCCAGCGCCCGTTCGCGCAGTTGAATCTGGGCGGTTCGTCCGCCCGATTCATCTGCGTGGGCGGCGCCGGCCCTTTTATGGGCGCGAAATCTGTCTGGTATAGGCGCGTCCGTAAAATTCAGGCCGCCTTGAGCGCGGCGCCGATCATCAACAGGCAGGGGCCGGCGGGCGCCGCGCTTTCGACTGCCGCGGCGATTGTTGCAAGGGTTGCGACAATTCGATTTTCGTCCGGCCAGGTCGCGCGGTCGACCGCAATGGCGGGCGTGGCGGGATCAAGCCCGGCCTCGATCAGTTTGCGCACGAGCGCGGGCATGGTGCGCACGCCCATGTAGACCACGGTCGTGGCGCCGGGGTCGACGAGCGCGCTCCAATCGAGATTGTCAGGCAGAAGACCGTCGCGGCCGTGGGCCGTCACATATTGGATGCGGCGGGCAAGATCGCCGTCGCTCAGCGAGGTCTTCAGCGCCGCGGCCGCGCCCGAGGCCGCAGTCACGCCGGGGATGATTTCAACATCGAGGCCTGCGGCGCGCGCCGCCGCTATCTCCTCGTTCGCCCGGCCGAAAACGACGGGATCCCCGCCCTTGAGGCGCACGACGGTTTTTCCCGCCTCCGCCAGTTCGACCAGCCGCGCCGATATCGCGGGCTGACCGGGCGAGGCGCGGTAGCCGCGTTTGCCGACATCTATCTTTTCGGCCTCGCGGCGCGCGAAATCGAGAACGCCGGGCGCGACAAGATCGTCATGGAGAACGACATCGGCCGATTGCAGCGCGCGCACGGCCTTGAGCGTAAGAAGTTCGGGATCGCCGGGGCCAGCGCCCACCAGCAGAACCTTGCCGCGCGAGGTCAGCGCCGCCTGGCCCGTGGCGGCGGCCAACAGCGCCTGCCTGTCGGTTTCGTCCGGGGGCGTTTCGGGCCGTGCGAAGGCCAGCGCCGCAAAGCCTTCCCAGAAGGCGCGCCTTGCGCGAAACGGCAAGTCGCGCGCAACGATATCGGCGCGCCATTGCTGCGCGGCGCGCGCCCATGCGGCAAAGCCCTCGGGGGCGAGCGCCTCGATGCGCGCGCGAATCGCCTGCCCGAAAACCGGCGCCGCGCCATCGGTGGAAATGCCGAGAACGAGCGGCGAGCGGTTGACGATGGCGCCGAACTGAAAATCGCAGAATGCGGGACGATCCACGACATTGGCGAGGGCGCCCGCCGCACGCGCGGCGGCACGAAAGGCTTGCGCTTCCGCATCGCCGGCCGCCTCGGCAACCGCGATCAGCGCGCCCTGGAGATCGGCCGGCGTCCAGGCGCGCCGATGGATGGCGAGATTTTCGGTCTCCGCCGCCAGACGATAGAGGCGCGGCCCGGGCGCAGGCGCAAAGCAATCGAGGCGCGCGCCGGCCGAAACAAGCAGCTCGGCTTTCCAGGCCGCGCCATCGCCATCGCCCGCCACGACGCAACGCCTGCCCGCCAGTTTGAAAAAAGCCGGCAAGGTCGCCAGCGCCGCCGCGATCCGGGAGTTTTCGGGGGCGTCTTGCCGGTCGTTCATCTTGGCCAAGGATATGCGACGGACCGGCGCAAAAGTCACGGGGGGCGCGCGCGCGGGCCGAAAGAAAACCCCGCCCGTTGCGGAGGGCGGGGTCGAATTCGGCCGCGCGATGCGACGAAGTTAAAGCGCCTGCTTCTTGAGGCTTGAAGCGCTTACTTCTTGGAGCCGTCGATCTTGAACTGATCGAGATAGGCCCAGAGGTCGTCGCGGTCCTTCTCGTGCGGCAGGCCGGCGAAGACCATTTTGGTGCCGGGCATCACTTTCCTGGGGTCGGTGATGTATTCCTTGAACTTCGCTTCCGTCCAGGTGATGCCGGAATTCTTGTTGGCGTCTGAATAATTGAAGCCGGGGGCCTCGCCGGTCTTACGGCCGTCGATGCCGTTCAGCTCGGGGCCGACCATGTTCTTGGCGCCGGGTCCGATACGATGGCAGATCTTGCATTTGTTGAAGACTTTTTCACCGGCGGCGGCGTCGCCTGCGGCGGTTGCGGGCGCAGCGGCCAACGCCGTCAGCATTCCAACGCTAGCAGTCAAAACGGCAAACTTGATCATCAGTCATCCTTTCCCTGGGGGGTGCGCCCGCGCTCCCTGCCCGGAACCGACGCTGCAAGCCGAAACAAGCTTCGGTTCGTCCGGCCTCGACAGCCATCGGCGATCTCGGGCAAGACCCGATTAAGACGATTGCATGCGCCGGACTCAATTGCCCATACCCTGCGCCTGTATATGCCAGCGAACGCCGCCAGGGCAATTGACAGAAACGCCCGGCGCGTCAATCGCCCCCGACAGCGGAAGGAAGAACCGGCGCGCAAGCCCCGTTCCTGCTTTTGCAACCGGCGCGTCCGAACTATTGCGCGGCCGATCGCCGCATCCGGCGCCTCGAATGTTTCGCATGCGCGACGTTATTCTTGTTCTTGCCATTTTTATGACTTGCGATGACATTGCTCATCTTCGGCTGCAATGGCCCCGAACGGTCGATGCCGGCGACCGGGAGCATGCGCGCGGCGCGCCGTCGCTGCATTGCAGAACGCCGTCTGCTAGAACTTTTGCAGAAGCATCGAAGGGAGAGCTGCATGGAAGCGCAAGCCTACGGTCGCGGGCAAGACCGCCTGAAAGACCGCGTCGCCATCGTGACGGGCGCGGGATCGCGGGCCGACGGCATCGGCAATGGGCGCGCCGCCGCAATCCTTCTGGCGCGCTGCGGGGCGCGCGTCGTACTTGTCGACACCAAGACGGAATGGGCGCAACGCACGCGCGACATGATTGCGGCCGAAGGCGGCGATTCATTGGTCGTGACTGCGGACGTGACGAACCCCGAGGATTGCGCGCGCATTGTCGCTGCCGGCGTGAAGCAATGGGGGCGGCTCGATATTCTCGTCAACAATGTCGGCATAGGCGGGGCGCCAGGCACAGCCGTCGAGGTCGATCTCGACGGCTGGAACAAAGGCCTTGCCGTCAATGTCACCTCGATGATGCTGATGACGAAATATGCGGTTCCCGAAATGATCCGCGCGGGCGGCGGCTCCATCGTCAATATTTCGTCCGTTGCGGGCCTGCGCGGCGGCATAGCCAACCTGCTCTATCCGACCTCCAAGGGCGCCGTCGTCAATATGACGCGCGCCATGGCCTATCATCACGGCCGCGACAATATCCGCGTCAATTGCATCTGCCCCGGCATGGTGTTCACGCCCATGGTCTATGCGGCCGGCATGAGCGAGGAGATGCGCGAGTCCCGCCGCATGCAATCGGCGCTGCAAAGCGAGGGCACGGGCTGGGATATCGGCGCCGGCGTTCTTTATCTGGCCAGCGACGATGCGCGCTGGGTGACGGGAATCGTACTGCCGATCGACGCCGGCGCCACCGCAATTTCGAGTACGCCCTCGCCGGTCAAGTAAGGCGATTGGCCGATAGGCCGAATTGCACGGCCGCATGCGCCGTGTCGGGCGCAGCGCGGCTTGGCGCCGGATTTTCCGGTTTTCAAGAATGCGCGAAATGATCTAGGCTTGTTTGTCCTACAGTTTCGTCAGGCGTCGCATGACAGAATTACCCGTCCCCGAAACGCCGTCGCTCGCTTTTTTCGCCGATCTCTCCATTGAGGTGGCGGCCCCCATCGTCGTCGGCGAGACAGGCGCGGGTGTGCGCCGCGTCATTCCGATCACCGGCGGCACGGTGAAAGGCCGCATCAATGGACGGGTGCTGGCGAGCGGCGCCGATTTCCAGATCATCCGCCACGACAGCGTCGCCGAGCTGGAAGCGCTCTATGTGATCGAGACCGAGCACGGGCTCGTCTACGTGAAAAACTACGGCCTGCGCGATGGCCCCAAGGAGGCGCTCGACCGCCTGGCGCGAGGCGAGGTCGTCGATCCCAAGCTCGTCTATTTCCGCGCCTCGCCGCGCTTCGAGACGGCGGCGCCGGAATTGCAATGGCTGACGAAACGCATTTTCGTCTGCTCCGGCGCCCGTCTGCCCGACAAGGTCGTGCTGCGTTTCTTTGAACTTCTCTAGGATTCCTTGCCGAATGCAGAAAACAGATTTCAGCGACGCCGAGCGCGCGGCCGTCGAACGCGCGGTCGAGGGACGCCATTCCGTGCGCGCCTATCTCGACAAGCCCGTTTCGCGCGAAACGATAGCACGCATTCTTGAAGTCGCGGCGCGCGCGCCGAGCGGCACCAACATGCAGCCCTGGCGCGTGCATGTGGTGACGGGCGAAGCGAAAGACAAACTCTCGAAAGCGATCCTGGAATCCTTCTGGGCCGGGAAACCGCGCGAAAGCGAATACAAATATTATCCCGACCAGTTTTTCGAGCCCTATCTGTCGCGCCGCCGCAAGGTCGGTTTCGACCTCTACGGCCTCGTCGGCGTCGCCAGGGGCGACAAGGCGGCGATGGCGAAACAGCTCAGCCAGAATTACACCTTCTTCGGCGCGCCGGTCGGTCTGATGTTCACCGTCGACCGCCGGCTCGAAATGGGTTCATGGCTCGACTACGGCTATTTTCTCGAAGCCGTCAGCGTCGCCGCCCGCGCGCAGGGGCTCGACACCTGCTCGCAGCAGGCCTTCGCCTTCTTCCACAAGATCATCCGCCGGGAACTCGCCTTCGACGACAACGAAGTTCTGGTCTGCGGCATGTCGCTTGGCTATGCGGACTGGAGCGCCAGGATCAATGCGCTCGTCACCGAGCGCCTGCCGGTCGACGAGTTTGTAAAGTTCCGGGGATTTTGAACGGAGCTACAGCAGGCTGAATTGCGCGCCGGGTTTCGGTTCCGGCGCGCCCGCTGCGCGGCGCTCGATTTCGAGAATGCGCAATTTCGTGGCGACGCCGCCGCCGGCGGAAAAGCCGCCGGTCTTGCCGTTGGCTGCGACCACGCGATGGCAGGGCACGATAATGGCGAAGGGATTGCGCCCGAGCGCCTGGCCGACGCCGCGCGCCCCGCCCGGTTCGCCGATTGCGCGCGCGATCTCGCCATAGGTGCGCGTCTGGCCGCAGGGGATGAAGCGCGCGGCGACATAGACCTGCGCCTCGAAAGCGCCGATGCGGTCCATGTCGAGCGCGATGTCGCAGAGATCGTCGACGCGCCCGTTCAACAGCGCGAGGATGCGGGCGACAATCGCCTCGACCCCGGGCGGGGGCCTGCGCTCGAACGGCGCGCCGGCGCGCCGCATCAGTTTCGCGCGCGTTTCCTGCGGATCGTCCTCGGGCAATTGAAAGCATTTGACGCCGCGCGGGCCCCAGGCCATGCCGCATTCGCCAAGCGGCGTATCGAAGAAGGTCGCGCCATAGCCGTCCATGCGGCAAATCTAGCAAGTTCGCGCGCAATTTGCGATTGTCGGCCCGGCACATCGCACAATCGCCGGAACCATCGACAGGAGGAGCAATGCTGGTCGCCAGACGCGAACGCAAAATAGAATGGGGCGACTGCGATCCCGCCAAGATCGTCTACAATCCTCGCTTCTTCGACTGGTTCGACAATTGCACGGGCGGCCTTCTGGAGGCTGCCGGCTTTCACAAGAAATGGCTGTTCGAGAACCTCGATTTCACGGGCATCCCGCTTGTCGAATCGCGCGCGCGCTTTCTCAAACCCTCGCGCTTCGGCGATGTCGTGACGATCGAGACGCAGGCCGTCGATATCAGGCGCTCGTCCTTCGACATCAGGCATCAATTGTTCAACGCCGGCGAATTGTCGGTCGAGGCCTTCGAGACGCGCGTGTGGACCGGACGCCATCCCGACGATCCCAACCGCATGAAATCGGCTCCCATACCCGAGGAAATCGTGCGCGCGCTGAAAGGCGAAGCGAAACCGGGCTGACCGGAGACGCCTGGCGCCGATGACGCTGGAGCAACGCAAGTTTCTGGAGAAGAAGGCGGCGGAGGCCGGCGCCGGCGAGAGCAAGATCGCCTGGCGTCCGTTCGACGACGGCAATGTCGTCAACGACGCCATGCCTGCCGGCTCGCCCGATGTCGTTTTGCGCTCAATAAATTTTTTGGCTCAAGATATTTGAACGTGTCGCGCTGAGCCCGCCCTCACCCGATGCGGCGGACCCAATTGTGCGGGTCGGGCGCATCGCCGCGCTGAATGCCGACGAGCCTTGCTTTCAGGGCCGCCGTCACCGCGCCGACCCCGCCGTCGCCCATGACGATATCGCCGGCCGAACTCTTGATTTTGCCGATGGCGGCGACCACGGCCGCCGTGCCGCAGGCAAAAGCCTCGCGCAGCTTGCCGCTGGCGGCGTCCGCGCGCCATTGGTCGATGGAATAGCGCTCCTCGCGCACATTGCGCCTCTCGGCGCGCGCAAGCGTGATGATGGCGTCGCGCGTGATGCCCGGCAGAATGGTGCCGCCAAGCGGCGGGGTGACGAGCGAGCCGTCGTCCATGACGAGGAACACGTTCATGCCGCCCAGCTCCTCGACCCATTTATGTTCTGCGGCATCGAGGAAGACCACCTGATCGCAGCCGTTCTCGATCGCCTCGGCCTGGGCGAGCAGACTTGCGGCGTAATTGCCGCCGCATTTGGCCGCGCCCGTGCCGCCTTCGGCCGCGCGCGTATAGCGGTCCGACAGCCACACGGTCACCGGCTTTTCGCCGCCCTTGAAATAGGAGCCGACCGAGCTTGCAATCAGCACGAACAGATATTCGTGCGAGGGACGCACCCCCAGAAAGGCCTCGGTCGCAAACTGGAAGGGGCGCAGATAGAGCGAGCCGTCGCCCTTGGGCACCCAGGCGCGGTCGACCTTCACCAGTTCCTCGACCGCCTGCAAAAAGACGGCCTCAGGCAGCGTCGGCATGGCCATGCGTTCGGCCGATGTGTTGAAACGGCGCGCATTCTGCTCGGCGCGAAACAGCGCAATCGAGCCGTCGGAGAGATTGTAGGCCTTGAGACCTTCAAAAATCTCCTGGCCGTAATGCAGGACGGCGGCGGCGGGGTCGAGCGGGATGGGGGCGCGCGCGCGCACCTGCGCATCGCGCCAGCCCCCCTCGAGCGTCCAGCGGATGGTGACCATGTGGTCGGTGAACACCCGCCCGAATCCCGGATCCCTCAAAGCCTCGGTCCGCGTCGCTACATTGACCGGATGGGCCGCAGGATGATGCGTGAAGGCGATTCTGTGATGAGCGTTCATCCAAACCATCCATTTTTGACGCAAGCCCGCACAATCCGCAGGCCCGGCGCGGCCCGCAGGCCGTCGTATTTATGTCAAGTATTCTGACCTACTTCGTTTCCCCGCGCAAGAAATTGATGACCCCGGAAAAGTCGTCCCCCGCATGGCCTGCGGCGTTGAACAGGGAATAGATCTGCGCGGCCGTCGCGCCCATGGGGGTGGCGACGCCGGCCGAAGAGGCCGCCTCCTGCGACAGTTTGAGATCCTTCAGCATCAGCGCCGCCGCAAAGCCGGGCTTGTAGCCATTGTTGGCGGGCGAGGTCGGCACCGGGCCAGGCGCCGGGCAATAGGTGGTGAGCGACCAGCTCTGGCCCGAGGAGGTGGAGGCGACATCGAACAAAGCCTGATGCGTGAGGCCGAGTTTTTCGCCGAGCGCGAAGGCTTCAGCCGTTGCGACCATGGTCGCGCCCAGGATCATGTTGTTGCAGATCTTGGCCGCCTGGCCGGCGCCGGGGCCGCCGCAATGGACGATTTTCTTGCCCATTTTTTCCAGCAACGGACGGGCCGCCGCAAAGGCCGGCCCGGCCCCGCCGCACATGAAGGTGAGCGTTGCGCCCTTGGCGCCGCCCGTGCCGCCGGACACCGGCGCATCGACGCTGGCGAGCCCCGCCTTTTCGGCCAGCGCATGGGCGGCGCGCGCGCTGTCGACGTCGATGGTCGAGGAATCGATGAACAGCGCGCCCTTGCGCGCCAGCGGCGCGATTTCCGTCCAGACCGAAAGCACATGCCGGCCGGCCGGCAGCATGGTGACGACGACTTCCGCGTCCTTGACCGCCTCGGCGGCGGAAGCTGCAATCGAAATGCCTGTTTTGGCTGCTTCTTCCCGCAGGAAGGGCACGAGGTCGAAACCGCGCACGCTATGGCCGGCGGCGGCCAGATTGGCGGCCATCGGCCCACCCATATTGCCCAGTCCGATAAAGGCGATGGTCGTCATATCCTGCTCCTCTGCATAGCCTGTATTTCGGTTAGCACAGAGGCGCGCGTCAATCACGCCGGCGATTGGATTTGCACGCTGACTATTGGATTTGCACGTTGACTATTGGATTTGCACGTTGGCGACCGGATTTGCACGTTGACGACCGGATGCCCGCCGGCGACTGGACTTGCGGCCTTTGCTGCGCGCAACGCTGCATTTGCAGCGCATCTTCATTCCCGCAAACGGAGAATTCTCCACATTCTCTTTTTTTCTGCACATCCCCCAGGGAATGTCGCGCGCGAATTCCCGGAATGCGGTTATGCTGGCCACATGGGGAAAGTCGCACACAATGCCGCGCCGTCGCCCGCCGTCTTGCGGCAATATGCCCCGCTGGCGGCGATCGGGCTGGCGCTGGCGCTGTTCTTCTGGTTGCGTCTCGACCGTTACGCCTCGCTCGATTATCTGGTCGAGTTCCGTACAAATTTCTCGGGCGCGATCGACCGGCGCTTTGGCGCGACGATCTGCCTTTTCGTTGCGGTTTACGCCGCCTTGGTGGCGATTTCCGCACCCGGCGCAACATTGCTGACGATTGCGGGCGGCGCCCTGTTCGGTTTGAAATATGGCCTGGCCGCCAATGTCGCGGCGGCGACGCTTGGCGCCTGCGCGCTGTTTCTTGCCGCGCGATCCGCGTTCGGCGCGACGATCGTCTCGCGCGCCGGTCCGAGACTTTTGCGCCTGCGCGACAATTTTCACGCCAATTCCATCGGCTATCTTCTGTTTCTGCGCCTGTCGCCGCTCTTTCCCTTCTGGCTCGTCAATCTGGCCGCAGCCCTTGCCGGAGTGTCGCTGCGCACCTTTTTCTGGACGACGGCGCTCGGCGTCATGCCCGCGACTTTCGTCTTCACCGCCGCCGGCGCGGCCATGGACCAATTGATCGCAGACGCGCTTGTCCGCCACGCGGCCTGCACGGCGGCGGAACCGGCGGCGAGCCAGGCCGCCTGCAAACTCGACATCCCCTTGTCTGCGGTCGTAACGCCGCAGATATTCGCCCTTCTGATCGGACTTTCACTCATCGCGCTGGTTCCGGTCGCCACACGCCTTTTCCGAACGCGCGCCAAGAACGGCGACGACATGAGCCTGGACGGACGATGAGCGATATTCTGACGCCGGATCTCTGCGTGATCGGCGCGGGCGCGGGCGGCCTGTCGGCAGCGGCCGGCGCCGCGCGGCTCGGCGTGTCCGTCGTGCTGATCGAAAAAGGCGAGATGGGCGGCGATTGCCTCAATGCGGGCTGCGTGCCGTCGAAAACCCTGATCGCTTCCGCGCATGCTGCGGAAACCATGCGGCGGGCCGAGGAATTCGGCGTCCATGGCGGCGAGCCGCGCATCGAATGGCCGCACGTGCGCGCCCGCATCAAGGCGACGATCGCCGGCATAGCGCCCAACGATTCGCAGGCGCGCTACGAGGCCATGGGCGTGCGCGTGATCCGCGCCGCCGCGCGCTTTGCCGATGCGCGAACGGTGGAAGCCGGCGGCCTCGCCATACGCGCGCGCCGCTTCGTTCTGGCGACGGGGTCGCAATCCGTCATCCCGCCAATCGCGGGGCTGGAATTCGTCCGCTATCTCACCAACGAAACCGTTTTCGACCTTGAAGCCCTGCCGCGCCGCCTGATCGTGATGGGCGCGGGGCCGCAGGGGCTGGAGCTTGCGCAGGCGTTCCGCCGGCTGGGCTCGGAGGTTCTCGTGCTGGAAGCGCAAAAGGCGCTGGGGCGGGAAGACCCGGAGCTTGCAGCCGTCGTGCTCGCGCGCCTTTGCCGCGAAGGCGTCGACATCCGCGAAGGCTGCTCGATTGCGCGCATCGAACCGCGCCACGAGGGCGTGCGCGTCATCCTCGGCGGGCGCGAGGTGGAGGAGACGGTCGATGGCGCGCATCTGCTGGTCGCCGTCGGCCGCAGGCCCAATGTCGACAATCTCGGCCTGGAAGCCGCCGGCGTGAAATTCGACCGCAGCGGATTAAAACTGCGCGACAATCTGCGCACGACCAACCGCCGCGTTTATGCGGTCGGCGACGTGACGGGCCGCGCCGCGCTGACGGCGACGGCCAATTATCAGGCGGGCGTCGTCCTGCGGCAGGTTCTCTTCCGCCTGCCGGCGCGCGCGCGCGAAAACCTTGCGCCTCGCGTCGCCTATACCGATCCGGAAATCGCCTGGGTCGGGCTCGGCGAGGAGCAGGCGCGCGCGCAGCATCGCGCCATCCGCGTTTTGCGCTGGAGCTTTGCCGAGAACGACCGGGCCAGAGCCGAAGGCGCGCTCGAGGGCCATGTGAAGGCGATTGCTGCGCGCGACGGCCGGATTCTGGGCTGCGGCATTGCCGGACGCGCAGCCGGCGAATTGATCGCGCCATGGGCGCTCGCTCTCTCCAAGGGCCTGACGGCCCAGGACATTGCGCAAACCGTCTTCGCCTATCCCACGCTCTCGGAGGCGTCGCGGCGCACGGCCATGGGCGTTTATGCGGATAAACTGGACAAGCCATGGGTGAAGCGCGCATTGCGGTTTTTGCGCAGGTTTGGCTGAACCATGGACGACAAAAGCAAACCGGAAATTTTCACACACGAGGCTCCAGAGCGGCCGCGCGCCGGCGCGCCGAAGCTGCATTCGCCGAAGCTGCGGCTGCCGCAATTGGGGCTGATTGGCCGGGTCATCCTCCTGATTTCCACCTTCGTGCTGGTGGTGGAGATCGCCATCTACATTCCCGCCATCGCCAATTTCCGCGACAATTGGCTGCGTACGCGCCTGTCTGCGGCCTATACGGCGGCGCTGGTTCTGGACGCCGCCCCCCGGGGCATGGCGCCGCAACCGCTCAAGATCGCCATCCTCAACAGCGTGGACGCGCGCATGATCGTGCTGAAACGGGCCGACAGCCGCCGCATGCTGGCGGTCAACGATCTGCCGCTGAAAGTGGACGAGGTGGCCGATCTGCGCAACGAGACCTCCTGGACCTCGGTTTTTGCGGCCTTCCGCGCGCTTTTTGCGAAACCCGGCCGCGTGCTCAACGTGCGCGGCCCAGCGCCCATGGGCGCGCAATTCGTGGAAGTGGCGATCGACGAGGCGCCGCTGAAAACGGCCATGGCCCACTTTTCCTTCAATATTCTCATGTTGTCGCTGACGATCTCGCTGACCGTCGCGATTCTGGCGGCGGCTGCGCTTTCGATCATGGTTCTGGCGCCGGTGCGGCGGCTGACCGGCAATGTGCTGGACTTTGCGGCGGCGCCCGAGGACGCCAGCAAGATCATCAAACCCTCGGGGGCGCGACACGAACTTGGCGCGGCGGAAGAGGCGCTCGCCGACATGGAGCGCTCGCTGGCGCGCGAACTGTCCGAAAAGAAACGGCTCGCGGCCCTCGGTCTGGCGGTCGCCAAGATCAACCACGACCTGCGCAACATGCTGACCTCGGCGCAATTGATTTCCGACCGCATGGCCTCGGCCTCCGATCCGCTGGTGGTGCGTCTTGCGCCAAAACTGGTGGCGACGCTCGACCGGGCGATTCGTTTCTGCCAGGCGACGATGACCTATGGGCGCTCCAGCGACGAGCCGCCGCAGCCCGCCCCGACGCCTTTGCGCCTGCTGGCGGCGGAAGCGGCCGAAACCGCCCTGCTCTCGGCGCGTTCGTCCATCGCATTCCACAACGAGGCGCCGCAGAATTTCATCGTGCATGTCGACCGCGAGCAATTTTTCCGGGCGCTGCTCAACCTGTTCCGCAATGCCGCCGAAGCGCTGGATGGCGCGGGATCAAGCGTCGAAAACCCGGCAATCCGCCTTGTCGCGGCGCGGGCGGGCGACGAAATCTCCATTGTCGTCGCCGACAACGGCCCGGGACTGCCGCCGAACGCGCGAAAAAATCTGTTCTCGGCGTTTCGGGGCGCCGCCCGGCCCGGCGGCATGGGGCTCGGCCTCGCGATCGCCGCCGATCTCGTGCGGGCGCATGGCGGAACCATCGAACTGAAGGAAGCCGACGACCCCGCCTGGCCGGGCGCGGTTTTTGAAATTCTTCTGCCGGGAGGCGGCGTGGCGGAGACGGCGCAGCCAGACGCCGCCAATGCGGATGGCAATGCCGGCAGACTTGGCAATGCCGGCAGACTTGGCAATGCCGGCAGGCTTGGCAATGCCGGCAGGCTTGGCAATGCCGGCGCGCGCGTAGGGAACGCTGCGGGCGGTTGAACATCGACCGGCGGTTGCCGCGAGGCATGGAAGGCGCGCGGAACGTACGCCAGCGGGCGGCATCCAGACGCACATTGCAACAGACGCACAGAACGGCTTGCCTTTGCCGACGCGACCAGTTAGACGAACCCTGCCTCGGCGCTTCGCCGCCGCAGGCGGGTCGGTCAGGTCCGGCCCCGCGCGCCCGTAGCTCAGCTGGATAGAGCACCAGACTACGAATCTGGGGGTCAGAGGTTCGCATCCTTTCGGGCGCGCCATTTCAGAACAGAACTCTGAACACCGGCTACGCCGGATTTCCCGCCTGTAGCGGCGACCAGAGTGCGCAGCAGTTCGGATTTCGATCCCTTGATGGGGACTTCCCGGTCTGCGACCTCGACGCGCTGGGCCAGCGCCCGCAGGTGATCGCGGCGGTAGCCGCCGCTGTCCAGCCGGATGCGCTGGCGGGCCGCGCGGGCGAAGGTCTTGACCAGATCGGGGCTGACAGCCTGATTGCCGGCATGGTCGAGGGCGGCCTGGGCGCGTTCGGCGTCGGCGCTGGCCTGCTCTCGAATCGCTTTGAGGCCGGCGATACGCTCCTTCAGGCCGGGGGCGTCCAGATCGGCGACGCCGGACTCGATGGCGTCGAAGAGCCGGTTGAGCCGCTGGTCGGTTTCGGCGATCCGCTTGTGCAGTTCGGCCAGATGCTCGCGGCGGCGCTCGGTGCGCTCCTGGCGTCGGTCGAGAACGCTGGCGAGGATGGTTTCCAGCCGCTCGGGCCGAAGCAGGCGGTCTTCCAGGTGGCTCGCGACCAGTTGATCGAGCCGGTCCATCGGGATCGAACGGCCCTCGCAGCCGGTCTTGCCCTGCCGGGCTTTGGTCGAACAGGTGTAATAGCGATATGTGCCGCCCGCACTGCCCTTGCCGGTGCGCATGGTCATCGCGCCCCCGCATTTGGCGCAGAAGCAGATGCCGGTAAGGAGGGTGGGGCCGCTGGTGACGCGCGCCGGCGTCATCCGGGGATCGCGGGCCTTGAGCCTGGCCTGCACCGCGTCGAAGGTCTCGCGGTCGATCAGCGACGGACAGACCATGACCGCCACCTCGCTCTCGGGCTTCTTCTCCCGGTCCTTGTGGGAGCGGGTATTGAACCTGTGCTCGCCGATGTAGGTTGTGCGGGTGAGAATCTGATGGATCGAAGCCAGCCCCCAGCGCCCGCCGTCACGGGTGAAGATGCGCCGCTCGTTCAGGTAACAGGTGATAGCCTTGACGCCCATCGGTCCCTTCACGCCGTCCCCTTCAAGGAACAGGCGGTAGATCAGCCGCACCGTGTCGGCGTGCAGCGGGTCGATCTCCAGCTTCTTCTTGGTCTTCGATCCCCGCTGCTCGGCCGCGACGATGCGGTAGCCGATGGGGGGTGCAAATCGACAGAGAAATCATCACCCGCAGGCGGTGACAAC
>JBKDZW010000078.1:0-29135 GCA_047971685.1 Rhodoblastus sp.
CGCGGCCTCCTTGCCGTGCAGATCGGCAAGCTCGGCCTCAAGCGCCACCAAAGGCGCGTTCGTCCCCGAAATATTGCGCGTGCCGCCGGCGCCCGCGCCAAGCCTGCCCGCCGTCGACTGCAAGGCCTCCACCACTTCGGGGTGGCGGCCCATGCCAAGATAATCGTTGGAGCACCAGATGGTCACATCGCGCTGGCCGCCCGCCTCGTCGCGCCAGATCGCCCGCGGACGGTCGCTCACATCGCGTTCCAGATTGGCGAAAACCCGGTAGCGCCGCTCGTTGCGCAATTGCCCGATCGCTGCTTCAAAATAGCGCCCGTAACGCATCGTGCCTTCCTTGCTCGATGACCGACGGCCCACGCGACAAAGCGCCGGCGCCGCCTGTGCCGAACGTTCACCCACAGATCAGCGCCTGCCTTATCAATTGTCAATTCAACCCGGCAATCGACCGTCTTGCGGGTTGTGCATCGGGCCCAAAATGGCCGACAATCCGATTTGAAATCAGGAGAGCCGACAAGATCATGGGCCAGACCAAGGCATTGCCGACACAAGAAGAACGGCAGGCGATCCGCGACGGCGTGCGCGCGGTCGTCACGAAATTCGGCGACGATTACTGGCTGGAGCGCGACGAGGACGGCAAATTTCCGTTCGAGTTCCATAAGGCCATGGCCGACGGCGGCTGGCTCGGCATCACCATGCCCGAGGAATATGGCGGCTCGGGCCTTGGCGTCACCGAGGCCGCGATCATGATGCGCGAGGTCGCAAGCCACGGCGGCGGCATGGCTGCCGCCTCCTCGGTGCATATTAATCTGTTCGGCCCCCACCCCATTGTCGTGAAGGGCACGGATGCGCAGAAGCGCCGCTGGGTGCCGCGTCTGGTTGCGGGCGAAGACCAGGTCGCCTTCGGCTTCACCGAGCCGGACGCCGGCCTCGACACCACGCGAATCAAGACTTTCGCGGAAAAGGTTCCCGGCGGCTATCTCGTCCGCGGGCAGAAGGTGTGGACCTCGACCGCGCAGGTCGCCAACAAGATCATGCTGCTCGCCCGCACCACGAAATTCGAGGATTGCCGACGCAAGACCGACGGCATCGCCATTTTCTACACCGATCTCGACCGCTCGAAGATCGAGGTGCGCCGCATTCCGAAAATGGGCCGCAAATCCGTCGATTCCAACGCTATTTTCATCGACGGCCTGTTCGTGCCGGAAGAAGACCGCATCGGCGAGGAAGGCAAGGGGTTCGGTTATATCCTGCATTCGCTCAACCCCGAGCGTATTCTCATCGGCTCCGAGGCGATCGGCATCGGTTTCGACGCGCTGCGCCGCGCTTCCGATTATGCGCGCGAAAGAATCGTGTTCGAGCGGCCCATCGGCATGAACCAGGCGATTCAGCATCCGCTTGCGGAAAAATGGATGAACCTGGAAGCGGCCTGGCTCATGGCGATGAAAGCCGCCGAACTCTACGATTGCGGAGAACCTTGCGGGGCTCAGGCCAATTCCACGAAATTTCTCGGCGCCCGCGCAGGCCATGACGCGGCCTGGCAGGCGATCATGACGCATGGCGGCTTCGGCTACGCCAAGGAATACCACGTCGAGCGCCTGTTCCGCGAAGTGTCGCTGACCAGACTTGCGCCCGTCACCGAACAGCTCATCCTTTCCTTCATCGCCGAAAAGGTTCTCGACCTTCCCAAAAGCTATTGAGCGCGGCTCCGGACAAACGCGCGGACGCCTCTCCTCCCTCCCGCAAGGATGAGAGGGTTAGATGAGCGACAATGCAAAGGGTTCCGTTTCACTTAATCAAAACCAGGAGAACCAGATGGCGTCCTCGCCCTACACCGGCCCTGTATTCGACATGGCGCTCGCGCAATTCCGCGATGTCGCCGACCATCTGGAAATTCCCGAAGACGTGCGCATACGCATTTTCATGCCCAAGCGCACGACCATCGTCTCCTGCCCCATCCATCTCGACGACGGCTCGACCGCCGTCTTTCAGGGCTATCGCGTTCAACATCATCTGACCCTTGGGCCGACCAAGGGCGGCACGCGCTTTGCGCCTTCGGTCGATGTCGGCGAAGTAGCCGCGCTTGCCGTCTGGATGAGCTGGAAATGCGCGCTTGCGGGCCTGCCCTACGGCGGCGCCAAGGGCGGCGTGACGGTCGATCCGCTATCGCTGTCGCGACGCGAACTCGAGGCGCTCTCGCGCCGCTACATGCAGGAGATGATCCCCTTCATCGGGCCGCACACCGACGTAATGGCGCCGGACATGGGCACCAACGAGCAGGTGATGGCCTGGTTCATGGACACTTATTCCATGTATCAGGGCAAGACGGTCGTCGAGATCGTCACCGGCAAGCCCGTGGAAACCGGCGGCACGGTTGGCCGGCGCGAGGCGACCGGGCGCGGCGTCGCCCATCTTGCCGCCCGCGCCATGGAGGAGATGGGCATTAAGCCGCAGGATGCGACCGCCATCATCCAGGGTTTCGGGAATGTCGGCTCGGTCGCCGGGCAATCGCTGAGGGAACGCGGCGTCAAGATCGTCGGCGTTTCCGACCACACCGCCGCCTTCTACGATCCCAGGGGCCTCGATCTTGCGGCGCTGGAAAGACATGTGCACGAAAACCGCGTGCTGCGCGGTTTCAGCGATCAATTGGCGATAGACCCTGCCGAAATGCTGATCCAGCCTTGCGATCTCCTCGTGCCCGCCGCGCTCGAACGTGTGATCGACGCAGACAATGTCGGCAAGCTCAAATGTCGAATCATCGCGGAGGGCGCCAACGGGCCGACGACGCCGGAGGCCGACGCCGTGCTCGATAGCCGCCGCGACGAAATTTTCGTCGTGCCCGACATTCTGTGCAACGCCGGCGGCGTCATCGTCTCCTATTTTGAATGGGTGCAGGATCTCCAGCAATTCTTCTGGACGGAGGATCAGGTGATGGAGCGCCTTTACGCCGCGCTCGACCGCTCCTGGAACGCCGTGCGCGAGCGTGCCGCCAAGGACAATATTTCCAACCGCAAAGCGGCCCTCGCCATCGGCGTACAGACGGTGCGCCGCGCCAAGGAAATGCGCGGCCTGTTCCCGTGAGAAAAGCGGATTTTGGTCTCGGCTCAAAATATAGTTATGTTTCATAACAAAATATGCTAAACCCTCCCGGAAGCCGGACATACGGCTGCAACGGCCGTAAGGAACGGCGGGAGGGACCAATGACGCAGACCAGGATTTTCGACGTGAAGTCGCACGACGGCGTGGCCGTCGTCACCGTCGACGCCCCCCCGGTCAACACGATCACGGCGGCGGTGCGCTCCGGCCTCAACGCCGCCCTTGACGAGGTGGCCGCGCTGAAAGGCGTCAAGGCGATCGTGCTCGCCTGCAAGGGATCGACCTTCTTTTCCGGGTCCGATATCGGCGAATTCTCCGGCCCGCCGAAGGAGGCCGAATATCGCGCGCTCTTCGCCCGTCTCGAGGGGCAGAACGTGCCTGTCGTCGCAGCCCTGTTCGGCACGTCGCTCGGCGGCGGCTACGAGATCACGCTCGCCTGCCATTATCGCATCGCCGATGCGCGCACCCGCATCGGCTTTCCGGAAGTCAATCTCGGCATCAGTCCCGGCGCCGGCGGCACGCAGCGCCTGCCCCGCCTGATCGGCGCCGAGAAGGCGCTTGAAATGATCATCTCCACCAAGATGCTCGACGCCAGGACGGCGCTGGAATATGGCGCGATTGATCGCATCGCCGAGGGCGACGCCACCGCTGCGGCGATCGAATACGCCAAGGAGCTGGTCGCGGCCGGCAAGGGCCCGCGCCGCACCAGCGAGATGAGCGTGAAGCCGGAAACGGCCACGCCGGAAATCTTCGCCGCGGCGGAAGCGACCGCCAAGAAGCTCTATCCCAACCGCATCGCCGCGCAGACCGCCGTCAAGGCGATCCGCACCGCAACCCGGACGCCGCTGAACGAAGGCCTGCTGATCGAGGAAAAGCTCGGCAACGAGTCCAAGGCGACCCCGGAGAGCAAGGGCGCGATCCACGTCTTTTTCGCCGAACGCGCAACCCGCAAGATCACCGACATTCCCGCCGACACCAAGCCCCGCGCGCTCGCCAAGGCCGGCATCGTCGGCGCCGGCACGATGGGCGGCGGCATAGCCATCTGCTTTGCCAACGCCGGCATCCCCGTCACCGTGCTCGACACGAGCGACGAGGCGCTGAAGCGGGGCCTCGGCGTCCTCGAAGGCACCTATGACTCGATGGTCAAGCGTGGTCGCCTCTCGCCGGAGGACAAGGCGAAGCGCATGGGCCTCATCAAGGGCACGGTGAATTACGCCGACCTCTCCGATGCCGATGTCATCATCGAGGCCGTGTTTGAAAACATGGACCTCAAGAAGAAGATTTTCGCCGAACTCGACAAGGTCGCCAAGCCCGGCTGCCTGCTTGCCTCCAATACCTCGACGCTCGATGTCGGAGAGATCGGCGAGGCGACGAAACGTCCGCAGGATGTGATCGGCCTGCATTTCTTCTCGCCGGCCAATGTCATGCCGCTTCTCGAAATCGTGCGCACGCCGAAGTCGAGCCCAGAAACCATCCGCACTGCGGTCGAACTCGCCAGGCCGCTCAAGAAGACGCCGGTGCTGGTGAAGATTTGCTACGGCTTCGTCGGCAATCGCATGATGGAGCCCTATGGCCGCGAGGCCGAGCGCATGGCGATGGAGGGCGCGAGCCCGCGCGAAATCGACACGCCCATGGAAAAATGGGGCATGGCCATGGGCCTGCTGGCTGTCTACGACATGGCCGGCGTCGACATCGGCATCAACGTGCACAAGGCCAACGCCGACCAATATCCCATCGACCCCACTTATTATCAGGCGGAAGCAGCGCTCGGCGAACACGGCCGCTACGGCCAGAAATCCGGCAAGGGCTTCTACAAATACGAAAAGGGCGACCGCAAGCGTTACGACGATCCCGAGGCCATCGCGATCATCGCCAAACGCGCAGCCGAGCTTCAGATTCCGCAATCCGCCCACCCGGAAGAAGAAATTGTCGAACGCTGCCTCTATCCGCTCATCAACGAGGGCTTCAAAATCCTTGAGGAAGGCGTCGTGATGCGGGCAGCCGACATCGACGTGGTCTGGACTTCCGGCTACGGGTTCCCGCGCTATCGCGGCGGCCCGATGCACTACGGCGAGACCGTCGGCCTGAAAAAAGTGCTCGACGGCATGCTCAAATACAAGGAACGCTTCGGCCCCATGCATTGGGAGCCCTCGAAGCTCCTGGTCGAACTCGCAACGAGCGGCAAGACGATTGCGCAATGGGAGAAGTCGCGTGCGTAATGCGCGAAACGAGCCTGCCCTTCCGCCTCTGCACGGGGAGGAAGGCGCGCCCGGATATTGCTACGATCGCTGTACAAACCGGAGGACAATTCCATGAAGATCGACGATCTCGTCGCCATCGACGTCCACACTCACGCCGAAGTCTCCTGCCGCCAGGGCCCCGATCCCTATTGGCAGCCTTTCGAGGACGCCGCGAACAAATATTTCAAGGCGCCTCCGCGCCCCACCATCGCCGAGACGATCAAATATTATCGCGAAAAGAAGATCGGCCTCGTGATGTTCACGGTCGACAGCGAGTTCCAGATCGGCAACCGCCGCATCCCCAATGACGAAATCGCAGAAGCCGCCGCCGCCAATTCCGACATGATGATCGCCTTCGCCTCCATCGACCCGCACAAGGGCATGATGGGCGTGCGCGAAGCGCGCGACCTCATCGAGAGCGGCGCGGTCAAGGGTTTCAAGTTCCACCCGACCTGCCAGGGCTTCTTCCCCAACGACCGCATGGCCTACAAGCTCTACGAGGTGATCGCCGAACACAAACTGCCGGCCATCTTCCACACCGGCCATTCCGGCATGGGCACGGGCCTGCCGGGCGGCGGCGGCCTGCGGCTGAAATATTCGCAACCCATCCATATCGACGATGTCGCGGTCGACTTCCCCGACATGACCATCATTCTCGCCCATCCCTCATGGCCCTGGACGGACGAAGCGCTCTCGATGGCGCTGCACAAGGAGAATGTCTACATCGACCTGTCCGGCTGGATGCCCAAATACTTCCCGCCGCAGGTCGTGCAATACGCAAACGGCCAGTTGCGCAACAAGATGCTGTTTGGTTCAGACTTCCCGCTGATCCAGCCCGACCGCTGGATCAAGCAATTCGCAGAAGCCGGCTTCAAGCCGGAAATCCACGACCTCATCCTCAAGCAGAACGCCGTGCGCGCCCTGCGCCTTGGCGCCTGAGACGGCGTCATTCCCGGACCGTGAAGCCCGCAGCGCCCGCTGCGGGCTTTTCTTTTGCCAAGCTCGCGCCATTTGCCACCAATGGTGTGCCAGAATGGCGCATCAATTTTTTGTGCATTGCACAATTTTTATTGCAATGCCGCAAATCTTGAGTTATATACCCCCCGTTCCCGGATGCGGCGCCGCCCACGGGCCGCGCCAAGGAGACCCAAGGAGAGTCCCATGACCAACATGCCTAAATTTGAAGTTCCCGCCGAACTCCGCGACTTCGCCGTGAAGGGCGTCGATCAGGCCCGCAAGGCTTTCGACGCTTTCGTTGGCGCCGCCCAGAAGGCCGCCGAGCAGGCCGAGAAGTCCCCGATCGCCATTCCTGCGGCTGTCAAGGATCTCAACTCCAAGGTGATGAACATCGCTCAGACCAACGCCAAGGCCGCTTTCGACCACGCCGAAGCGCTCGTCAAGGCGAAGGATCCGCAGGAAGCCCTGTCGCTTCAGACCGAATATCTGAAGGCGCAGATGGCCACCCTTCAGGAGCAGGCCAAGGAACTCGGCGAAGCCACCAAGACGGCCTTGACGCCGAAGGCGTAATACCGGCGTTTCGCCTCAGGCGTCATTTTCGGACGGCTGATGGCGAAGGTGCAAGATAGTCCGGGGCGCTGCGAAAACAGCGCTGCCGGAATGCCACGGAGAGCGCGGTTTACGCGCTCTTTTTGGTTGACTGAGAGCGCGGTTTACGCGCTCTTTTTGGTTGACCGAGAGCGCGGTTTACGCGCTCTTTTTTGGTTGCTGAGAGCGCGGTTTACGCGCTCTTTTTTATTTGCCCGGCAGCCAGAGGCGGCATGGAACGCATGAAGCTCATGAAGCGCACTGCCGAACGCCGCCAGAAACAGGCCACAGGAACAGATACGCGCCCTCAGGGCGCCACCGCCTTCCTCAGGGCTCCATCACATATTGTCCCGGCGCGGCCGCGATCGGCGGAAACAGCGCGCTGCCCGGCGCGCGCGCCGGACGTTGCGCGCCCGAGCGTTCGATGATCCACGGCGCCCAATGCTCCCAGTACGAGCCGGAACGCTTGTCGGCGCCTTTCAGCCATTCGTCGGCGCTTGTCGTCACGCCCGCGCCAACGAAATAATGCGACTTCGGATTGCCCGGCGGATTGACCATGCTCTGCACATGGCCCGAACCCACGAGCACGAATTCCACCTTGCCGCCGTATAGCTTGGCGCCGGCGTAGGAATTCTTCCACGGACAGATATGGTCGGTCAGTCCGCCCATCACGAACATGTCGCACTTGACCTGCCCCATATCGATCGGCGCGCCGAACACCTTGATCTCGCCGGGCTTGGTGAAAGCGTTGGTGAGGCCCTGATCGAGAAACTCGCGATGCGCGCGCGCGGGCATGCGCGTTGCGTCGCTGTTCCAGTAGAGGATGTCGAAGGCGGGCGGCGGATTTCCCATCAGATAATTATTGACCCAATAATTCCAGACGAGATCGTTCGGCCGCATCCAGGTAAAAGCGCTCGAAAGATTGCGTCCGTCGAGCACGCCCTGCGCCTGCGATATGCCGGCGACCATGTCGACCATGTCGGGAGCGGTGAAGATCGAGAGTTTCGTGTCTTCGGCGGAAACGTCGAGGCCGGTGACGATTGTGGTCGACGAGCGGACATGGCTGTCGCCGCGCGCCGCCAGAAAGCCTGCGGTCATCGAGGTCAGCAGGCCCGCCGCGCAAACCGCCGCCAGATGCACCTGCGGCGAGCCCGTGATTTCGCGCGCAGCCGCGCTGGCGTTCAAAATCTGCTCGATATACTTGTCGATGCTCCATTCGCTCTCGTTCGCGCTCGGGTTCTTCCAGGAGATCGCAAAGACCTGGATGCCGCGCGACAGGGCGTATTCGAACATGCTGCGGCCTTTGGCGAGATCGAGCACGTAGAATTTGTTGATCATCGAGGGCACGAACAGAACCGGCGTCTCATAGACCATCTCTGTCGTCGGCGCATATTGGATGAGCTCGAACATCTCGTTGCGGAAAACCACCGCACCCTTGGTGACGGCAAGATTTTCACCGACCTTGAAGGCGCTTTTGTCGACCTGCGCCGGCATGCCGCCGTTATCGGCCATGTCTTTCAGAAAATTCTGAAGCCCGTCGAGCGTGCTCTGCCCGCCGGTTTCCACGAAGCGTTTCATGGCGGCGGGATTGCCGATCATCGTATTGGTCGGCGCCAGAGCGTCGGTCACGAGATTGGCGAAGAACCGATTGCGCTTGATGGCCAGATCATCCATGCCCATGGCGGTCGCAAAAGCGTCGACCGAGCGCGCCCACAGGAGATACCCCTGCATCCAGATTGAAAATACCGGATTTTCCTTCCACACGGGATCGTTGAAGCGCTTGTCGCCGGAGGCGGGCTTGAGATCGGATTGACCCGCCATCAGCCGGGACACTTCGCGCACCAGATCGGATTGCGCGGCCACCGCGCTCTCGCCCATCACGGGCCCGGCGATGTCGCTCATCATGCGCATGAGCGCGTGATGGGCGGCCTCCATCGCCTCTTCTCCGAAAATGTCGCCAACTACAGCTTCTTCACGGCCTGCCTGATCGCTCATCGCGACCTCCTCCCATTGCGCACCCAACCCAGACCCATCTTTCGCACTCTGCGGCGCGCTTCTTGTCAGCATCCTAGATTGGCAGCGCGCAACGCGAGCGGCAAGCAGCGATTTGCCAACACAATCAAAAAGTCGATCAAATGCCTGGAAGGACGCGCATAGCCGCGCCATGTCTGTAAGAGCGCTTCGTTTACGAGAGCGCTTCGTTCGTTAAGAATTCTTCGAGAAAACGCGCGGTCTCAATTGTGATGAGGCTCGTCGCCATTCAACACGCGCCAACCCCGCAGCCGCTTAAGCCGGAAACCACACGGAGCCCCGCACGCAAAAAGGCCCGCGAAAACCGCGGGCCTCTCGAAACTCTCGAACCAGAGACGCTTACGCAACCTTGTCGAACTTGACGCCGAGCTTGACGATGTTGTCCTGGGCGCGCTTGGCGCTTTCCTGGGCGGCCTGGGCGACGAGAGCCCCGACCGTCTTGGCGCGCGAGACGTTCACATCGAACTGAGCGCGATAATAATCGGCCTGAACGCGGAAGGCGTCGTCGAGGCTCTTGGCGGCGACGGTCTTTTCAAAGGCGGCGATTGCGGCCTTGGCGTCGTCGAACATGGCGCCCTGAATTTCGCGGCTCGCCTTGGCGAGGCTGGCGACGGATTCGACAGCGGCGGATTCAACGGCGGCGGTGGCCTTTTCGGCGCCGGCATGCAGCGAAGTCGCGCGCTCAAGCGCCGTGCCGGCAGCGCGCTGCGCATATTCGCGGGCCGCCTCGAACGTCTTGTTGGCGGCGACGGCCTGTTCGATCTTGGCTTCGGCCGTGGGGGCGGCCTTGGGGGCGGCTTTGGGGGCGGGCTTCTTCGCAGCGGACATGTCGGGACTCCATCCTCATCGAGCTATGGCTTCGGCCCCACCGTGAATGGCCCGGGGCGGCGGTTGAGTACCGAACCGTTGTGTGCATTGCAACATAAAATAATCAAAACCGATCACATTTTTGTGAAAATTACCATAACTATATGATTTCGCGCATATATTTTTTTGTTGCAACGCACCTATATTGCGATATGCGACGTCGAACAACGCCAGCGTCTCCGCCGCTCATGCCGAGAGCGCGAAGGCGGGACGGCGGCGCGCAGAGGCGCGCTGCTGCAACACAAACGATCGCGGCAGCGCACTCAAGTGCGGTTGATTGTGCAAATCTCAATTCACGCGGCGGTCCTTGCCGGCCCAATAGGGCTCGCGCAATTCGCGTTTGAGAATCTTGCCGGACGGATTGCGCGGCAGCGCCTCGATGAAATCCACGGTGCGCGGCGCCTTGTAGCCCGCGATCCTCGTGCGCGCGAAGGCGATGATTTCGTCGGGCGAGGCCTCGACGCCGTCCTTCAGCACCACGACGGCTTTCACCGACTCGCCCCATTTGTCGTCGGGCACGCCGATGACGGCGACTTCCGCAATCGCGGGATGGCCGAAGATCGCGCTTTCCACTTCCGCCGGATAAATATTCTCGGCGCCCGAGATAATCATATCCTTCACGCGGTCGTGCACGAACACATAGCCGTCTTCGTCGACATAACCGGCGTCGCCCGTGCGCAGCCAGCCGTCTTCGCTCATCGTGCGCTGCGTCGCCTCGGGCAGGTTCCAGTAGCCCTTCATGTTGGCGGACGAGCGCGTGGCGATCTCGCCGACCTGGCCTGTGGGAAGTTCCTTGCCATCGGCGTCGAGAATGGCGATCTCCACACCGTCGAGCGGCTTGCCCGCAGAACGCATGCGCGACGACCCCGCCGGATCGTGGTCTTCCGGATCGAGCGCGACAATCGTGCCCGTCGTTTCCGTCATGCCGTACATCTGCACGAAACCGCACTTGAACACGTCCATGCATTCGCGCAGCAGATCGAGCGGAATGGGGGACGCGCCATAGGTGATGTATTTCAGGCGCGAATAGTCGACCTGCCGCGCCTGCGGCAGCCGCACGATGAATTGCAATGCCGCCGGCACCATGAACAGGCGCGTGATGCGATGACGCACGAAATCGTCGAGCGTCGTCATCGCATTGAACTCGCGCGTGATGACGATCTTGCCGCCGTAAAAAGAGGCCCAGACCAGTGCGCCGGAGCCCCCGATATGGAAGACCGGCATGGAGACCAGCCAGACGTCTTCGTGCGAGGCCTCGCTCCAGTCGGGCAATTCCCCTCGCGGACGGCGGCGCGCGGCCAGAAGATTGGAATGGGTCAGCATCGCGCCCTTGGGATGGCCGGTCGTGCCCGACGTATAGAGCTGGATCGCCACATCCCCTTCATCCACCTTTCGGTCGGGCTCGGCGCCGGATTGCGCATCGCGCCATTGCGCGAAATTCTTGAAGTCCGGCTCTGTCCCCTCCATCACGATAATCGTGTGCACGCTCGTCAACTCGCCGGCGATCGCGCGGATGGCCGCGGCA
The DNA here is from genome assembly GCA_047971685.1 of Rhodoblastus sp. GTDB lineage: Bacteria > Pseudomonadota > Alphaproteobacteria > Rhizobiales > Beijerinckiaceae > JAJXWB01. The sequence goes on from JBKDZW010000078.1 coordinate 11,305, forward strand.
AACTCTGCCCCGACGAACAGAACCTGCGCCTGGCAATCGTTGACGATATAGGCGATCTCGGGTGGCGCGAGACGCCAGTTGATCGGCGCAAGAATGACGCGCGCCTTGCACGCGCCGTAAAACAGCTCGAAATAGGCATCGCTGTTCTTGCCGATGTAGCCGATATGGGTCTGCGGCTCCACGCCAAGCCCGATCAGTCCATTGGCGACCTGATTGACGTGCGTGTCGAACTGGCGGAACGTCGTCTCCGCACCCTCGAAAAAGACGGCGACCTCGTCGCCATAGAGCGATGCGTTCTTGCGCGCGATGTCGCCGACGACCGCCGGCTGAAAATCTTCAGAAAACATGCAATTTTCCTCTATATGCCACTGTGTCACACGCCACTGTGTCACATGCCGATGTGACACATATGATTGCGTCACATGCCGATGCGTCACATGTGATTGCGTCACATACCGATGACGACCTTGGCGATAATGTCGCGCTGCACTTCGGAGGTGCCGCCAAAAATCGTGTAGGCGCGACTGTTGAGATATTCGGGCAGAACGGTAAGCGCTTCCTCGGCCAGCCCGGATTCTGCATTCAGTTCGTAGAGCGGACGCCGCCCCTCCCAGTAGAGAGCGTCCTGGCCAAGCACGTCGACCGCAAAAGCAGTCATCGCCTGCTTGATTTCGGAATTGCGCAATTTGGCGAGCGAGGAGGAAACCGGCCCCGGATTCTGTCCCGATTGCAAACTCGACATGATCCGCAATTCCGTCATTTCCAGCGCGTCGATCTCGATCTCCATCTGCGAGCGGCGTAGCTTGAAAGCGGGATCGGCGGCAAGCGGCCCGTCGCCATCGCGATAGATATCGGCCAGATGCTCGATATGGCGCAGGATCGCGCGCAATCTGCCCGAAGACATGGCGCCCCCGCGCTCGAATTCGAGCAGATATTTGCCGTAGGACCAGCCCTGCCCCTCGGCGCCGACGCGATTTTCGACAGGAACTTTAACATCGTCGAAAAACACCTGATTGGTCTCGTGATCGCCGCCGATGGTGAGGATCGGGCGCACCGAAATGCCGGGGCTCTTCATGTCGATCAGCAAGAAGCTGATGCCATCCTGCTTCTTGGGCTCGTCGGACGTGCGCACCAGCGCAAACATCATGTTGGCGTGATGGGCATGCGTCGTCCAGATTTTTGAACCGTTGACGACGTAATGGTCGCCATCGCGCACGGCGCGCGTTTTCAGCGAGGCGAGATCGGAACCCGATCCCGGCTCCGAATAGCCCTGGCACCAGTAATCTTCCGCCTTCAGCATGCGCGGCAGATAATAATCCTTCTGCGCCTGCGTGCCGAATTGCATGATCACCGGCCCGACCATGCGCAGGCCCATGGGCGTGACCGCCGGCGCGCTTGCGGCCGCCGACTCGATCTCCCAGATATAACGCTGCGCGAGCGACCAGCCCGTGCCGCCGAATTCCTTGGGCCACAGCGGCGCCGCCCAGCCCTGCGCGAAGAGAATCTTCTGCCAGCGCGTGCCGACCGGCGGATCGGAAAACACGCTCGGCGTCAGATCATGCCCGCGCTTGAGATCGGGCGTCAGTTTCTTGTCGAGAAAGGCGCGCACTTCGTTCTGGAAGTCGCGCTCGGCCGAAGTAAAGGTCAGATCCATGATGGCCTCACGCCGCTTGCTGACTGGTGAGCGCCGCATGGCGGCGCAGATGATGGTCGGGCCCGCCCACAATGGCGTCGAGCGCAATCACGCGCTTGAGATAAAAGCCTATTTCGAGCTCGTTGGTCACGCCCATGCCGCCGTGCAACTGGATCGCCTGCTCGCTCACAAAGCGCGCCGCGCGCGAAACCCTCACCCATGCCCCCGAAACCGCGCGCCCGCGCGAAACGAGGTCTGCGTCCTCGGCGTGGAGCGCGGCGCGCAACGCCATGGAGCGCGCCTCCTCGCAGGCGATCGCCATATCCGCCATGCGATGGCGCAGCGTCTGGTTGGCCGCCAGCGGCCGGCCGAACTGGATTCGTATCTTCGTGTAATCGACGGTGGCGTCCCTTGCCGCTTCCATCAGGCCGACGAATTCGGAGCAGAAAGCCGCCGTTGCGCGATCGCAGGCGCGCTCGATTTCAGAAAGCGCATTGTCCGACAAGAGCGCATCGGCGCCGAGTTCCACGCCGCTCAATGTCAGGCGCGCAGCGCCCGCGCCATCGACCGTCGCATGCGGCTCGACATCGAGCCCCTTCGTATCGCGCGCAACGACAAAAAGACCGATGCCTCCGCTGTCGCGCACGCCTCCCGATATGCGCGCCGAAACGATGAACCTGTCCGCGACATCGCCGCCAAGCACGGCGATCTTGGCGCCGTCGAGCTTCCAGCCCGCTGGCGTCTTGACCGCCTTGGAGGCGACCTGCGCGAGATTGTAACGTGCGCCGGCTTCCGCATGCGCCAGCGCCAGCCGCAGCGAGCCGTCGGCAAGACCAGGCAGAAGCGCCGCGCGCTGCGCGTCGGAGCCGAGCGCCGCCACAAGCCCGCCGCACATCACAACCCCTGCAACATAATTATTGCGTATGCGATGGCGCCCCATGGCTTCCGTCACGATCGCGACATCGACGATGTTTTGTCCCAGCCCGCCGTCCGCCTCCGGCAGGGGCAAGGCGAGCCAGCCGAGATCGGCCATTTCCTTCCAGATATCCTCTGCGCCGGCTTTCTGCGCGCGCGCCAGAAACATGGCGTTGGCGCTTTCGCGCAGGAGCCTTTGTTCTTCGGAATAGGTGAGGTCCATACGTTCAGCCCTTCTTGGCTAGCGAGGGATCGGCACGGCCGGCGACTGCGGGGCTAAGCCCCGAGGGGTCGATAATCATGCCGAATTTCATCATGTTGTGAGCGTGGCAAAGATGATGCAGGGCGAACGCCTGCTCAATCGCATTGTTCTGGCCCATTATGTCGAGCGAGCGATTGACCGCTTCCTTCACGGTCTTGACCGCGAAAGTCGGCTTGGCCGCTATTTTTTGCGCAAGCCCCAATGTGAATTCGGCAAGCTGTTCGCGCGCAACCACATGATTGACCATGCCGAGCGCGCGCGCTTCCTGGGCGCTCCAGAAATCGCCGGTCCACATCAGTTCCTTGGCCTTGCGCGCGCCCAGTTCCCAGGGGTGGACGAACCATTCGACGCCGCACACGCCCATGGCGATGGTCGGATCGCAGAATGTCGCGTCCTCGCTGGCCACGATGAGATCGCAGGCCCATGCGAGCATCAGCCCGCCGGCCATGCACTTGCCCTGCACCTGCGCAATCGTCGGTTTGGAAAGATTGCGCCAGCGCCGCGTGTTCTGAAGGTAGATTTCCTGCTCGCGCCCATACCGCCCCTCTGCGCCTTCGGCCTCGAAATCGCCCCAGGTGGAGACAACGGGAAAATCGCGGCCAAGTTTCTTGTCGCCGCCTTCGCGCAGATCGTGTCCGGAGGAAAAATGCGGATCGGCGGCGGCAAGGATGATGACCTTGACGTCATCGTCGGCCACCGCACGGTCGAAGGCCGCGTTCAGCTCGTAGGTCATGTCGAGGTTCTGCGCATTGCGCGCCTGCGGCCGGTTCATCACGATCCGCGCAACACCCTCGGCCGGCCGTTCCCAGAGAAGCGTGGAATAGGACGACATCGTAACCTCCCCCGAAAATCCCTTGGCGCAAGAATTCTCATAGCAAACGAACATGCGCGCCCGAAACTGTCGAACAATCTTGCGTGACGCAAAGCAATTTCGCGCAGCCGCGCGCGCGTTTCAAGACGCTTTTGCCAATTCGGACGCCAGAGCCGGCTTTCGTCCGCATGGCGGAATAGAGGACGCCTTCGAGCGCGCGGACGATCGCCTGCGCGGCGCAATCCGTTGTGAAAGCAGATCGGGCTGCATTATTTGGACTGCGCCTTCAGGATCGCAAATCGTCGGCAAGCCTTCAGGCTTGCCTGACGCCGACATCGGTTCGACAGCCTAAACCTCAAGCCATTCCTGCCTGACGGTTTCATTGGCGGCAAATTCCGCCGGCGTGCCCTCGAACACAATGCGCCCGTGCCCCATCACATAGAGGCGCTTGCTGATCTTGAGCGCTATGGTCAGCTTCTGCTCGACCAGCAGAATGGATATGCCGCGCTCCGCAATCTCGCCAAGCAATTTGCCGACGAGTTCGACCATCATCGGCGCAAGCCCCTCGGTCGGCTCGTCGATCATCACCAGATCGGGATCGCCCATCAGGGTGCGGCACATGGTCAGCATCTGCTGCTCGCCGCCCGACAGAACGCCGGCCGGCGTATCGGCGCGTTCCTCCAGGCGCGGGAAAATTTTGAACATATCGCTCATCGCCCAGCGGCCGTTCCTGCCTGCCGTCTTCTCGCCGAGCAATAAATTCTGCCGCACCGTCAGGCTGGGAAAAATATCGCGGTTCTCGGGAACGTAGCCCAATCCCAATCGCGCGATCTCGTGCGACTTCATGCCGACGATGTCGCGCCCCTTGAAACGGATGGCGCCGACCGGCGGCACATCGCCCATGATCGCCTTGATCGTGGTGGAACGTCCCACGCCATTGCGGCCGAGCAACGAGACGATCTCGCCCTCCTCCACATGGAAATCGACGCCCTGCAATATGTGGCTCTTGCCGTAATAGGCGTTGAGACGGTGAACTTCGAGCAATGGCGCCATCAGTCCGCCTCCTCGCCGAGATAGGCTTCGCGAACGGCCTTGTTGGCCTTGATTTCCTCTGGCCTGCCGGTTGCTATGATCTGCCCGTAAACGAGAACGGATATGCGGTCGGCCAGGCCGAACACCACGCTCATGTCGTGCTCCACCATGACCAGCGTGCGTCCCTCCGAAACTTTCCGGATGAGCTCCACCGCCTGCTCGGTCTCCGCATGGCTCATGCCTGCGGTCGGCTCGTCGAGCATGATGACCTTGGCGCCGCCTGCGATCGTGATGCCGATCTCGAGCGCGCGCTGCTCGGCATAAGTGAGAATGCCTGCCGGCGTATCGCGCCGCGCGCCAAGCCCGATGAGGTCGAGAACCTCCTCCGTCCGCCCGTTGGCGTCGTCGAGCCCGTCGACGAAGCTCCAGAACGAATAGCGGTGGCCCTGCGACCACAAGGCGCCGCAGCGGATGTTCTCGAACACCGAGAGTTTCGGGAAGATATTTGTGACCTGAAAGCTGCGCGCAAGGCCGAGCCGGTTGATCTCATAGGGCGCAAGACCGTTGATCTTGCCGCCATTGAGCTCGATCCGCCCCGATGTCAGGCCGATGCGCCCGGAAATCAAATGGAACATCGTCGATTTTCCGGCGCCGTTAGGCCCGATGATCGCGTGTCGTTCGCCCGCCTCGATTTCGAGATTGAGGCCGCGAATGATTGCGGTCTGCCCGAAACTCTTGTGCACGTCCTGAATGGAGAGGGCCGACGTCATGCCTTTTCTTCTCCCGCTTCGGCTGCCGCCCAGGCCTCGTCGATGCGCGGGCGCACAAGCTTCAGGCCATAGGCGCCGCCCAGGAACGCCGCCAGCGCTATGATCCACGGCACGGGCGAGGCGCCGCTGAAGGTCATGCCGAACAGATGAACCATGGGACCGCTGAAGGCCGCAGCCACCAGCATGTGATGCGCCATCTCGACAAGCGCGATCAGACCGAGCCCTGCCGCGGCAAGCGGAACGAGCGCCATGGCGTAGGAGGGAACAAGCTTGAAGATGCGCCCGCCGCGCAACAGGGGCTGATGCATGCCGATGAGGCCTGCGATGCCGCTGGGCGCATACATGACGACCACAATGAACAGCAAGCCGAAATAAAGCATCCAGGCCTTGGTGATGTCCGATAGCGAAATTTGCAGGAAGGTGACCAGCACGGCGCCGATGATCGGTCCGACATAATGGCTTATGCCGCCGACAAACGTCATCAGCAGCACCTGCCCGGAAGCCGCCGCGCCGATCGCCTGGCTGTTCATCAATTCAAAATTGATGGCCGTCAGCGAGCCCGCGACGCCGGCAAACATCGCAGACAGAACGAACGACAGATAGCGGATGCGCTGCGTCGAATAGCCGACGAATTCCGCGCGCTCGGGATTGTCGCGCGCCGCATTGCACATGCGTCCCAGCGGCGTGCGGGTCAGCGCATACATCAGCGCCACGCAGATGAAGCACCACACGGCGATGAGATAATAGACCTGGATTTGCGGACCGAACTTGTAACCGAAGAAAGGTTCGAGCTTGGCGCGATTGGTGGCGATACCGTCCTCGCCGCCGAAGAACGAGCGCTGGATGCCGGAGAGCGCCGCCACCAGTTCGCCGATGCCCAGCGTAATCATCGCAAAGACCGTGCCCGCGCGCCGGGTGGTGACCGACCCGAGCACGGCGCCGAAAAACAGGCCCGCCGCAGCGCCCACCAGCGGAATGACCGGCAGCGGCACGCCGAGCTTGTGGCGCGCCACGTAATTCATTGCATGCGCGGCGCAAAACCCGCCGAGCCCGTAATAGACCGCATGGCCGAAGGACAGAAGCCCCGTCTGGCCAAGCAGCATGTTGTAGGAGAGCGCAAATATGATCATCACGCCCATGAGACAGAGCATGGTGATCGCCAGTCCCGACGAAAAGACGTAAGGGGCGGCGACAAGCGCGACGGCAAACAGCCCGAAGGCCAGAAGGGCGTGGTTTTTTTCGCTCACGTCTCGCGGTTCCCGAACAGGCCCGTCGGCTTGAAGATCAGCACGAGCACCAGCATGAGATAGGGCAGCAGCGGTGCGATCTGGGAAAGCGGCACGCTGCCGAGTTCGCCTAACATGGAAGCAGCCGACGAACCGATGACATCGGCAAGCGAACCGTTGATGGCGACGGCGAAGGTCTGCACGAGGCCTATCAGCAGCGAAGCCGCCAGCGCGCCCTCAAGCGAGCCAAGCCCGCCGACAACGATCACGACGAACAAAATCGGCCCGAGCAAGGCCGCCATCGAAGGCTGCGTGACAAGGGCGGGGCCGGCGATGACGCCAGCAAGACCGGCAAGCGCCGCGCCCGCGCCGAACACCATCATGAACACGCGCGGCACGTTATGGCCGAGCATGGCCACCATATTGGGATGGGTAAGCGCGGCCTGAATGATGAGGCCGACGCGCGTGCGCTTCAGGACAAGGATCAAAACGGCGAACATCGCCACCGCCGTCAAAAGCATGAACATGCGGAAGGCCGGATAAGTCGTGTCGAACAGCGTGAAGGCCACGAAATCGAGCGAAGGCGGAACCACGTAGTCGACCGGCAATTTGCCCCAGATCATGTTGACCAGCTCTTCGATCACAAAGGCCAGGCCGAAGGTGAACAGAAGCTCGGCGACGTGCCCGTATTTATGAACGCGCCGCAGACCGTAGCGCTCGATCAGCGCCCCGATGCCGCCAACCAGGAGCGGCGCGATGACGAAGCCCGGCCAGAAACCGATACGGCGCGATATCTCAAACCCGAAATAGGCGCCGATCATGTAAAAGGAGGCGTGCGCAAAATTCAGCACGCCCATCATCGAAAATATGAGCGTGAGACCGCTCGCCATCATAAACAGAAGCATGCCGTAGAGCACGCCGTTCAATGTCGAGAATACGATAAGTTCCAGCACGCCGTCCGCCCCAGAAATTATTGCTTGCCTGAATTATTGCTTATTCGATGCGCCGCCGCGCGCCCGCTACAGCGGGCGACCCTCCCGAACTTCCGCCCGGACTGAGGATCGCCTGCATTGTCGCACCTGCTTCGCGATGACGAGATTTCACGACAACGGAACTCGGCCTCTTACGGCCGTTCCATCTGACAGGTGGTGGGCACCACCGTGTCAGCGGTGGGAATCTTGCCCTGAACCGTCCAGGCCCAGCCCGTGTTCTCCTCGTCGAACTTCTGGCCCGCCTTCAGCGGCCCGAAAGAGCGAATGTACATGGGCTGGAAGAACTGGTGGTCTTCCTTGCGCATAAAGCCTTCGCCACCGTCGAACACCTGGTATTTCATGCCCTCGAGCTTGAGCGCGACCTGCTTGGGATCGAGCGATTTCGCGTCCGCGACGGCCAGCGCGAACATGCCCATCTGGTTGAACGCGCGCGGATACCAGATGCCGGCGCCGTTCTTCTTGCGGAATTCGGTTTCCACCTTCTGCGCGGCTTCGGGCGCGGTGTTGGGGTCGCCCTCGACAACGTCAAACACCTTGTCGGCAAGGCCCGTTTGCTTGATCGCGGTCGGGCCGCCGGCGCCGCCGGCGTAGAACGTATACCAGTTTGCATCGAGCCCGGCGTCGGCTGCGGCCTTCAGAAGCAGCGCAATGTCCTGCCCCCAGTTTCCCGTTACGACGGAATCGGCGCCGGACGCTTTGATCTTGGCTATATAAGGCGCGAAATCCGTGACCTTGAGCAGCGGATGCAATTCATCGCCGACGATTTCGATATCGGGGCGCTTCTCCTTGAGCATGGCGCGCGCGATCTTGCGCAGGTTCTGACCGAAGGAATAATCCTGATTGATCAGATAAACCTTCTTCACCTTCGGCTGCGTCTTCAGATAGGACGCGATCGCCGCCATCTTGATCGAGGTATTGGCGTCCCAGCGGAAATGCCAGAACGAGCATTTCTCGTTGGTCAGAGAATCGTCGATCGCCGCATAATTGAAAAACAGGGTCTCCTTGCCAGGATTGCGGTTGTTGAATTTCGTGACGAAATCCGACAGCGCCGCCGCAACCGAAGAACCGTTGCCCTGCGTGATGAAACGCGCGCCGGCGTCGATCGCCTTTTGCGCCTGCACGACGGATTCTTGCGGATTGGTCTTGTTGTCGAGCGGCAGAATTTCGAGCTTTTTGCCGAGCAGGCCGCCCTTGGCGTTGATGCCGTCGGCAAGCCACTGGAACGTCTTGAGGCCGACCTCGCCAACCGAAGCGCCGCCGCCGGACAGGGGATCGATATAGCCAAGCTTGACCGTTTCCTGCGCTTGCGCGGCGCCCGCCGTCATAAGAGCAGCTATGCAGACGCCCATGGTCAGTTTGCGCATTCTATGCCTCCCTCTGTTTCGTTCATCGAAATTGCATCGATACTCAGGATAGGCGGTCAATGTGTCAACTGCGCGCATCATCATGACATTATCGCCATCCACCATTTTTACGCATGGCGCGCATGTGCAGGCGTCAAGGGCGCGCCATTGCCGACGCAACCAACGTCGCACGACGGCGGCCACATTGTCTGACAGTTGCGAATATAATGATTTTACCGCATACAGGACGTTCGGAATTCGGGCGGCGATACGCGCGGCGAAGAGCGGAATGCAGCTTCGGTTCGTTGCGACCGGCCGATCCGGCCAGGCGACAGGACTGACCAGAAGATGGCCGCGACAGCGTTGAAGACACGAGCCAGCGACGAAGCCGGCAAAACAAGTTCAGGGACCAGCGACTTCCATTTGATGGCGCAAAAGGCGCGCGAGGCGAGCGACTTTCTCAAGGCGCTCTCGCACGAATCCCGCCTGCTTCTTTTATGCGCGCTGTCGGAAGGCGAATGTTCGGTCGGCGAACTCGAGGCCCTGCTCGGCGAGCGGCAATCGACCGTTTCGCAGCAGCTCGCGCGTCTGCGCCTCGACCGTCTGGTGTCCACCCGGCGCGACGGCAAGACCATTTATTATTCGCTTGCCGACGACAATGTGCGCGCCATTCTCGATACGCTGCGCATGGCCTTTTGCGAGCCGGCCAGAAAGAGTTTCGACAGCGCCTCGCTTTAAAAGCCGCCTGTCGTCGCGCATGGCCTGCCGGTCAGGAAACGGACGCTTCGACACCTCCGGCCGCCCGCTCCCGATTGGCGTTTCTCAACTGGCGACACCCCGCCTCAATTGACGACGATGCGCGGCGCGGGGCGCGCGCCCTGCGCGCCGGCGCTCAGATTGGCCCAGGCCTTTTCCGCAATCTCGATATAGGCTTTCGCCTGCGGACTCTCCGGCGCGCTGACGATGATGGGGGCGCCGGCGTCCGAGGACTCGCGGATCGACATATGCAGCGGCGCCTCCCCCAGGAATGGCACGCCGAGCCGGTCGGCTTCCTGGCGCGCGCCGCCATGCGCGAAAACATCCGAGCGTCCGCCGCAATGCGGACATACGAAATAGCTCATGTTCTCGACCACGCCGATGAGCGGCACATGCACCTGCTGGAACATGGCGATGCCGCGCCGCGCGTCGATCAGCGCGAGATCCTGCGGCGTCGAGACGACGATCGCGCCGGCAAGCGGCGCCGTCTGAGCGAGCGTCAATTGCGCATCGCCCGTGCCCGGCGGCATGTCGACGACAAGCACGTCCAGATCGCCCCAGTCGACATCTTCGAGCAATTGCCTGACCGCCGACATCACCATCGGGCCGCGCCACACGATCGGCGCTTCGTCCGCCACCATGAAGCCGATGGACATGACTTTCACGCCGTAATTCTCCCTGGGCGCGAGCCTCTTGCCGTCGGCGGCCATGTCGGGCTTGCCGGAAATGCCGAACAGGCGCGGCATGGAAGGCCCATAGACATCGGCGTCGAGCACGCCGACCTTGAGGCCCTGCATCTTGAAGCCAAGCGCGATATTGGCCGCCGTCGTCGATTTGCCGACGCCGCCCTTGCCGGAGGCGACCGCGATGATCTTGCCGATGCGCGCAGCCCCGCCGGAGGCGACCGGCTTTGCACGGCCGGACGCGCGCACCGGCGTCGCCCGTCCTGCGCCCTGTTCGGCCTCGCTCGTCAATGTGACATAGGCGGCGGCGACGCCCGGCAGTTTCTTGATGACGGCCTCGACCCGTCCGCGCATCGGCTCCAGCGCCGCCACCCGGCCTGGCTCGACATTGATCGACACGAACACTTTGCCGTCGCGTACGCTGACGCCGCCGAGCGCGCCCGATTGCGCAAGCGTCCTGGCGGCGTCCGGTCCCGGAAGATCGGCGATGGCCGCCAGAATTTGTTGTTGCGTCACGCTCATCGGCTGTCCTCTTTCGTTTTCATTTGGCGTCTTCGCGCATGTACGTCGCTGCGCCTTCGCGCCAGTCCAGTTTTTCCCGCAAACCCACCACCGTTCCCACAATGATGATGGTAGGCCCGTGCAGGCCGGCCACCCGCGCTCTGGCTGCAAGGTCCGCCAGCGCGCCCACCACCACGCGCTGATTGTCCCGCGCCCCGTTTTCGACGACCGCCGCCGGCATGTCCGGCCGGGCGCCGTGCGCGAGGAAGGCGGCCGTCAGATGCTCTATATGGTTCAGTCCCATATAGACGGCCACTGTCAGACCCGGACGGACAAGGTTGGCCCAGTCGAGATCGGCGGGTCCATGCCTGTCGTGCGCGGTCACGAAAATGCAGGCCTGCGCATGGTCGCGATGGGTGAGCGGTATGCCGGCATAGGCCGAGGCGCCGATCGCCGCCGTCACGCCGGGACAGACCTGAAAGGGGATCCTGTTTTCCGCAAGCCGCTCGATTTCCTCGCCGCCGCGTCCGAAAACGAAGGGATCGCCGCCCTTGAGGCGCAACGCCCTTTTGCCCTCCTTTGCAAGCTTTACCAGCAGTTCGCCGATCTCCTCCTGCGGCACCGGATGGTCGTTCGGGCGCTTGCCGACATAGATGCGCTCCGCCTCGCGGCGCACGAGATCGACGATAACTGGATCGACAAGCCGGTCGTAAAGCACGACATCGGCCTTCTGCATCAAACGTAACGCGCGAAGGGTGAGAAGGTCCGGGCCGCCCGGCCCCGCGCCGACGAGATAGACTTCGCCCTGCGGGCCGCAGGCGCTGCCATTTGCCGCAGCCGCAAGATCGGCCGCAAGCGCGCCCGCAGCGCCCGTCGTATCGCCTGCCAGCGTCATTTCCGCAACGGGCCCTTCGAGCGTCTTTTCCCAGAAACGGCGGCGCAAGACCGGATCGCCGAGAACGTCGGCCACGCGCGCCCGAAACTCGCGGACCAAAGCGGCAAGACGCCCGTAGGAGGCCGGTATCGTCGCTTCCAGTTGCGTCTTCAGCATGCGCCCGAGAACCGGCGAGGCGCCGCCGGTCGAGATCGCCACGATCACGGGATCGCGGTCGATGATCGCCGGCAGCGTGAAATCACAGAGGTCGGGGCGCGCCGCCACATTGACGAGAACGCCCGCCTTGCGCGCAAGCGCCTGCATCCGCTCGTCGTGCGCCTGATCGTCGGTTGCAACCACACACACCGCCGCGCCGGCAAGATCGCCTGCCGTCTCCGGCCAGCGCGCGCGCCGCGCGAAACGCCATTTTTCCGCAAGCAGCGAAAACTCCGCGCTCGGCGCCGGCGCAAACAACGTCACATCGCCGCCCGCGCGCAATAGAAGTTCGGCGCGACGCGCAGCCGCAACGCCGCCGCCAACGACAATCGCGCGCGCGCCCCGGAGCCTCAGAAAGATCGGCAGATATTCCAAATCTCATCCACCAGTTCGCGCGATCCCGTCCGCAAAACGCGGACGCAATGCGCCCAGGCGCCCGCTCCAGACCGTTGATGACGGGCATTTGTCCGGCTTTTGCCGGTTCCGTCAAAAGCCGGATTGCTCTGGCGGAAATAAAACATGCTATGGAAGTCCGCAATCGCCGGACAGCCAAGGGTCTTTGGCGGCATTTTCGTTTTAATTCAATGGAGTACACAGATCGTGGTCGACCGGACGCTTGATGTGAAGGGCCTGAATTGTCCGCTACCCATCCTGCGGGCCAAGAAATCGCTGAAGGAACTGCCGCCCGGCGCCGTGCTGGAAGTGCTGGCGACCGACCCCGGCGCGGTCGAGGACTTCCCCGCCTTCTGCAAATCCACCGGCGACGAACTCGTCGAATCCACGACCGACGAACCCGCCCCCGGCGCCCGCGTCTACCGCTTCCTCATTCGTCGCGCGGCATAGCCAGGCTGTCATCGCGCTCGCAAGGCGCCAAGACAGAAATCGATCATCTCGTCGCAGGACGGCAGCGGCTTGTCCGCACATTCCACCATCAGGCGCGGATGGCTATAACAAATGGTGGCGACCTGAACGAGCGCCGCCGCCAGCCCGGGATCGCGGGGCGCAAACTCGCCCGACGCCACGCCGTCTGCGACAATGCGCGCCATCAGCGCGCGCATGGTCTGCACATATTCGGAAATGATCGGCCAATCTTCATCGAGAGCCGCCTCGACCATTTCATGCAATTTGCGCTCGCCCAGCAGGCGGTCGGCGTTCTTTTCCCTGTTATTGCGAACGAGCGCGCGCAGGCGCTCGGCCGCGCTCCCCTCGCCTGCGGCAATCGCGTTCGATGTCTCCAGGATGGAGCTCAGCACCAGGCGGGCGACCGCATCGTTGATCTCGGCCTTGGAGCCGAAAAACCTGTAGACATTGGCCGGCGACATCCGCAGCGCGCGCGCGATATCGGCGACCGTCGTCTTCTGGAAACCGATCTCGCGATAAAGCGTCTCGGCGGTTGCGACGATGCGCGCGCGTTGATCCATTTCGCCTGCCAGGGGGCTGACATCATGCTTCATTCTGCGGGCGCTCCCACAAGATCGTTTGCCGCTGGCTCATGCCCTCTCTCGCGGGCGCCCCGTGACGCCTGCGCGTCGAGCGACTTGCGGAACCATAGCGCATAAAGCGCGGGCAGGAACAACAGCGTAAGGAATGTGGCGACGAACAGGCCGCCCATGATGACCACCGCCATCGGCCCCCAGAAGGTCGAGCGCGACAGCGGAATCATCGCCAGAATAGCCGCAAGCGCCGTCAGCATCACGGGGCGCGCGCGGCGCACGGCGGACTCTATGATGGCCTCGCGATAGGCCATGCCGCGTTCGAGATCCTGGCGCACCTGATCGACCAGAATGATCGAATTGCGCATGTCCATGCCCGCAAGCGCGATCAGCCCGAGCAGCGCGACGAAGCCAAAGGGCGCGCCCGCACTGTTGAGGCCAAGCGAGGAGCCGATGATTCCAAGCGGCGCGCTCATCATGACCAGCGCGAGCCGCGTGAAATTCTGGAGCTGGAACATCACGATCGCCAGCATGACGAAAAACATCAGCGGCGCGGTAGTCGCCAAGGCCGCATTGGCCTTGGCCGATTCCTCGACCGCCCCGCCGCGCTCGATCCTGTAGCCCGGCGGCAATTGCACGATGATCGAGGAAAGCTGCGGCCAGATGCGCATGGAGACATCGGGCGGCTGCACGCCATCGACGACATCGGCGCGCACGGTGATCGTATTATCGCGGTTGCGACGCCACAAAATAGCATCCTCGTGCTCGTAGACGATCCTGGCGATCTGCGACACCGGCACGGAAGCGCCATTGCGCGTCACGATGGAGAGATCGCCGATATGGCCGAGATCGGCGCGCTCGGATTTGACGGCGCGCGCAACCACATCGACCTTTTCGGCGCCGTCGCGCACGGTCGTCACCTGCACGCCCGAAATCAGCATCTGCATGGAACTGGCGACATCCTGCGGCGTCAGACCGAGCGCGCGCACGCGATCCTGATCGAGCACGAGCCGCACCGAGGGCGTGCGCTCGTTCCAGTCGAGATGCGGATCGCGGGCCTGAGGATCGGCGCGCATGACCTCGCGCACACGATAGGCGATTTCGCGCGCCTGGCCCACGTCCGGCCCCATCACGCGAAACTGCACGGGAAAGCCGACCGGCGGCCCGTAATTGAAGCGGTCGACGCGCACCCGCGCCTCCGACAGCGCGCCCTCGGCAGTCGACTTTTCGAGACGCTTCTTCACGCGCTCGCGCCCGGCGATATCTTTGGCGATGACGACGATTTCGGCAAAGGCCTCGTTCGGCAATTGCGGGTTGAGCCCGAGCCAGAAACGCGGCGAGCCCTGGCCGATATAGGTGGAAAAATGCGCGATGTCGGGATCGCCCGCCAGCATGGCTTCCGCCTTGCGCGCGGTCTGCGTCGTCGTCCCGATCGCCGTGCCCTCGGGCATGCGCATCTGGAAGAAAAGTTCGGTGCGATCGGAAACCGGAAAGAATTGCTTGGGCACGCGCATGTAGCCGACGGCGGCAAGGCCCATCAGCGCAAAGGTCGCCCCGATCACGATCAGGCGATGATCGACCGACCAGGCGATCACACGGCGCAACGCGCGATAACCGCGCGTCTGGTAGATGTCGTCTTCGTCCGCCTTGTGCCTGCCCGCCATATCGGGCAGCAGCTTCACGCCGAGATAGGGCGTGAAGATCACCGCCACGAACCACGAGGCGACAAGCGCAATCGCCACCACCCAGAAAATGCCTCCCGCATATTCGCCCGCAGTCGAAGGCGCAAAGCCGACGGGCAGAAAGGCCGCAGCCGTCGCCAGCGTTCCCGTCAACATGGGAAAAGCGGTCGATTCCCAGGCGAAAGTCGCAGCCTTCATCCGCTCGACGCCCTGCTCCATCTTCACCACCATCATCTCGACCGCGATAATGGCGTCGTCAACCAGCAGCCCGAGCGCGATGATGAGCGCGCCAAGCGTGATGCGCTGGAGATCGAGCCCGATCAAATTCATGACGACAAACACCACGGAGAGCACCAGCGGCACGGAAAGCGCGACGACAACGCCGGTGCGCAGACCCAGCGACAGGAAACTCACCAGAAGAACGATGGCGAGCGCCTCGGCGAAAGAGCGCGCGAACTCGCCGACCGCCTCGCTCACCACTTTCGGCTGGTCGGCGATCTGCGTGATCTCTACGCCGACGGGGATCGCCGTGCGCGCTTTCGCAATCGTGGTCCTGAGCGCCTCGCCGAGACTGAGAATATTGCCGCCGCGCGCCATGACGACGCCGATGGCGAGCGCCGGCTTGCCGCCGTAGCGCACCAGAAAGTCGGGCGGATCCTTGAAGCCATGTGAAACTTCTGCGACGTCGCCGAGCCGAAAGACGCGACCATTGCTTTCTACAGGCGTTTCGGCCACTGCGGCTGCGCCCGAAAACGCGCCCGACACGCGCACCGGAATGCGGTTGGCCTGCGTCTCGAAAACGCCCGATGCGGCGACCGCGTTCTGGCGCGCCAGCGAATCGAAGATCGCCTGCGGCGTCACGCCGAGACTGGCAAGCCTGGCCTGGCTGAACTCCACGAAAATGCGCTGATCCTGCACGCCATAGAGATTGACCTTGGCGACATCGGGCGTCTTGAGCAGATGCTGGCGCAGGCTCTCCGCTATCGCCTTGAGTTGCGCATAATCGGCGCCGTCGCCCGTCAGCATGTATTGCACGGAATCGACATCGCCGAATTCGTCGTTGACATCCGGCCCGATCAGATTGGCCGGCAGGTCCGCGCGGATATCGTTGAGTTTCTTGCGCAAGAGATAGAACAGCCAGGGCACTTGCGCGGGCGGCGTCGTGTCCTTGAAAAACACCTGCATCGCGGTGAACGATGGCTTGGTATAGGTCTGGACGCGATCGAAATAGGGAAGTTCCTGCAACTTCTTTTCGATGCGGTCGGCCACCTGATCCTGCATTTCGCGCGCGGTCGCGCCCGGCCAGACCGCTGTGACATTGGCGAGTTTAATGGTGAAACTCGGGTCTTCCGCGCGCCCGAGTTTGAAATAGGAATGAACGCCCGCAGCCATGGTCGCAATGATGAGAAAGAGCGTCAGCGCCTGATGGCGCACCGCCCATCGCGAGAGATTGAAACGGCCCATCGTTCGGCTCAGAACGCAAGCTGCGTGATCGCGCGGACTTTTTCGCCCACGGCAAGTTTCTGCACGCCGAGCGTGACGATGTGCGCGCCCTCTTCGACGCCGGACGCAACGAGCGCATCCGCGCCCTCATAGCGAAAAACCACGACAGGTTTCAGCACTGTCGCATTATCTGCGCCGACAACCCACAGCGATGGCCCCTTGCCCTGGTCGAACAACGCAGACGAAGGCACGCGCGCGACCTTGCGCGATGCCGGATCGGCGATGGTCAAAGTCGCGCTCATGCCGAGCGCAATGGCCTCGTCAGCATCCTCAAGCGTATAGCGCGCGGCAAACGTGCGCGTGGCGCTGTCGGCGGTCGGGCTCAGTTCGCGCAATCGCGCGCGATAAACGCGGGAGGGATCGGACCACAGGATCAGGCTGGCGGCGCCTTCCTTTGCGCGAGACACAAAGGCTTCGGGCAACGCGACGGCCGCCTCCTTCCCGCCCCGGCGCGCAACGCGCACGGCGGGCTGGCCTGCGGCCACCACCTGCCCCGGTTCGATCATGGTCGCCGTCACCACGCCATCCGCGTCGGCGCGCAACACGGCATAGGCAAGCGCATTGGAGGCGAGCTCGACCGCGCGCCCGGCGCGGCGGTTGCGGCTGCGCGCTTCTTCGGCGGCGGCATGCTGACGGTCGTAGACCGCGCGCGAGGTCCAGCCCTTGGCGTGCAGTTCCGCGCCACGCGCCTCGTCGGCGCCCGTCTGCTCCATCGCCACGCGCGAAGCCGCAAGTTCGGCTTCCGCCTGTTCCTTCTGCAATTTGAGATCGGACTCGTCGAGCCGCGCAAGCGCCTCGCCCGCGCGCACCTCGCGGCCCGGCTCCACCAGACGCGCGGCAACCTTGCCGGCGACGCGAAACCCCTGATCGGCCTCCACACGCGGCTTGATGGTGGCCATAAAGGTGCGGCTCGGGCTCTCCGGCGCATATTGCACAACTGCGGTCAGAACCGACCGGACGGCTGCGGAGGGTTGCGCCGCATCCTCCACCTGAGCCCTGTTACGCGCGAAAACGGCGGCCGCGCCGCCGAGTCCTGCCAGAAGGCCCCCGAAAATCAGTAAATTGCGTGTCGTGCGACCAATGCGTTGCATGGGAGGCTCCTATGTCGAAACCGACCATGCACTATCGAGTGTTAAAAATCAATATTCGTCAGTCGACACTTTGCCGGAAATCCGCCGCCTGCCGGAGCGCGGCCATGA
>JBKDZW010000079.1:0-1717 GCA_047971685.1 Rhodoblastus sp.
CGACGGCAAGATCTTTGTCTTTCCGCTCGACCGGGCGATCCGCATTCGCACGGGCGAGTCGGGCGAAGAGGCGCTGTGATCCGCCTTGCGCAGGAAATTTCGTTAATTCAGGAGCCAGCAAGATGAAATTCAGTCCCCTACAGAAGGCGGCGATGACGGCGCTCGGCGCGGGCGCACTGCTGACCTTCGACACCGCGCTCGCGCAGACGGCGGCCGCCGGACAAGCCGCGCCAACGCCCAGCAAGGGCGATACGGCGTGGATGCTGGTGTCGACGCTGCTCGTCCTGATGATGTCCGTGCCGGGCCTTGCGCTGTTCTATGGCGGCCTCGTGCGCAGCAAGAACATGCTGTCGGTTCTCACGCAGGTCATGGCGATCGTCTCGATGGTCGGGCTGATCTGGTGCTTCTACGGCTATTCGATCGCGCTGGGCGATGCCGGCGGCCATTACCTCGGCGGTTTCGGCAAGGCCTTCCTGAGGGGCGTCGACATGAATTCCGTTGCGGCGACCTTCTCCAACGGCGTCGTGATTCCGGAATACGTCTACATGGTCTTTCAGATGACGTTCGCGATGATCACGCCCGCGCTGATCGTCGGCGCTTTCGCCGAACGCATGAAGTTCGCGGCGGTGATGCTCTTCGCCTTCCTCTGGACGACGTTCATCTACTTTCCGGTCGCCCACTGGGTCTGGGCGACGCCGGCGCCGGACGATCTTGCCGCCGCCGCCAGGGCGCTGGCCGCCGCTGGCGCGGACGCCGCCGGGAAGGCGGCGGCTCAAGGCAGAATCGACGAACTGATGGCGGCTGCCGGCTGGCTGAACCAGGGCAGGGGCATCGGCGAATTCCTGATGAACGGGACGGGCTCGCTCGACTTTGCGGGCGGCACGGTCGTGCACATCAACGCAGGAATCGCCGGCCTGGTCGGCGCGCTCATGGTAGGCAGGCGCGTCGGCTATCCGCGTGAGGCCATGATGCCGCACTCGCTGACCATGACGATGATCGGCGCGTCGCTGCTGTGGGTCGGCTGGTTCGGCTTCAACGCCGGCTCCAACCTCGAGGCCAATGGCGCGACCGCTCTCGCCTTCGTCAACACGATGGTGGCGACCTGCGCGGCAGCCTTCTCGTGGCTGATGGTCGAGTGGATGGCGAAGGGCAGGCCCTCGCTTCTGGGCATGGTGTCCGGCGCGGTCGCCGGTCTGGTCGCGGTCACGCCTGCCTCCGGCTACGCGGGCCCGATGGGCGCGATCGTGCTGGGCCTGATCGTCTCGCCGATCTGCTTCGTCTTCGTTTCGAAGGTGAAGCATTCGCTGGGCTACGATGATGCGCTCGACGTGTTCGGGGTGCACTGTGTCGGCGGCATCGTCGGCGCCATCGCCACGGGCATCCTCGTGAGCCCGGCGCTCGGCGGGGTCGGCGTCGCCGACTACACCAACATCGCCGGCGCCAACGCGGGCGTTTACGTGTTCTCCCAGCAGATGATCTCGCAGATCGTCGCGGTGGTCGCCACACTGATCTGGTCGGGCGTCGGCTCTGCGGTCCTCTACAAGGTCGTCGACCTGACCGTCGGCCTGCGCGCCTCGAGCGACGCCGAGCGCGAAGGCCTCGACGTCACCGCCCACGGCGAGCGCGCTTACAATCACTGAGCTTCGCCAGGTCGGCGCTCCCGGCCACGGCCGGGAGCGTCGGCCCGGTGGGGTTCATCGGCTCCGCCGGGAGCCAG
>JBKDZW010000080.1:0-22628 GCA_047971685.1 Rhodoblastus sp.
CACTTCAAGGCCTCCCGCTTGACCTTCTCCGTGAGGTCGTCGAACTCGCTGTTGGCGCGGCGTACATAGATGCCGGTGATGAGGATGGTGAACAGGATCACCCCGAAGCCGATCGGAATCCCGAGCGTCATGACGCCCTCGCCGAGCCTGATGGCCAGCAGATCCTTCGAGAAGGCGATCAGCAGGATGAAGCCGTAATAGACGACCAGCATCGCGATCGTCAGCCGCCAGCCGAAGCTTGACCGTTGTGGTCTCAATTTCTGGTAGTTCGGATCGGCGGCGATCCGTTCCGCTAGCGTTGTATCCATCTCCATCTTCCCTTTTTTCTGGCTTGGTCGGCGGCGCGCTCCCCCCGCTGGCGCGGCGCCGGTCCGGTCCTGGCATTCGCGAGCCGGTCATGCGTGCCCCGCCGGCGAGGGCCTCCCCATCGGGGCGTGGCGGAGGCCGCGCCCCGAGGGGGGATCTCGTCACTGCCGGTTCATGCGGTTGTCGATAAGCTCGTCGACGACGGCCGGGTCTGCGAGGGTGGAGGTGTCGCCGAGGGCGCCGTAGTCGTTCTCGGCGATCTTCCTGAGGATGCGGCGCATGATCTTGCCCGAGCGGGTCTTGGGCAGGCCGGGCGCCCACTGGATGAGGTCGGGGGAGGCGATCGGGCCGATCTCCTTCCGGACCCACTGCACCAGTTCCTTGCGCAGCTCGTCGCTGTATTCCTCGCCCTCGTTCAGCGTCACATAGGCGTAGATGCCCTGGCCCTTGACCGAATGCGGATAGCCGACGACCGCCGCCTCGGCGACCTTGGCATGGGCCACCAGCGCGCTCTCGACCTCGGCCGTGCCCATCCGGTGGCCCGAGACGTTGATCACGTCGTCGACCCGGCCGGTGATCCAGTAGTAGCCGTCCGCGTCGCGGCGACAGCCGTCGCCGGTGAAATACTTGCCCTTGTAGGTGGAGAAATAGGTATCGACGAAGCGCTGGTGATCGCCATAGACGGTGCGCATCTGGCCCGGCCAGGAATCGGCGATGACGAGATTGCCCTCGACCGCGCCTTCGAGCACGGCGCCATTGGCGTCCACCACCTGCGGCTGAACGCCGAAGAAGGGCAGCGTCGCCGAACCCGGCTTCTGTCCGATCGCGCCCGGCAGCGGCGAAATCAGAATGCCTCCGGTCTCCGTCTGCCACCAGGTGTCGACAATCTGGCACCGGCCGTCGCCCACGACGCGGGGATACCAGTCCCAGGCTTCGGGATTGATAGGCGCGCCGTCCGAGCCGAGCAGGCGCAGCGTCTTGCGGCTGGTCTTCTTCTCGGGTTCCTCGCCCGCGCCCATCAGGGAGCGGATCGCGGTCGGCGCGGTGTAGAAGATATTGACCTTGTGCTTGTCGACCACCTCCCAGAAGCGCGAGATCGTCGGATAGTTCGGGATGCCCTCGAACATCAGCGTCGTCGCGCCGTTACAAAGGGGGCCGTAGACGATGTAGCTGTGGCCAGTCACCCAGCCCACGTCCGCCGTGCACCAATAGATGTCGCCATCGTGGTAATCGAAGACGTATTGATGCGTCATCGCTACGTAGACGAGATAGCCGGCGGTCGTATGCACCACGCCCTTCGGCGCGCCCGTCGAGCCGGAGGTGTAGAGCATGAACAGCGGGTCTTCCGCATTCATTTCCTCCGCCGGGCAATCGGCGGAGACCTTGGCGATCTCGTCGGCGTACCAGACGTCGCGGCCCTCGACCCAATCGACCTTGCCGCCCGTGCGCTTGACCACGACCATGGTGGTCACGAAGCCGGCTTTCTTGACGGCTTCGTCGGCGTTGACCTTCAGCGGCACCTTGCGGCCGCCGCGCAGGCCCTCGTCGGCGGTGATCACCAGTTTCGACTTGCAGCCTTCGACGCGCGCGGCCAGGGAATCGGGCGAAAAGCCGCCGAACACGATCGAATGGACCGCGCCGATGCGCGCGCAGGCGAGCATGGCGTAGGCGGCTTCGGGGATCATCGGCAGATAGATGGTGACCGTGTCGCCCTTCTTGACGCCATGCGCCTTGAAGACATTGGCGAGTTTGCAAACGCGCTCGTGCAATTGCTTGTAGGTGATGCGCTCGGATTCCTCCGGGTTGTCGCCTTCCCAGATGATCGCGACCTGATCGCCGCGCTTGGCCAGATGACGGTCGATGCAGTTCGTCGCGACATTTGTCGTGCCGTCCTCGAACCATTTGATCGACACGTTCTTGGGATCGAAGCTCGTATTTTTCACCTTGGTGAAGGGCTTGACCCAGTCGATGCGCTTGCCGTGCTCGGCCCAGAAACCCTCCGGATCCTTCACCGAGCGCTGGTACATGTCCTGATATTTGGCTTGATCGACAAAAGCCCGTTTTTTCCACTCGTCGCCGACCGCATAGACCTTCTCAGACATCGCGTCCTCCCGCAGGCGCGCGAAATCCAATGTTCGACGCGCTCTGAATTCTCTGGGATTATGCGACAGCCATAGGCCCGTTCACAAGACGAACGGGGTCGAACTTTGGTGGCGCCACCTTCGGAGCATTGCAAACGTCTGAAATTGTCGTGGACCGCCAAAACCCTACTGGCATTCCTTGCCGACACGCGCCAGCGCGTCGGTGATGCCGACCAGCGAATAGGTGTCGGTGGTGGCGTGGCCCCTGGTCGAGGTCGATTTGACGATCAGCTTGGCGCCGCGCTTCATCGCATCGACAAACTTGCCTTCCTCCGCCGGATTCTTGAGCCAGGCGTTGGAGCCCTTGGCGACGAACTGGAAATCCGCCCCGCCGATGTCGGCGTTTGGTTCGGACCCGTCCTTCATGGCGAAGCCCATGATGATCGAGACCTCGTTCTGCACGTTCTCGGCCGGACGGTTGGAAATGAAGACATAGGCGTCGTCGCGCTTGAGGCTTGCGGGCGCGCGTTCCTTGGGCTTGGCCAACGTGTAACAGGTTTTGGCCTTGCCGCCGGTCGTGAACACGTCCCAATCGCCGAAACGGCCGACCGGCGTCGCCTTGCCGGCGCCCTTGGAATCGCTTTTCTTCGATCTGGAATTCTTGCTGGATTTTTTTGCGCTCGCCTTTTCCTTTTTAGCGTTCGCCTTTTCCTTGGCGGCGGCGGCCGAAAACGAGGCCCCCGAAAACGAAATCGGAGACGGCGCGGCCAGCCCGAGGGCGAGCGCAAAGGCGGCGAGCGCCGGCACGGCGCGGAGCGGTAATCGAATCATATGGCGATCTTATCCAATTTGCCGCGGGACTGCGACGCGGCGCCATAACGGAAGGCGCGATCGCGGCGAAATTCGGACCGCACACAAATACAGGCGCGCCCGCACTTTCGTCAGCGCTGTCCAGTTGTTAAATTATCCGCATCCCCACGGAGCAAATTATGGCCTTGAATTTTTCCCGTCTGCGCGCGGCTTTCGCCGCCATTGTCGTTGGCTTGAGCGTTGCCGGCTGCGGCTACAACACGATTCCGACAGCGGAAGAAAACGCCAAGGCCAGATGGGCCGACGTTCAGAACCAATATCAGCGCCGCGCCGACCTCATCCCCAATCTGGTGGCGACCGTGCAGGGTTACGCCAAGCAGGAAAAGGACGTGCTGACATCGGTGATCGAGGCGCGCGCCAAGGCGACCTCGATCAAGGTCGACGCCTCGCAGCTTTCCGATCCTGAAAAAATCAAGCAATTCCAGGAGGCGCAGGGCCAGCTTTCCAGCGCGCTCGGCCGCCTGATCGCAGTGTCCGAGGCCTATCCCGACCTCAAGTCGAACCAGAATTTCCTCGCCCTGCAATCCCAGCTCGAAGGCACGGAAAACCGCATCGCGGTGGCCCGCCGCGATTATGTGGCGGCTGTGCGCGACTATAATCTGACGCTCGTGACTTTCCCCTCGCTGATCTGGGCCAAGACGCTGTTTTCCGGCAACAAGCCGATGGCAGGTTTTACGGCGAGCGAAGGCGCGGACAAGCCGCCGCAAGTAAAGTTTTGAGTAAGCGAAGTTTTGAGCAAGTCGAATTTCGAGCAAGTCGAATTTCGAGGATGCCGTCCTGAGCGCGAGGCAAGCGCAAAGCCATGAATTCCGTGACCTTCGTACATAAAAATCCGGCGCGGCGCTTGCGCCGGATCGCCGCTTTTGCGGGGATGATATGGCTTCTGCTCGCGCTCTTCGCCACCCTTGCGTTTGCCGCCTTCGTCTTCCCACCCTTGACTGGCCGCGTGGTCGACGCCGCCAATATCATTCCCGCAGCGACCCGCGCCGAAATCGAGACAAAGCTCAAAACTCTCGAAGACAAATCCTCGATCCAGTTCGTCGTCGCCACCGTGCCCTCGTTGCAGGGGGCCGACATCGAAACCTACTCCGTCGATCTCGCCCGCGCCTGGAAAATCGGCGAGGCGGGCCGCAACAACGGCCTCGTGCTGCTGGTCGCTCCCAACGAGCGCAAGGTGCGCATCGAGGTCGGCTATGGGCTGGAAGGCGTGATGACCGACGCGCTTTCCAGCGTCATCATCCAGAGCGCAATCGTGCCGAAATTCCGTAACGGCGATTTTGCCGGCGGCGACAGCGCGGGCGTCGACGCCATCCTCGACGCGCTGACGCTCGATACCTCGGACTTGCATAGAAAGGCCAGGGTCCGCATCGAGCAACAGCCCGATTTCATCGACCAGATCCTGCCCTTCGTCATATTTCTTCTGTTCCTCTTCGTCATTTTCTCCATGATCCGCAACGCGCGCGGCCAGACCGGACGCTGGGTGCGCCGCGGCAATCAGATGATCTTCATCCCCACCAATTCCGGCAATTGGAGCAGCGGCTGGGGAGGCGGTGGAGGCGGCGGCTTCTCGGGCGGGGGCGGCAGTTTCGGCGGCGGCGGCGCCTCGGGGAGCTGGTGAAATGATCGCAGACCAATCCCCCATCGACGATCAGGGCCGCGCGCGCATCGCCGCAGCAATTCACGCCGCCGAGCAGAAGACGGCCGGCGACATCGTTTGCGTGCTGCTGCGTTCTTCTTCCTCCTATTCCTATGCGCCCTTGCTCTGGGCTTCCTTTTTCGCGCTGGTCTCGCCCTGGCTGTTCGTCGCCTTCTCGCAAGTCAGCGTGTTGCGCATTCTGGCGGCGCAGGTCGTCATATTTTTCATATCCGGGCTCATCCTCATGTGGGCGCCCCTGCGCATGGCGCTCGTGCCGCGCGCCGTGAAACGCACGCGCGCCCATCGCGCCGCCATGGAGCAGTTTTTTGCGCGCGGAATCACGCAGACGCAGAACCGCATGGGCGTGATGATCTTCGTCTCGCTCGCCGAACATTACGCCCATGTCGTCGCCGACGACGGCATGGCCGCGCGTGTCGAACCCGCATTATGGCGCAAGACCGTGGACGCGCTGACCGCGCAAATCGCGCGTGACCGACTGGCGGACGGTTTTGTCGCGGCGGTCGAAAGCTGCGGCGCCATCATGGCTGAGGCGGCGCCCGGCGACGGCGCGGATCACGCGCTGCCCGATCGTATCTATATTCTGTGAAGCCGCCGTTCGGCGCCGGGACGGTCTCAGCGTGTCGTCGCGGCGCCAAGAATGGCGCCGGGGCGGTCTGGGCTACCCGCCTGCAACAGAGCGACATAGAAATGATCCGGCTTGCTCGGCGCCGGCGCCTCGAAATGCGCGGGCCGTCCCTGCCATGCGCCAAGCCTGGTCATCTTGCGCACGACATTGACATAGGTGAGCGTGTGTCCGGCGTTTTCGCCGCGCCCGACCTTGACGGTGACGGACGGCTCCACTTCCATGAGCCAGACCGCCGCATTCTCGTCGGCGCCGGCTCCGATGTCGACACTGGCGACGCCGTCAGCCACATTTG
Organism: Rhodoblastus sp.; assembly: GCA_047971685.1. Taxonomy (GTDB): domain Bacteria; phylum Pseudomonadota; class Alphaproteobacteria; order Rhizobiales; family Beijerinckiaceae; genus JAJXWB01. Next base: position 5,832 of record JBKDZW010000080.1, read on the forward strand.
CGGCGACATCGACGCTCATCACGCCTTTGAGACTGCGGTCCTCCTCCAGATTCATGAGGGTGGCGCCACGATCGGCGCCCAGAACCTGGGTCACGCCGTCGATTATAATCTGCGGCGTATAAATCTGCGCGTCGCCGCGCGCGGCGGCGTAATCCTTCTGGCGCGCCGTGCATTGCGGCGAGGCGAGCGTATCCTTCCAGCCGATATAATCCCAATAATCCACCGGCATCGACAGCACGATCAGCGAGGTATCGCGCGACAATTCCCCGAGGAACTTGTCGGCGGGCGGACAAGACGAGCAGCCCTGGCTGGTGAAAAGCTCGATGACGCCTTTTGGCCGGGCGGCGGCGGCGGCGGCGGTTGCGCTCCCATTCGCGGCAGCCAGCGAGGCAAACAGAACGGCGGCGGCCAAAATCAATCGAGGCGGCGTCAGCTTGGGCATGCGTATCCGGTTTTCCGTATAGCAGAGACAACTAGCTTTCCAATGGATATCTGGCCATTCACAATCCAGTGAGATGTTGTCGCCCGGCCTGCGATCCAGGGCCTCAACGGCCGCGCAGGGCGTTGAGAACCTTGGCGCCGGGCCGCCCGCGCTGCGGCATGCCCAATTGCGCCTCGATAGCCATGATCGCAGCGCGCGTCTTGGAGCCGACGGCCCCGTCCGGTTCGCCCACATCGTAGCCGCGCGCGATCAGGAGCCGCTGCAATTCCCGCCGTTCGCTGCGCGACAATCCGAGATCGTCGGTCGGCCATTCGCCCCGCACGCCCGGCCCGCCCTTGAGCCTGTCGGTCAGGATCGAAATGGCCAGGGCATAGGCGTCCGAACCATTGTAGGAATAGGCTGCATCGTAATTCTTGAAGACGAGAAAGCCCGGTCCGTTCCTGCCGGCCGGCAGCAGCAGGCCGGCCGAGCCGCCGCCCGAAAGCGCCCCGCCGCCGAACTTGCGAACGCCGTGCCTGGCCCAATAGGACAGGGGATGTCGGCTCTTGCGGCCCGAGGGGCCGGAATATCCCTTGGGAACTTCGACCTCGTATCCCCAGGTATGGCCAGACGCCCAGCCGGCCTTGCGCAGATAATGCGCCGTCGAATGCAGGGCGTCAGGCGCCGAATTGACGAGATCGCTGCGCCCGTCGCCGTCGCCGTCCACTCCAAGGCGCAGATAGGTCGACGGCATGAATTGCGTGTGCCCGAAGGCGCCTGCCCACGAGCCCCAGAGGTCGGCCGCCTCGAGATCGCCGCGCTGCAAAATCTTGAGCGTCGACATCAGCTCGCCGCGAAAATAGGCCTGCCGCCGGTTGCCCATGCACACCAGCGTGGAAAGCGCCTGCGGCAGATAGAATTTCTTGGCTGCTTTTCCGAAATCCGATTCCACGCCCCAGACTGCGGCGATCGCATAGCGGTCGACGCCATAACGCCGCTCGGCGGCCGCCAGCGCGCCGGCGTACTGGCGCATGGCCGCCTTGCCGTCGGCCACTTTCTCGTCGTCGGTCAGAGCCGAAAGGTAGTCCCAGATCGGCGTCTTGAACTCCGGCTGATTATTCATCAGCTCGATGACTTTCGGCTCCGGGGTCACGCCCTTGAAAGCGGCGTCGAACGTCGCTCCGGAAATGCCTTGCTTGGCCGCCTGGGCCTTGAGGCCTCCCACGCAAGATGAAAAATCCGCCCGCGCAGGCAGGACGAGGGCGGGCGTTGCGAGAGCGAGCGCGACTGCGCTCAGAAGGACGGGCGCGATTTTCATGAAGCAAAACCTAACGCGGACCCCATTAACGGGTCATTAACATTGCCAGAACCTTGCCGGCTGGAGCGCCGGGAGGTTAGGCTTGGCCATGCTGGCCGCCAGATTCCGCCCCGCTCTGCGCCCATTGGCCGCCGCCGCCAGGAGAGCGGGCGCCCGCGCGCTCGACATTATCTATCCCCCCGTCTGCATCGCCTGCCGCCGCGCGACCGAAAGCCATTTCGCCCTCTGCCCGGAGTGCTGGACGAAAATGCGCTTCATCGAAAAGCCCTATTGCGACCGCCTCGGCACGCCCTTCGACATCGACTTCGGCCAGCCCGGCCTGCTCTCGCCGCAAGCCCTGGCCAATCCCCCGGTTTTTTCGCGCGCCCGTTCGGTCGTCCGATTCGACGACGGCCCCGCCCGCATCATCGTCTACCGCCTCAAATATTACGATCGGCTGGAACTGGCCCGCCCGGTCGGCCGCTGGATGGCGCGCGCAGGCGCCGAACTCCTCGACGACGCCGATCTTCTCGCCCCCGTTCCCATGCACCGGCTGCGCCTCATCGGCCGCAAGCACAATCAGGCGGCCCTTCTCGCGCAGGCCGTCTCGCGCGAGACGGGCGTGCCGGCGTGCATGAACGCGCTTGAGCGCGTCAAGGCGACGCCGCCGCAGGTAGGCCTTTCCAGAACGCAGCGCACGACCAATCTGCAAGGCGCATTTCGTATAGGCGAAAACGGAAAACTCGCCGTGCTCGACAAGAAAATCGTGTTGATCGACGATGTGATGACCTCCGGCGCGACCGCCAATGCGGCCGCTCGCGCCCTCCTGCGCGCCGGCGCAAAGCGCGTCGACGCCTTGACCTTCGCACGGGTTGTGACAGGAAGCTGACATCCCATATAACTCCGGGAAATAGGCCGTTTCGGAACCAAGGGACGCTACATGCCGCCTGTCGCCATCTATACGACCTCGACCTGCCCCTATTGCGCGGCGGCCAAGGAATTATTGCGCAAGAAGGGCGTCGAATTCGACGAAATTCCCGTCGACGGCGACCGTGCGGGCCGCGCCGCCATGGCGGAACGCGCGGGCGGGCGCACCACCGTGCCGCAGATTTTCATCGGCCAGACCCATGTCGGCGGCTGCGACGACCTCTACGAGCTGGAAGAGGACGGCAAGCTCGATCGCCTGCTGGCGGGCTGACCATGATCCGCTACGCGCTCGTCTGCGAGCAGGCCCATGAATTTGAAAGCTGGTTCGCCAATGCGGCGGCGTTCGACGACCAGACGCGGCGCGGCTTCGTAACCTGCCCCTATTGCAATTCGTCGCGCGTGGAAAAGGCGATCATGGCGCCCAATGTCGCGCGCCGCGACCGCGACGCGGCGCAGGCCGCCCCTGCTTCCCAAGCTGCGGCTGCTTCCCAAGCCACGGCTGCTTCTCAAGCCGCCTCTGCGTCGCCGCAAGACATGGCTCTGATCGATCCCAAAATGGCGGAAGTGCGCGCCATGGTCCGCGCGCTGCGTGAAAAAATCATCGAGCATACCGTCGATGTCGGAGCGGATTTTCCCGAGGAAGCACGAAAAATCCACGATGGCGAGGCCCAGGCCCGCCCGATCCGCGGTCAGGCAAGCCTCGAGGAAGCCCGCGCGCTGATCGAGGACGGCGTGGACATCCTGCCGATTCCACCCTCGCCCGACGAGCGGAACTGAGCGGCGCCGGAATATCTATTCCGCAGGCTTCTGCGCCGCCATCATGTAATTGACGGCGCAATCCTCCGACGTGCGCCACTCGTCGAACACAGGATTGTAGACGACGCCCGTGCGGTCGTAGATCTCCAGGCCCGCTGCGCGAAAATCGGCGGCCAGTTCCTGCGGCGTGACGAATTGCGACCAATTGTGCGTGCCCGGCTTCACCCAGCGCAGGACATATTCGGCGCCGACGATGGCGAGCGCATAGGATTTGAGTGTGCGGTTGAGTGTGGCGGCGAACAGGAAGCCGCCCGGGCGGACCAGACTTGCGGCGGTTGCGATAAAGGCAGGACGATCGGCCACATGCTCCACCACTTCCATGATGAGCACTATGTCGAAGGTCTGGCCGGTCGCCGCCAGTTCCTCCGCCGTCGTCTCGCGATAGTCGATATCGAGCCCGGATTTTTCGGCATGCGCGCGCGCCACGACAATATTGGAGGGTGCGGGATCGATCGAGGTCATGCGCGCGCCGAGCCGCGCCAGCGGCTCCGACAGAATACCGCCGCCGCAGCCGATATCGAGCACACGGAGGCCGGACAGCAAACCTTCGTCCTGAGAAGCGCCCGAAGGACACGCCGCGAAGGCGGGCCGGGCCTCGCACGCTCGGCCCGCGTCCCTCATCTCCTCGGCGAAAATGTTCCTGACATAATCGACCCGCGTCGGGTTCAGCTTGTGCAGGGCGCGCATCGGGCCCCATAGATCCCACCAGTCCTCGCCCAGCGCGTCGAAGCGCGCGACATCGGCTGCATCGACGCTGGCGCTGCGCGGTTTCGCCTTGTGCGAATCCTGGCGCGCGGTTTCGGTTCTCGCGGCTTTCGCCATCATCCACCTCGAACGTGTCGACGGGGCCCGCGATTGACAGACTCCGGTGAGGCCGTATGTATACGCCGCCTTCGGACAAGGCGCGAGCAGCCTGACGCCGCGTCAAAACTTCGCAAGGTCATCAACCCTCGGAGCATCATGTCCGACAAGGCAAAACCCCGGCTCGTCATGAAATTCGGCGGCACTTCGGTCGCCGATGTCGAGCGCATCCGCAACGTCGCCCGCCACGTCAAGCGCGAGGTCGAGGCCGGCTTCGACGTCGCCGTCGTCGTCTCCGCCATGTCCGGCAAAACCAACGAACTCGTCGCCTGGTGCAAGGAGGCCTCAGCCCTTCATGACGCGCGCGAATACGACGCGGTCGTGGCCTCCGGCGAACAGGTGACCTCGGGCCTTCTGGCCATCGTCCTTCAGAATATGGGCATTCAGGCGCGCTCCTGGCAGGGCTGGCAGATTCCGATTCTTGCCAGCGGCGCCCATGGCTCGGCCCGCATCGAAGGCATCGACGCCACGAAGCTCAACCAGCATTTCGTCGAGCGTGGCGAGGTCGCCGTCGTCGCAGGCTTCCAGGGCGTGCATCAGCCGACCGGCCGCATCGCCACTCTGGGGCGCGGCGGCTCGGATACGAGCGCGGTGGCGTTGGCGGCGGCCATCGGCGCCGTGCGTTGCGACATCTACACCGATGTCGATGGCGTCTACACAACCGACCCGCGCGTGGTGCCCAAGGCCAGGCGTCTCGACAAGGTCGCCTTCGAGGAAATGCTCGAAATGGCCTCGCTCGGCGCCAAGGTGTTGCAGGTCCGCTCCGTGGAAGTCGCCATGGTCCACAAAGTGCCGACCTATGTGCGCTCTTCCTTCGACGATCCCGAAAATCCCCAGTCCGGCACGCTGATCTGCGCCGAGGAGGACATTATGGAAGCCCAGGTTGTCACCGGCATCGCCTTTTCCCGCGACGAGGCGCAGATCACGCTGCGCCGTGTCGACGACAAGCCGGGCGTGGCCGCAGCCATTTTCGTGCCGCTGGCCGACGCCAACATCAATGTCGACATGATTATTCAGGTCGTCTCCGACGATCAGGCGACGACCGACATAACCTTCACCGTGCCAACGGCTGATTACGAGCGCGCAATGGTGGCGCTCGAGAAAGCGCGTGCGGAAGTGGGTTTTGCCTCGATCGCCGGCGCAACGGATGTGGTCAAGGTGTCGGCCATCGGCATCGGCATGCGCAGCCATGCCGGCGTCGCCGCCCGCGCCTTCAAGGCTCTTTCGGAAAAAGGCATAAATATCCGGGCGATAACAACTTCCGAGATCAAATTTTCGGTTCTGATCGACGCAGCCTACACGGAGCTTGCCGTGCGCACGCTCCATTCTCTCTACGGTCTCGACAAAGCCTGAGCGTCCGCCTCGCCTGCCCGGTCGATATCGCGTAAACAGAGAATCTGACGAGTCGTTCCGACCATCGCCGGCGCGCTTTATGCAGGCGACGGGCCTTGCGGCTCGCAGACCCCTTCCGGGCGGTCGCCCGAACTGGATACGAAACGATGCGCAGCGCACTCGGCGGACCTCGCCTATTGCTGCGCCGGCTCCGCGAAGTCATGGCGGAGCCGGTGGCCCCGCAGGCGCGCCTCGACAAGATCGTCGTTCATATCGCCGCCAACATGGTGGCCGAGGTCTGCTCGGTCTATGTCGTGCGCGCCGACACGCGCCTCGAGCTATACGCGACCGAGGGCCTCAATCGCGACGCCGTTCATCACACGACCATGCGCGCGGGCGAAGGCCTCGTCGGCCTCATCGCCGGCTCCGCCGAGCCTCTGGCGCTCGCCGACGCGCAATCCCACCCCGCCTATTCCTACAAGCCGGAGACAGGCGAGGAAATCTACTATTCCTTCCTGGGCGTGCCGATCCTGCGCGGCGGCAACACGCTTGGCGTTCTGGTCGTGCAGAATCGCGCACGACGCATCTATACGGACGAGGAAGTCGAGGCGCTCCAGACGACCGCCATGCTGCTCGCCGAAATGATCGCATCGGGCGAATTGCAATCGACTGCGCTGTCCGGCGACGAAATGACCTTGCGCCGCCCCCTGGCGATCAGGGGCGCCGGCGTCGCCGATGGCGTCGGGCTTGGCTATGTCGTGCTGCACGAGCCGCGCGTCGTCATCAAGCAGATCGTCGCCGAAGACACCAAGTCCGAAAGCCGCCGGCTCGAGGACGCCATTCAGGGCCTGCGCGACGAGATCGACGCGCTGATTGCGCGCGGCGACCGCCTGGGCGCGGGCGAGCATCGCGAAGTGCTGGAGACGGTGCGCGTTTTCGCCAACGATCGCGGCTGGATGCGCCGCCTGACCGAGGCGATCCAGACCGGCCTGACCGCAGAAGCCGCCGTCGAGCGCGTGCAAAGCGACGCGCGTGCGAAATTGCAGCGCCAGATCGACCCCTATCTGCGCGAACGCCTGCACGATCTCGACGATCTCGCCAACCGTTTGCTGCACAAGCTGACCGGCGCCGATTATGTCGCCTCGCGCGAAATTCTGCCCGACAACGCCATTCTGGTCGCCCGCTCCATGGGCCCGGCCGCTCTCCTCGACTATCCTCGCGCGAAACTGCGCGGCCTCGTGCTCGAACAGGGCGGCGCCTCGAGCCACGTAGCCATCGTCGCACGCGCCATCGGCATTCCCGCAGTCGGGGATGTCGCCAATATCACCGATTTCGTCGATCCCGGCGACGCCATCATCGTCGACGGCACGGCGGGCGACGTGCAGGTGCGCCCGCAACCCGATGTCGAGGCCGCCTATGCGGCCAAAGCGCGGCTGCGCGCGCGCCGCCAGGAGCAATATATCAAGCTGCGCGACGTGCCGACTGTCAGTCTGGACGGCGTGCAGATGAAGCTTCACATGAACGCCGGCCTGATTATCGACATGCAGCATGTCGCCGAAACCGGCGCGGAATCGATCGGCCTGTTCCGCACCGAACTGCAATTCATGCTGGCCGCGCGCTTTCCGCGCGCAAGCGAGCAGGAGGCGCTTTACCGCACCGTGTTGCAGGCGGCGCCCGACCGCCCCGTCACCTTTCGCACCCTCGACATAGGCTCGGACAAGGTTCTGCCATACATGGCCAAGGTCGATGAGGAAAATCCCGCGCTCGGCTGGCGCGCGATCCGCATCGGCCTCGACCGTCCGGGCCTCCTGCGCCAGCAATTGCGCGCCATGCTGAAAGCCGGCGGCGGCCGCGAATTGCGCATCATGTTTCCCATGGTCGCAACCATCAAGGAATTCGAGGCCGCGCGTGAAGTCGCCATGCATGAAGTCGCCTGGCTCAAGAAGCACGGATACGTCACGCCCACGCCGCTGAAACTCGGCGTGATGGTGGAAGTGCCCTCGCTGCTGTGGGAGCTCGGCGCGATCTGCGCGCGCGCCGATTTTCTCTCCGTCGGCTCCAACGATCTCATTCAATATCTTTTCGCCGCCGACCGCGACAACAAGCGCGTGGCGCAGCGCTTCGACCCGCTCTCGCCGCCGGCCTTGCGCGCGCTGCGCGCAATCGCCGAAGCAGGAAACATCACGGGCACGCCGGTCACCCTGTGTGGCGAGATGGGCGGCAAACCGCTCGATGCGCTGGCGCTGGCGGCCGTCGGCTATCGCTCGCTTTCCATGTCGGCAGCCTCCATCGGTCCGGTCAAAGCCATGTTGCTCAGCGCCAACATCAAGGAAACTGCCGAATTTCTGGCGCCCATGATCGACCAAGGCGATGATCGCCAGCCCCTGCGCGAACAATTGCGCGCCTTCGCCGAGGCGCGCGGCGTGCAACTCTGATTCTCGCACGCTCCCTGATCTTCACGCCCTTGCATTAAGTCTTTCGCCGGCGCCTGCCCTCCCGGCGTTGCCGGGCAATCCCCCGGATTTGCGGCCATGCCCCTTGCGGTCCCCCCGTTTGCCGGTCAATACCGGGGGCAAAGGCGAACCAAACCGGCGCAACGAGGCGCCAGCCATGATACCCAGCGACAAGCTCGACATCATTCTGCGCCGCCACGACGAAATCGGCGCAACGCTTTCAGGCGGCGCCGATGGGGCGACCTATGTCGCACTGTCGCGCGAATTGTCCGCGCTTGAAGACGTGGTCGCCGCCATCCGCACTTACCGCAGCATATTCAAAGAGACCGAAGACCTCGACGCGATGCTCGCCGACGCTTCGCTCGACAAGGACATGCGCGAGCTTGCCGCAGCGGAGCGGGCGGACGCCGGGGAACGGCTGGAAAAGGCGGAAAAGGAACTCGCCGTCGCGCTTCTGCCCAAGGACGCCGACGACGAGAAAAGCGCCATTGTCGAAATTCGCGCCGGCACGGGCGGCGACGAGGCCGCGCTTTTCGCCGGCGATCTCTTTCGCATGTATGCGCGCTACGCCGAGACGCGCGGCTGGAAGGCCGAGCTTGTGTCGGCCAGCGAAGGCGCAATGGGCGGCTACAAGGAAATCGTCGCGGAAATTTCCGGGCGCGGCGTTTTCGCGCGCCTGAAATTTGAATCCGGCGTTCATCGCGTGCAGCGCGTGCCCGAGACGGAGACGCAGGGCCGCATCCACACATCCGCGGCAACCGTCGCCATCCTGCCGGAAGTCGAGGAGGTCGATGTCGCCATCAACGACGCCGACCTGCGCATCGACACCTTGCGCTCGGGCGGCGCCGGCGGCCAGCACGTCAACAAGACGGAATCGGCGATCCGCATCACCCATATTCCTTCGGGCATCGTCGTGATGATGCAGGAGGAGCGCTCGCAGCACCGCAACCGCGCCAAGGCCATGGGCATTCTTCGCGCGCGGCTCTACGATCAGCAATTGCAGTCGCGCGACAGCGAGCGCGCCGCCGACCGCAAGGCGATGGTGGGCTCCGGCGATCGCTCCGAGCGCATCCGCACCTATAATTTCCCGCAAGGGCGCGTGACCGACCACCGCATCAACCTCACCCTCTACAAGCTCGACAAGGTGATGGAAGGCGATCTCGACGAGATCGTCGACGCCCTGATTACCGATCATCAGGCAAAACTGATGGCCGCCGAGGCGCAATAGAGCGCCCCGACTTTTGACGGACGCTGCCGCCGCCGCCAAACCTGAAAGGCCCCCGCCGTCGCCGGCGAGAGCCCTCCAGGAGATTGGCGTCCGTTTCGCCTCAGCAGGCGAAACGGACCTTGCGGTAGCCCCGGAAGCGGCCCCAATCGTCGTAGACCGGGCGGCGTTCGACGCAGGTGTCGGAAACCGGCTGCGCGCTCGCCGCCATGGCGCCCAGCGTCAGCCCGCCGATCACGCCGGCAGCGATCGCAGGCCCGCCCCAGCCCCAGCCGCCGTGATGATGATGGCGGCCCCAGGCGGCGGCCGGCGTGGCGGTGGCGGCGACCGTCCCGGCCAGGGTCAGCGCGGCGATGGAAACGGCGATGAACTTGCGGGTTCTGGAAGCGGATGTGCGGATCATGACTCTCTCCTGTCTGTTTCGCCTCGCGTTCGTCTGGCGTTCGGCGATGATTGGAGAATAACGGCGGGCGTTTCCGGCCGATGTGCCGACGCACACGCAGCAATTTCGGCCCTTCGTCTGTCCGGGTTTTGTGCGGTTCGTGTCTGATGGAAGCGATCCGGCGTTTGCGAAATAATTGGCGCTCCGGTGGCTTCGATATCTTCGACGAGGCGTGAGGCTGGGATTCGTCTGCCAGAGCGAAAGCAGTCCAAGGCGAGCATTCAGTCGCGAGTTCAAGATTAAGGCGGTTCGTCTGGCGCGTGAACGGGATGCGGAAATTGAAGACCAGCCTGGTGGGGACGGAGCGGCGGTCGAAGGGAAAGCGAACGTCCCAACGCAAAACGGCGGTCGAGATAAAGGCATCCAGATAAGCGGCGTCAAATGCGTGAAAACAGATCGATATATGGCGTGTAAAAGAACATTCGGTTGCGCGCCTGGCCCGTCACCTCGAACAAAATTTCATGCTCGCAGAATTTCTCGATCATATTGTTGGCGTTCGCGTAGCTCACGCCAAGCAAGTCTCGCGCATCATTGACATTGATCGACGGCCTTCTGTAAAGGCTTTCCAGCAGCTTCGTGGCACGACCGGCTCCACTACCGAAATTATCTGTGATCAGCGAACGATGCGCTTCTCGGAGGCTGACGATTTGACGGGCCGTCTCAGTTGCTTGCTCGGCGACTTTGCCGACGCCGCTCAAAAAGAACTTTAGCCAGCCTTCCCAATCACCGGTATCTCGTACCTGCTGAAGCCTATCGTAATATTCGGCCCGATGTTGCTTGAACCAATGGGAGAGATATAGCACGGGCTTTTGTAGCAAGCCTTTCTGGCAGAGGAAGAACGTGATCAGCAATCGCCCGACGCGGCCGTTGCCATCGAGAAACGGATGAACGGTTTCAAATTGTGCATGCGCCAAGCCTATCTTGATGAGATCCGGGATGTGGTCTTCCGCGTGCAGGAACCGCTCCCAATTGGAGAGCGCCTGATCGATCTCATGGTGCGGCGGCGGAATGAACGTCGCTGTCATGAGGGTGCTGCCCTGGGGACCGATCCAGTTCTGGCTCTGTCGAAGTTCTCCTGGTTGATGCCTATGGCCTCGGACATCCTTCAAAAGCCGCTCGTGAATTTCCCGGATCAACCGCACAGATAGCGGGAGATCTACGAGGCGATCCAAGCCATGATTCATCGCCTTCACGTAGTTCAGAACTTCGTCGACATCGCGAGGCGCATGGGCGTCGAAAACGTCGGCCTCCGCCTTGAGCAAGTCACTGATCGACGCCTGCGTGCCCTCTATCTCGCTAGACAGGACCGCTTCTTTTCGCACGTACATGAATACGAATAGGTCGGGGTTTGGCAGTGTCTGGATGGATCCCTCAAGGCGGCCAAGCGCGCGATCGGCATCCGACAAGAGTTTCTGCATTTCCGGATCGATTTCGACCGGCGGCTCTGGCGGAAGCGGTGCTGGGATGAATGCACGATATCCCGTCGACTGTCTTACATATGACCCGGATCGATATTTCATATTATCGTTTTACATTAATAAAGAATCGCAAGCAACCTTATATTATCTCTAGTCGATAACAAAGATCGGGGCAGCCGTTTTATGATCGGCGGAAGCGCATATAGCGCCACTCCCGGTTCCATATTGAATCAGGCCGATAATATGGACCCATTTCCAGCCGTATATTATTGCGACCAGCCTTTCCCGGCGAGTTGCCGGGTTGGCGCTTCACGCTCGCCTTGACGCAGCCGCCCCGAGCCCGTATAGCGACGCATCCTTTTCGGCGGCTTTGTGCCGCCGAAGGCTTTTTCATGCATTCATGTCGCATGCACTCATGTCCATGCTTCATGTCACATGCAGCATGGGACGGCCCGCCGCTGGCACGAGCGCGCGAGGAACGAACTTTCCCCCGGCTCGCCGGGACGACCAGATTACGGAGCAACCCATGTCCCGCCGCTGCGAACTGACCGGCAAGGCCGTCCAGACCGGCAATCTCGTCAGCCACTCGAACCGCAAGACGCGCACGCGCTTCCTGCCGAACCTGTGCAACGTCACGCTGATGTCGGAAGCCCTTCAGCGCCCCGTGCGCCTGCGCATCGCCGCAGCCGCCCTGCGTTCGGTCGAGCATCGCGGCGGCATCGACGCCTTCCTGCTCAAGGCCCGCGACGCCGAATTGTCGATCGGCGCCCGCGCCCTCAAGCGCGAAATCGTCAAGAAGCAGACGGCGACCGCCTGATTTCATTAGAGTTCTGCATGAACGGTCCGGCTGCGCACGTAGCCGGCTGCCGGTTTGTGTGTGCCCACGCCGCCCCGCGTGCAGGCGGCGCTGACCGGCCCGCTGCCAAAGCACGCGGGAGATCCAGGTCTTGAGTTTTCGCGCCGCTGCGCGTCTGCTTCGGCAAGCGCGGCAAAATCCGCCGCAATGTCCGGAGTTCTACATGACCCGTCTTCTTGCTCCTGCCCTTCTGTCGCTTGCCTGCCTGATCGGCGCGGGCGCGCAGGCCGAGACGGCGAAATCGGCCCAATCCTCGTCCGGGCGCGGCGCCCGCATGATCGAACGCCTGTGCGGCGCCCTGAAGCCCCAGCAGGCCTGGGACCGCTACGCGGAGCGCCTGAGCGAACGCCTGTCGCTCGACGAAAAGCAGAAGGGATTGCTCAAGACCTGGCAGGAAGCCCGGATCGCGGCGCGCGAGGAATCGCGCAAGGTCATATGTGGCCAAAAACCCGATTTTTCAAACTTCCAGGGTCGCCTGGATTACCGTCAGAAGCGGCTGGAAACCCAGCTCGCCAATTTCAAGGCGACGCGCGCCCCGCTCGAGGCTTTCTACGCCAGCCTCTCCGACAAGCAGAAAACCTCCTGGGACGAGATGCGCGAGAAACGCAGCGAAAAGCGCCGCAACAGACGCAGCAATTGATGCAGCGGCCGGTGCGGCGTTCAATACGCTTTCGCTGACAGGCGTCTTCCGATTTAATCGCTCGATCAAACCGGAATCGAGGAAAACGCCGCATGTCGACTAAAGCCCTGTTCACGCCGCTGAAAATAGGTTGCGCAACGCTCGCGCATCGCATCGTCATGGCGCCTTTGACCCGCATGCGGGCGAGCTCTGGAACAAATGCGCCGAACGCGCTCAACGCGGAATATTACGGCCAGCGCGCGACCAGGGGCGGCCTCATCATCGGCGAGGCCTCGCCCATTATGGCGAGCGGCGCGGCGGCCCCCAACGTGCCGGGCGTTTATTCCGACGCCCAGATCGCCGGCTGGAAACTGGTGGTCGACGCCATCCACGCCAAGGGCGGCGTCGCCTTCCTGCAACTCTGGCACGGCGGACGCATTTCCCATTCCTCGCTTCAACCCGACGGCGGCCTGCCGCAATCGGCTTCCGCCATCCCGCCATCGAGCGGCATGGTAATGGGCGCGGACTTCAAGCCCCACCCCTTCGAGACCCCGCGCGCGCTCGAGACTTCCGAATTGCCGGGCATTGTCGCAGCATATGGCCAGGCGGCGAAAAACGCCCGCGCGGCCGGGTTCGACGGCGTCGAAATTCACGGCGCCAACGGCTATCTGCTCGAACAATTCCTGCAATCGCGCACCAACAAGCGCACAGACGTTTACGGCGGCTCGATCGAAAATCGCGCGCGCCTGCTGCTGGAGGCGACAGATGCGGCAGCGAGCGCCATCGGCGCCGACAGGGTCGCTGTGCGGCTCTCGCCCTACGGGCGCGCCAACGACAGCGGCGAGGACGACCCCATGCCGCTCTACGGCCATGTCATCGGCCAGTTGGACAAGATGGGCCTTGCCTATCTCCACCTGATCGAGCCGCGCGCCAGCGGCGCCGGCCAGCGCGAGGTCGATCACAAGGACGCGCCCTCGGGCTGCGGCATCGTTCGTCCGCTATGGAAGGGCGCGCTCATCACGGCGGGCAATTTCAAATCCGATACGGCGGCGCAGACGGTTGCCGCCGGCCAGGCCGACGCCATCGCCTTCGGTCGCTTCTTCATCTCCAATCCCGACCTGCCGGAACTGATCCGCCGCAACGCCGCCTTCCGCCCCTACGACCGCAGTACGTTTTACGGCGGAAATTCGCGCGGTTACACGGATTACGCGCCATTGAGCGAGGCGGCGGAGTAAGGTTTCCGCGCACCGGCACAAAATTCCGGTACGGACGCTCTCCCCCTGCGGGGGAGGGCGCGCATTGGAGAAATCCGCGCCCAACCCACCAAATCTACGCTGCGCTCACAATCCACACAGCAGCCGCCAGCGGCACGCGCCCGTCTTTCTCGTAAGGCGCGAGCTCCCGGCGCAATTCCTCTATTGCGGCGGCGCGGATTTCGGGCGGCTGTCCTGTCAGCGCCGCGCCGGCCGCGCCCACTGTGGCGGCCATCCCGACCGCCGCCTCCAGACCTCGTCCGAGCGCCAGATCCATGTCGAAATCGAACGGCGTGAATTTCGGCGCGCCAAATCCCGCCTGCGTCAGAATGCGGGTCACGCGCTGCGGGTCGGCGAAAGAAAACGGGCCGGGATCCTCGGGGCCGGGACGCGGCGGGCGCGGCGCATGTTTGCAGACCGCATTGAAGGGTGTGCGCATCCATGGATTTTCCACTATCGGTCGCCAGCACACAAAGGTAAGCCGCCCGCCCGGCGCCAGCGTTGCGCGCAAATGCGCGAAAGCCGCCGTTGGATCGCCGAAGAACATCACGCCGAAGCGCGAGAACAGATTGTCGAATTTCTCGTCCTCGAATTTTTCGCGCGCAGCGTCTGCAACCCGGCATTCGGCCTGTGGCAGATCGCGCGTCTGTTTCCGCGCTTGCGCAATCATCGCCTGTGAAATGTCGATGCCGAGAACGCGGCCTTCCGGCCCGACGCTTGCGGCAAGCGCGATTGTCGAAGCGCCGCATCCGCAGCCGATGTCGAGTACGCGCGCGCCGGGCTCTATGCCGGCAAGATCGATGGCTGCGGTCTGTGCCGGCGCCACATTGGCGTCGACATCGGCGCTGCCCTTGATCCATTTGTCGCCGCCATCGCCATCCCAATAAACGCGTTGCGCCTCGTGGTTTTCCGTCGCCGTGGGCATGCTCGGCCTCCCTTTTGCGGCGTCGGCGCTTGGCCGGGCCATCGCGCAATCATAAGGTGTGCGGCGCATCCAACGAAAGGTTTTGCATGGCCCGCCTGCCCGACATCGACCCCGCAACGCTCGATGCGGAGCAGAAGCGCGTCTACGACGACATCGTCTCCGGCCCGCGCGGAAAGGTCGAGGGACCGCTGCGCGTATGGCTGACGAGCCCGGAACTTGCCGGCAAAGCGCAGGCGCTCGGCGCTTTCTGCCGCTATGGAACGGTTCTGCCGCCCCGCCTTTCCGAACTCGCCATTCTCGTGACGGGCGCCTGGTGGCGCGCCGGCTTTGAATGGCATGTCCACGCCCCTATCGGCCTTGCCGCCGGCCTCGATCGGCAAGCGCTCGAAAACATCAGACGCGGGCTTGCGCCGGATTTCGCGCAAGACGATGAAAAGGCGGTCTATGCTTTTTCACGCGAGCTTCTGGAAAAGAAGCGCGTGTCGGATGCAACCTATGCAGCAGCCGAACAATGTCTCGGACGGCGCGCGCTCGTCGATCTCGTCGGCATACTCGGCTATTACGGCCTGATCTCGATGACCATCAACGCCTTCAAAATTCCCCTGCCCGCAGGGGAACCCGGGCCGTTTGCAGCTTGATGCGCCTATGGCGAAGCCGCACGATCAATCGAGATATTCACGCAGATCAAGCGTGCCTTTCACGCAGATTTCATCGTAATTGTCTGCGATGAATTTTTTGCCGGTTTTCTCGCCGAGATCGAACAGCTTTCGGAACAGGCCGTATTCGGCTTGCATTTTCGTATCCGAATTATAAGCGGCAAGCGCCTTGCCGCCCTCGATCAGATGCATGCGGATTTTCTTGTAATTCGTGTTTTTCAACCGGCCCTGGTCGATCAGGCGCGCAACGAAATCAATGGCGCGGAACTCGCCGAGCAGCGGCGCATTGAACGTGATTTCGTTCATGCGCTGCATGATCTCGGCGGCGGTGTCGGGCGTGCCCAGCCGTTTGATCGGATCAAGCTGCACGAGCACGATGTCGGCGACATCCGTGTCCGCAAACAGCGGAAACAGCGAGGGATTGCCGGAATATCCGCCGTCCCAATAGGGAATGCCGTCGATGACGACCGCCTTGAACATCGTTGGCAGGCAGGCCGAAGCCATGACCATTTCCGCCGTCAATTCCGGGCGATTGAAAATCTTGATCCGGCCCGTGTGGACATTCGTGGCGGAAATATAGAGCTTGACCGAATTGCTGGCGCGCAGCGCATCGAAATCGACGAGCCGCGAGAGCACCGTGCGCAATGGATTTATGTCGAGAGGATTGAGTGCATAAGGCGACACGAAATTGCTCGCGCTCTCCAAGAGCCGCCCGCTGAGGCTCAGGGGATCGAAAGCTCTGATATAGGCGTCGAACAGAGTGCGCTGAACCTGATTGAGCTGCCCGCCGATGCTGACGCTGCGCCAGAACTCCTCGAGTTTCTTGCGCGCCCCTTTCGTCCCGCCCTCGCGTAGACCGTCAGCCAGCACGACCGCGTTCATCGCGCCCGCGCTCGCGCCGCTGATGCCGGCAATTTCAAAGCGCCCATCGGCCAGAAGCGCGTCGAGAACCCCCCAGGTGAAAGCGCCATGCGCGCCTCCGCCCTGGAGGGCGAGATTGATCCGTTTCTTGTTCATCTGGATACGTTCTGTCCGATTATTCAGCCGTCCAGCCGCCATCTATCGACAGATTTCCGCCTGTCATCTGCGAAGCTGCATCGGAACACAGGAACATGGCAAGCGCGGCCACCTGCTCGACCGTCACGAATTGCTTGGTCGGCTGCGCCGTCAGGAGCACATCGTTCATGACCTGCTCCCTGGTCATGTTGCGCGCCTTCATCGTGTCGGGAATCTGCTTTTCGACGAGCGGCGTCCAGACATAGCCGGGCGAAATGCAATTGACGGTCACGCCGAACG